>NZ_JANXUQ010000248.1 GCF_025356155.1 Rhodoferax sp. | reverse complement strand
ACCTGGTAGGGCAGCTCATCCACGATGATGGATTGGCGCTGGCCTTTGTCGATATCTTCAAAATGGCATCGTGCGCGCATGACCACCTTGCCGCGACCGGTGCGGTAGCCGTCTTTGACGCCATTGATGCCGTAGATGATGCCGGCGGTGGGGAAGTCGGGCGCCGGAATGATTTCCATCAATTCATCTATGGAGGCTTCAGGGTTCTTCAATAGATGCAAGCAGGCGTCCACCACTTCATTGAGGTTGTGGGGCGGGATGTTGGTTGCCATACCAACCGCGATGCCACCCGATCCGTTGATCAACAGATTGGGCAAGCGGGTGGGCAAAACCAGAGGTTCTTTTTCGGAGCCGTCGTAGTTGGGACCAAAATCTACGGTTTCCTTGTCCAAGTCGGCAAGGAGCTCGTGTGCGATCTTGGCCAAGCGGATTTCGGTATACCGCATGGCGGCAGCGTTGTCGCCATCCACTGAGCCGAAGTTGCCTTGTCCATCCACCAGCATGTGGCGCATGGAAAAATCCTGCGCCAAGCGAACGATGGCGTCGTAGACAGACTGGTCGCCATGTGGGTGATATTTGCCTATCACGTCACCAACGATACGGGCAGACTTTTTGTAAGCGCGATTCCAGTCATTGTTGAGCTCATGCATCGCAAACAGCACGCGGCGATGTACGGGCTTCAGGCCGTCGCGCGCATCGGGGAGCGCGCGGCCCACAATCACGCTCATAGCGTAATCGAGGTAGCTGCGCCGCATTTCCTCTTCAAGGCTGATGGGCAGAGTTTCTTTTGCGAACTGGGTCATGTATGGCTTAAGGCTGTGTCTGGGACAACCTGCGATTCTACGGCGCGCCAGATGTCGTTAGATGGCAACAATCGGGCCAATTGTGCGCAGGACTATGCAATAGCTGCCAAAAGATGCCGTTCCGGTATGGCACAATGGCCTGAACGTCCCTATTTGGGGCGTCCCTAAAATTATTCGCAGCGATGCTGCAGTTTGTTACGCAAAAGGAACGCCATGAAACAATTGAATCGAGTAGCAATCGCCCTCGCTGCTGTAGTGCTCGCCACCGCAGCCGGTGCACAAGAAATCCACAACTGGAAGAGCTCGTCCGGTGAAGTTTGGAAGAACAATTTTGGCGAATGCTGGCGTGACAGCGCCTGGACGCCAGCAACTGCTGCTCCTGGCTGCGATGGATACATCGTTCCAGCACCCCCTCCTGCGCCAGCACCTCCTCCGGTTGCTCCAACTCCAGCGCCAACACCAGTACCCGCTCCAGTACCAGCACCGGCTCCAGTGGCAAGCAAGGTAACTTACGCCGCTGACGCATTCTTTGACTTTGACAAATCCGTGCTGAAGCCTGAAGGCAAAGCCAAGTTGGACGATCTGGCCGGTAAGGTCAAAGGCATCAACTTGGAAGTCATCATCGCCGTGGGTCACACTGACTCGGTCGGTACCGATGCTTACAACCAGAAGCTGTCTGTTCAGCGTTCTGAAGCTGTCAAGGCCTACCTTGTGTCCCAAGGCATTGAAAAGAGCCGTGTCTACACTGAAGGCAAGGGCGAAAAGCAACCCGTTGCTGACAACAAGACAGCCGAAGGCCGTAGCAAGAACCGCCGTGTTGAAATCGAAGTTGTGGGTACACGTACCACCAAGTAATTGGACCGGTTTCGACCAACTTCAAAAAACCCGCTCCGGCGGGTTTTTTGTTGCCTGAACGAATATGGTGCGCAATACCAATGCCCGTTGGCGTATTGCATACCCAAAGTGTTCATAATTGGGGCATGAGCAACACCACCTTGAATGCAGATCCGGCCGAGTTGGCCAAGTTTTCCGAGTTGGCCCACCGCTGGTGGGATATGGACAGTGAATTCCGCCCGCTGCACATGATCAATCCGCTGCGGTTGGACTGGATCCATTCCATTTGCCCGCTATCAGGCTTGCGCGCCCTGGATGTGGGCTGCGGCGGCGGCATTTTGGCTGATTCCATTGCCCGCCGTGGTGCTGCGGAGGTATTGGGCATAGATCTGTCTACAAAGGCACTCAAAATCGCTCAATTGCATGCCCTCGAGGCGCATACACCTAATATTGCCTACCGTGAGGTCAGCGTTGAGGGTTTGGCTGTTGAAGTTCCCGCTTCGTTTGACGTGGTGACCTGCATGGAAATGCTGGAACATGTACCCGATCCCTCTTCTGTGGTGCAGGCCTGTGCAGATCTGGTCAAACCCGGCGGCTGGGTGTTTTTTTCCACGCTCAACCGCAACGCCAAGTCATTTATTTTGGCCATCGTGGGGGCTGAATACCTCCTCAATATGCTGCCACGTGGCACCCATGAATACGCCAAAATGATACGGCCCAGTGAATTGGCAGGATTCTGCCGCCAATCCGATTTGGACGTCCGACAGTCCAGCGGTTTGGAGTACAACCCGCTGACGACGCGTTACTCCTTGAGCAAGGACACCAGCGTCAACTATCTCTTTGCCACCCAAAAACCCGTCTAGAGTTGTTAACTACCGTGTATTTTTCGAATATTGCAGCCATCCTGTTTGATTTGGATGGAACCCTGATTGATAGTGCGCCCGACTTGGGCGCGGCCGCAGACCAAATGCGCGTTGCGCGTGGAATGCCTCCTTTACCGTTGGTTTCTTATCGGCACATGGCTGGCGCTGGTGCCCGCGGCATGCTGGAAGTTGCCTTTAGCATCGGTGTGGACGATCCCGGTTATGACGTGATGCGGGAAGAGTTTTTTTCCAACTATGCGGCCTGCATGACTGAGCGCACCGTTGTGTTTGACGGCGTTCAAGAATTGATCGCCCAACTTGAACACAGACAACTCCCTTGGGGCGTGGTGACCAACAAGTCTTCCCGTTTTACCGATCCGCTGACCCGCGCCATGCCCCTGTTTCTCAACGCGGGTGCCATTGTGAGCGGAGACACCACGCCGCATGCCAAGCCCCATCCTGCCCCTTTGCTAGAAGCGGCGCGCAGGCTGGGCGTACCGGCGGAGCGATGCATATATGTAGGCGATGACGAGCGTGACATAGTGGCTGGGTTGGCCGCTGGTATGAAGACCGTTTCTGCAAGTTATGGTTATCTCGGAAAAAAGACGGAAATCCAAGCTTGGGGAGCGCATGCTGAGATTAATTCACCGCTTGGGCTCTTGCAATTGTTAGTAAACGCCTAAAATAGAAGGCTGGGGCTGCACTGGTTTCGACGTGGGTTCGGACGCGCAGCAGGGCATGTCGAGGTTCTGTCACCTCGTAAAACAGCAGAAAAAAACTAACTGCAAACGACGAACGTTTCGCACTCGCCGCTTAATTGCGCGTGAGCCTCACAACAGCAAGCCGATAGGCTGGGCAAGGGTGGTCAGATCGCAAGGTCGGGTCGTCCAGGCTGTGGGGTAATTTCATTCGGCTGGGCCCGCCTTGGGTGACTTAGGGTGGGTCGAGAAAATAGGTTACTGGCGTTTTGCATAGCGTGCCACTGCGCGATGTAAAAGGCGAGACTTAAACCAGACGGCTACACATGTAGAACTGTTCGAAGAAGGCTTGCGGACGGGGGTTCAAATCCCCCCAGCTCCACCATACTGACCGACAAAGGCCGCTAAGATTAACCATCTGACGGCCTTTTTCTTTGAATTAATGTCCACCATCCGACGCCAACTCAGCATGTATGTGCCCATGCATCCGGCCACTGCCATAGACGACGTGCGCAAGCGGGTGGATGTGATTCAAAAGAGTTTCGCACCTTGCGCGAATACATTCTGGGTACTCGAAACATCAAAGACCAGAAGCCGCTTAGACCACACGCTGTGCTTACCCGAGACCGTCCGCCTGGTGTTTCCAACCGTTCATATCATCGAGCAGGAAGATACCAAACCTTGGCAGGTGCTCGCTGTCTATGTGCTGACCGCCTAAAGTTATGCCAAACAATGTCACATTCACCCTGGCGAGCCCCATCGCCCACCGCGATGCGATTCTTCGCATCAACATTGAATACATGGCGTGGGTGACTGCGGGTATCGAGAAGTCATTTGGACTGACTTCACAAGCCCTTTTGGGTATGGACGTCGCCGAATATGTGGCTGGTGTCATGGACAAGGTGTGCGGAGAGCTACCGCCGCGTGGTGCGTTCTATTTGGTTTATGTAGACGGTGATCTGGCCGGCATGGGCGGTCTGCGACCACTGGGTGAGGGAGTGGGCGAGATTAAACGCATTTACGTGCGTCCAACATTTCGCGGGATGAATCTGGGTCAGTCCATCCTCCACAGGCTGCTGACCGATGCTCACACGTTTGGCTACCTCCATGTTTGCCTGGATTCGGCACCCTTCATGCAGTCGGCCCAGCGCATCTATGTTGCGGCCGGTTTTGTGGATCGGGGGCCGTATGAGGGGCTTGAAGTACCCGAATTGTTGCACCCGGGTTGGCGTTTCATGGAGCGTATTGCGGCGCAGCCGCGTTAAGCGGCATAACGCACAGAAGCAATCCTGGTTTTTGATCACCATGGACCACCGCGCTGCTCTTTCTGGCAGCGCCAACACATCCATGTGTTCACGATAAAGGTTAGCCATGTCCGCCAGCACCCCATCCAACACCAGGACCAAAGCGTATTTGATAGGCGGCGGCATTGGTTCCATGGCCGCCGCTGCGTTCATGATCCGCGATGCGCGCATACCAGGCGCCAACATTCACATTCTGGAGGCATCACCTCTTCTGGGCGGCAGTCTGGATGGTGCGGGAGACCCAGAGGCCGGCTACTCATTGCGTGGCGGGCGCATGCTCACCACCGACAACTACGAGTGCACCTGGGACTTGTTCAAGTCCATCCCCTCGCTGCAGAATCCTGGCCGTTCAGTGTTTGAAGAGACGGTCACTTTCAACGAGCAGAACCGGGCCCACTCGCAGGCGCGACTGGTGGATTGCCGAAGGGCCAAGGTGCCGGTGGAGTCCATGGGTTTTTCGATGCGCGACCGCCTCGAACTACTCAAACTCAGCAACGCGGACGAGATATCACTGGGCACCTCCAAGATTACCGATTGGTTGTCACCATCCTTCTTTGAGACCGAATTTTGGTATATGTGGGCCACCACATTTGCGTTTCAGCCCTGGCACAGCGCGGTGGAATTCAAACGCTACTTGCACCGCTTCATGCTGGAGTTTTCGCGCATTGAAACGCTGGGTGGCGTTAAACGCACCGTCTATAACCAGTACGACTCCATGGTGCGTCCCTTGCAAGCATGGTTAATACACCAGGGCGTGCAATTTTCCATGGGATGCAAGGTCACCGACCTGGAGCACGTCATGCAAGACGACAAGTTTGTCGTGACGGCCATCCACAGTCTGCACGCCAGCGGACCGACACGCACGGCCGTGGATGCGGGTGATTTTGTATTCTTTCAAAACGGTTCCATGACCGATGCGTCCAGCCTGGGCAGCATGCACCGTGCCCCCGCGCCACTAACCAAGCTGGATAGCGGTGGCTGGGCCTTGTGGGAAAAACTGGCAGTCGGCCACCCCGAGTTCGGCAACCCTGCAGCCTTTAACAGCAGCATTGCCGAGTCGTCATGGGAGTCTTTCACGGTCACCCTTAAAGACACGGCGTTCTTTGACAAGATGCAGCAGTTCAGCGGCAACGTGGCTGGCACCGGCGGCCTGGTGACCTTCAAAGATTCGAATTGGTTGATGTCTATCGTGTTGGCGCGCCAGCCCCACTTTATGAACCAGCCAGCAGATGTGCAGGTGTTCTGGGGTTACGCACTGTTCCCGGATCGTATTGGCAACTTTGTAGCCAAGCCGATGGCCGAGTGCAGCGGTGCGCAGATCTTGCAAGAGCTGTGTGGCCACCTGCGTTTTGATGCCGATGTGGTGGAACACGCCAACTGCATCCCCTGTCGCATGCCGTACATCACGAGTATGTTCATGCCGCGCGCCTACAGTGACCGGCCTTTACCGGTACCTGCCACCTCCAAAAACCTGGCCTTTATCAGCCAGTTTGTGGAGATCGCGGACGACGTAGTGTTTACCGTCGAATACTCGGTGCGCGCAGCGCAGATGGCGGTGTACACGTTGCTGGGCGTGGACCGGCAGGTCCCGCCTGTCACTGCGCATGACAAGTCGATCAAAACCCAGTTTGAAGCCGTACTCAAAGCCTTGAAGTAAACGTAATTTCCATATCTCGCGTAGGAGCCTAGCCATGACCTCAAGCCTCTCGACCCGCAAAACGGTTTATCAGGTAACCCGCGAGGACTTTGCGGTTTACCCCATTTGGGAGTGGGCTATAGGGGAAGATGGCGCCGAAGGAGAGGACGAATCATTTGTACGCCCGACCCTGTTGACGTCCATTCCAAAGCGTGAGTTTGGGCAGTTTGTTGTCGCGGCAAATTCCAAGTTGCGCAAAGGCAACCTGATGCCCGCATGTGCCGAGGTCACGGTTAGAGGCGATATTGCCAGCGTCAATCCCATGTCCATCTTTTTAAATGACCGGCATTTGGACATAGTCGCGCCGGAGACAACCCGGGCGCTAAGCTACTTGACGCAAGAGGTTGATAACTATCCGGCGACCTGGGAGCTGAATGTGCCGTTTGAGGGTGAGGCCATAGCGCGGTATGGCAGAGTGCCCAGAAGCATGGGACTTCAGCTCTTAGCGATGTGGCGGCGCCTGAAAATAGTGCGACAACCTAGTGTGGTGTGAGTTGCATTCGATGGTGTTCAACGTGCATCCGCAGACACCATAGCTATGGCTTCTTCTACTAAACTGGCGGGCACGATTCTTCTACGCAGTTGCGCAATGGGTAAGCGTAAGCGCAGTGTGGCGCATTTTTACACACCAAAATGGGCCAGCATGAAGTCGACAAAACGACTTAGCTTGGGCACGGGCTGCCTGTCTTTTGGATAAATCAAATGCATGGGATGGGGCGGTGGCCGGTGGTCTTGCAGTATCTCCACCAGCCGCCCGGCCGCCACATCACCATTGAGCATTACCGACGATTGCATGACAATCCCAAAGCCTTCCAGCGCGGCCATGCGCAACGCTAGGCCGTTGTTGGACTGGAAGCGGCTGACGGGCCAGCCGCGCGGTGGTGTGTCGCTGCGGCCCAGCGTCCAGCCACCTTTGCGTGACCAGTGTGTAAAACCCAGGCACTGGTGGTCCACCAAGTCGTCCGGGCGTTGGGGCGTGCCCATGCGCAGCAGGTAAGACGGTGCAGCACAAATCACCATGCCGTAGGGCTTGAGCGGTCGCGCCACCAGGCTCGAGTCGGCCAGAAGGCCTATACGTATGGCCGCGTCCACACCCTCATCCACCAGGTCGATGACGCGGTCGTTCAGCGTCAATTCGACTTGCACCTCGGGGTTTTGCGTCAGGAATTGCGTCAGCACCGGTGCCAGCATCACCGAGCCAAAGGTCACCGGTGCATTGATGCGCAACTTGCCGCGCGCGGTGCTGCGCAGCGCTTGTGTGCAGGACTCCGCGGCACGCACCTGCTCAAGGATGACGCGGCACTGGTCCAGGTAGGCCTGCCCAATCTCGGTCAGGCTTTGGCGGCGTGTGGTGCGCGTCAGCAGACGCGCCCCCAGGCGCTCTTCCAAATGGCGTATGTGTTTTCCGGCCATGGGGGCTGACATACCAAAGGCATCGGCCGCCGCACGCAGGCTGCCTTTGTCTACCGTGGCTACAAACACGGCCATGCTCTCGAAGCGGTCCATATATTACAAACTATTGGTTAATAATGAAGTAAATGATAGGGTATTTATTCCTTAATGAATTTAATCAACAATTCCTTCTATGCCACATCGGCATGTTCAATCAAAAGGAATAGCCATGAAAGTTCTCATCATCGGTGCCACGGGCGCCATCGGAAACGCCGTCGTTAAAGAGCTTGCCACGCGCCACACCGTGATCGCGGCCAGCCGCAGCAGCGGCACGCACCCGGTGGATTTCACGCAGCCCGCCAGTGTTGAGGCGCTGCTGCAGAAAGTCGGCAAGGTTGATGCTATTGTCGCCACCGTGGGCGATGTGCATTTCGGTCCTTTGGGTGAGATGAGCACAGAGCAGTTTCGCTTCGGCCTGAACGACAAGTTGATGGGCCAGGTGGAGCTTGTCTTTGCCGGGCAAAAGTACCTGAATGACGGTGGCTCCATCACACTGACCAGTGGCATTGTGGGCGCGCAGCCTATTCGCAACGGCGCCAGCGCGGCGACGGTCAACAAGGCCATCGAAGGTTTTGTCGTGGGCGCGGCGATTGAGCTGCCGCGCGGCATTCGCCTCAACGCGGTCAGCCCCACGGTGCTGCAGGAGTCCATGCCCACGTTTGGCCCGTACTTTGTCGGCTTTGAGCCAGCACCTGTTGCCCGTGTGGCGCTGGCGTATGCACGCAGTGTGGACGGTCTGCAGACCGGGCAGATCTACACCGTGTGGTGAGATCGGCTACGCGTCAAACAGGCCCGGCCCATCGAACTCCGCCCGCTCGGTCAGCAGCATGCGCAACTTGGTGCTGACTCCACCTGTCGCCGAGAAACCACCCGCGCGCGCACCGGCGGCCAAGACGCGGTGGCAGGGCACAATTGGCGCAAAGGGGTTGTGCCCCAGGGCTTGGCCTACGGCACGCGCAGAGCCGGGTTCGCCCAGTTGCCGGGCCAGCTCACCATAGGTGCGTGTCTCACCCGGCAGTATTTGGCGTGCCAGCGCATAGACCCGTTGGTGAAACGGCGGCACGCCGTCCATGTCGAGCACCAGATGGGTCAAATCAACGGGCTCAGGTGGTGTGCCGAGCAGCAGTGCGGTCACGGCTGCGATAGCTTCTTGTACGTGCTGTGGCGGCGCCGCCTCGTGGCATTGGGGATGCCGGCGCACCATGCGCGCGCGGGTTGCTGCTTCGTCCGCTTCGGGCAGTTGCACGCAAGTCAACCCCTGTGCGCTCCACGCAATGCCGCAGTGGCCCAACGCGGTCGGAAAGAGGGCATAGCCGAGGGTAGCGGGCATGAAGGGTGGTAGGTTATTCGCGCACGCGGCCCAGCGAATCGATGACGCCCAACTTGGCGGCGGCCAGGTCGGCCTGCAACTCGCGCACCAGCGCGAACTTGGCGCTGTCGCTCTTGGGCATAACGCGCGCAACGTCCACACCGGCACCCACAGGCCCCGGCAGCTCGGCCAACAGACTTTCGCCCGTGTTGGAGAAACCATAAATCGGTCCGCGGAATTGCCGGTTGCGCAAATCTTTGATGGCCGCAGCGCCGCCCGCTGGATCGCTGATGACGAGGATCGATTCAGGGAGTGTTTCCGCGTGGCGGGTGATGGCAGTGGCCTCTTCGGCATACGCAGGACGCACCGAGTAGACATTGGGGCGCAGCGAACGGCGAAATTCATCAGCCGCCGCCATGGGTGCGAAAAACATCACGTTATTGGCTGGAGTGCCGCTATCGTCCAGCGTGACCAGCTCGATCGTGCGGGCATTAACGCCACCGGCGGCGTTGATCCGGTCAGCGCGACCGACTGCCCAAGAACGGCAGCCGTTTTGGAGACACCGTCTTCTGTGCAGGCAAAGGTGCCCAGTCCGATCAGGGCCGCCGCGAAGGGCTGCACGAGCAGGGGTTTTTTTGGAGTTCAAGGTCTACCTCATGCTTATTTTTACGGCAAGCCCAAGCGCCTGTGCGGTTGACTATAGACCCTTGTCACCCCTCAGGCTGTCGGGGTTTTTACGCCCCAAAAGGCTACCGTCGGGCGTCAACCGACTAGTCCAAACGGACTATCGTTACAAGAAGGCTACAGCTTTGCATCGAGACACTAAAGCGTTAATCGTGGTGCTTTAATTTTTTACTGACCAAAGGGAATTCCATGTTCAAGAATTTTGTTAAAGCTGCCATTGCGGCTAGCGTTCTGGCCGGTGGCGCCGCGAACGCAATCAGCGTGACGGACACCGCCACTTTCAATGGCAATACTTATCAGTTGTTGTCCGAAGCCAGCTGGACCGACAGCGAAGCCTATGCAGTGTCGTTGGGTGGCCATCTGGCTGCTGCCTAAAAGTTCAGCTGATATCTGCATCCAAACGGGAACTTCGGTTCCCGTTTTGCAGGGTGGTGCGCGTGCGCCACGTCAGCGTTTGCCCATCACCACCCCGGCCCCGCGCACCTCCAGGCGCACCTCGTCCAGCACCGCGCCTCTAGCGTCCACGATCTGCACCACATGCCGGCCCGGCCAGGGCAGCCATTGGGCATTTGCGCCCTTGGCGAACGGTTTGCCATCCATCACCCAGCGCAGGTTGGTACCGTCGGCCACAAAGCTCACGCGCTGTCGGTTGGGCGGAATATCAGGGTCCAGCGCAATGATGGTGCCAGTGGTTGGGGCGGTGATGCGGGCCGCCTGCTTGTCTGGTGCATTTGAGTCATTCTGGCCTCTAGCCCTCGTCGCATATACCGATATCGCTCCTGAATGAATAGCAAATGACGCTTGTTGCGTACCTTGCACAAACCACTCGGCACGCGTGGCCTCTAGCGGTGGGGCCGTATCGGCTTTACTGCCAGGGGCGGCAAACTGCACGGGCATTAGGACCAGACCTGCAGGGGGCTTGGGCGCGCGGCTGGGCTCGGTCTTGTGCAGGTAGTTCATGACCGCGGCCCAGATGGGGGCGGCGCCGGTGGTACCGCTGACGTCCCACATCGGCGCACCGCTGGCATTGCCCACCCACACGCCCACCGTGTAGCGCTGCGAGTAGCCCATGGCCCAGTTATCGCGCATATCCTTGCTGGTGCCGGTTTTCACGGCGGTCCAAAATCGAGTGGCCAGGATGCTGTCCGTACCGAAGGTGCGGGCGCGGGCGTTGGTGTCGCTGAGGATGTCGCCGACGATAAAGGCAGCACGCGGGTCGATGGCTGGCCGCCACGTGGGCTTGGCGTCGGGCGTGGTCTTTAGGGCCAGCGTCGTGGGGCTGGTGCGCCCGCCGTTGCCCAGCGCCCGGTAGGCATTGGCCAGGTTCAGCAGCGACACCTCGGCGCTGCCCAGGGCCAGGCTGTAGCCGTAGTAGTCGCCACCCTCCTTGAATGGAAGGCCGAACTTGACCAACTGTTTTTCGAACGCATCCGGCGACACCATGACCAACGTGCGCACGGCCGGCACGTTGAGCGATGCGGCCAGCGCGGTGCGGGCAGATACCCAGCCCTTGAACTGGTGGTCGTAGTTTTGCGGAATGTAGAGGCCACCCGAGGTCTGTATCTGCGCGCCCGAATCCTCCAAGAGCGACGCGGCGGTAATGCGGCGTTCGGCAATGGCCTGGGCGTATAAAAAAGGTTTGAGTGTGGAGCCGGGCTGGCGCAGTGCGGTCACAAAGTCCACGTCGGCGGCGTTGCTGAGGATATCGCCGGATGAACCCACCCAGGCCAGCACCTCGCCGGTGGCGTTGTCCAGCACCACCAGCGCACCGTCTTCCACATGTCGGCCAGATAGCTCGCGCAAGTGCTGGTGCAGGGTTTGTACGGCGAAGCGCTGCAGCGGGGCGCTCAGCGTAGTGCGGATAGACACCTGTTTCGCCCCGGTACGCACCAATTGCCGCGCCACATGCGGCGCAACGCCCTCGCTGGCCGTGTAGTCGCGCCGCTGTAGTACGGCAGTGGTGAACAGGTCCAACGCCTCGCAGTCGGCGCGGCCGCTCTGCAGACTTTTGAGCACTTCGCAGGCGCGTTGCGTCACCTGGGCCGGCTTGGCATTGGGTGCGCGTACCAGCGCGGCGGCTACGGCGGCTTCGCGCGCGTCCAGGCCGTGGGCGGCCTTGCCAAACAGCGTCTGGCTCATGGCGTCCACGCCCACCAACTCGCCTTTGAGCGGCACCAGGTTCAGGTAGGCCTCCAGGATCTGGTCCTTGCGCCAGCTGCGCTCCAGCCATTGGGCCGATGCGGTCTGCCCCAGCTTCTGCATCAGGCTGCGCCCGCCAGCGCTGCGCTTCAGGTCTTCGTCCAGCAGGCCAGCCAGTTGCATCGTGATGGTGGAGGCGCCGCGCGTCTTGCTGTTCCACAGGTTCGCCCACGCTGCGCTGGTGACGGCTTGCCAGTCCACGCCGCTGTGTTCGTAGAAGCGCTTGTCCTCGGACAGCACCAGCGCCGTGCGCAGCGCGGGGGAGATGTCGGCTAGCGCCACCCACTGGCCGCGCCGCACGGACGCATCGGTGCGCAGGCGGTGCAGCAGCGCGCCATTGCGGTCCAGGATCAGCGTGTCAGACGGCTGGTAGCCGGAGCGTACTTCGTTAAATGTGGCGCTAGCCCTCGCGGAATCTGCGTAAGCAGCTATCAAAAGCGTAGCAAACAGCAGCCGGATACAGCGTGCCGATGCGGTTGCAGGGGAGAGGATAAGCGTGGGATGGGCCATGGTGCGGAGCCACAGAATAGCCGGTATTGCCGCACGCCCGACAGATGCCCGGCACAGACTTGCCGATGGCGCCGTTCAGCACACACAACGTGCTGTTCATCGGGCCAATGGGGGCGTTTATCGCAAATGCGGCAATTGCAGGGGTGCAAAGGCGTATGGCCATGCGCAAATGGGTGGGCACGGGCCTACAATTTTGCAATCCAAAGCGACGGCCGCACACCCTGCCACCCCTCGCCCCACCACGGATGGCCCGCCAGAGGCCCACAGCAGGACAACACTATGCAGAACCCGGCCTTTTTATCCAACAACCGCAACCCCGCACGCCGCAAGCTGGTGTGGATCGCGCTGACCGCTGCGGTGGTGATAGGTGGTGCCTCCGCATTTTTTATCTCAAAGAATTCATCCGCCAGCGCTGCGCAAGACGCCAAGAAGAACGCACCGCCAGTGACGCTGGAATTCGTCCCCAGCGACATCGCCACCGTGGCCCTGCAGCCGCTGGTACGCACGAGCGCCATCTCGGGCACGTTGTCGCCGCTGAGCCAGGCCATCGTCAAGGCCACTGTGGCGGGCGAGGTGCGCAAGGTGCTGGTGCGTGAAGGCCAGGCTGTGAAGCAGGGCGAAGTGCTGGCCGAACTGGACACCACCGATCTGCGCACCCGGCTGGACGCGGCCCAGGCCGAGCAGGCCGAGCGGCGCGCCAAACTGGCCATTGCCGAGCGCAACCGCGACGCCAACCAGGCCTTGCTCAAGCAAAGTTTCATTTCGCAAAATGCCTTTGACCAATTGCACAGCACCTACCAGGGCAGCGAGGCCGCCGTGCGCTGGTCCGATGCCCAGGTGCAGTTGGCCAAGAAGGCGTTGGATGACGCCGTAGTGCGGTCGCCCATCAACGGCATGGTGGCCAAGCGCATGGTCAACGGTGGGGAGCGCGTGTTGCCCGACGCGCCCATGGTCACCGTGGTCGACCTGTCCCGCCTGGAACTGGAGGCGACTGTGCCGGCATCTGACATCGCCAGTGTGTCGTTGGGGCAGACGGTGCGCTTCAAGGTCGATGGCTTTGGTGAACGCCAGTTTGACGGCAAGGTGGAACGCATCAACCCCGTGGCCGAGGCGGGCTCGCGCGCCATCAAGCTGTTTGTGGCCGTGCCCAATGGCAACGACCTGCTGCGCGGCGGCATGTTTGCCCAGGGGCAGATCACGCTGTCCCAGTCCGCACCCGTGCCAGTGGTGCCCAACACGGCCTTGTTTGAAGAGGCCGGCCAGTCCTATGTGTTCACGGTGGAGGGCGGCAAGCTGGCCAAGCACGCGGTGAAGCTCGGTGCGCGGGACGAGGTAAATGGTCTGAGCGAAATCAGCAGTGGCCTGGCCCAGGGCGCAGACGTAGTGCGTGTGCGCATGGGCAGCTTGAAGGTCGGCGCGCCAGCGGTTGTGCGCAACAGCACGGCGGCCAGCGCACCGGCGGGCGCGGCGTCCAGCGCGGCCAAGCCCTCCTGATTTGTAGACACAGGAGCACGACCATGTGGATTACCAAGACCAGTATCAACCAGCCCGTATTCGCCACCATGGTCATGCTGGCCCTGATGGTGCTGGGCGTTATCTCCTACAACCGCCTGGGCGTGGAGCAGATGCCCGACATCCAGGTGCCCGGCGTGTGGATGCAGGTGCGCTACCCCGGCGCCTCGCCCGAGCAGGTGGAGGCCGACCTGGCCAAGCCACTGGAAGAGGCCATCAACACCGTCAACGGCGTGCGCAACATCTTCACCAATTCGCTGGAAGGGCGGGCCGAGATCTGGACCGAATTTGCGCTGTCCACCGACATGACCAAGGCGATCCAGGATGTGCGCGACAAGGTGGCGCAGATACGCCCTGGCTTCCCCCGTGATGCCAAGGACCCGCTGATCGTGCGCGGCCAGTTTGACAACGCCCAGCCCACCGCCACCTTCGGCATCTTGTCGCAGACGCGCAGCAAGCGCGAGTTGTCCACCTTTGCCGACCAGCAGATCGTCAAGCGCTTGCAGGGCGTGTCGGGCGTGGGCCAGGTCACGCTGGGCGGTGCGGTGCAGCGCCAGGTGTCGGTGTCGCTCAAACCGCAGCAGATGCTGGCCTACCAGATCGGTGTGGACGAGGTCGTCAACGCCATCCGCCAGATCAACCAGGACATGCCCGCCGGTTCGCTGCGCGCCACCGAGCAAGAACAGCTGGTGCGGGTGGAGGGCAAGCTCAAGAGTGTGGAGGCCTTCAAACACATCATCGTGGCACGCCGCGCTGGCACGGCCGTCACGCTGGACCAGTTGGCCACCATCACCGATGGCGAGCGCGAAGAGCAATCCATAGGCCGCGTCAACGGCCAACCGGCGTTGACCGTCAGCGTGTTCAAGACGCAAGACGCCAACCTAGTGGCTGTGGGTGAGGACGTGGCCAAGGCCGTGGAGGGCCTGCGCAAGCAGCTGCCGCCCGATGTGGAGATTCGCTCCATTGCCGAGAACGCGAGCTTCGTCAAAAATTCGCTGAGCAGCGTCAAGCACACCATCATCGAAGGCGGCATGCTGACCATCCTGATCGTGTTTCTGTTTTTGCACTCGTGGCGCAGCACCATCATCACCGGCATCACGCTGCCGATCTCGGTCGTGTCTACCTTCATCGCCATGTATGCCTTTGGCTTCACCATCAACTCGGTCACGCTGATGGCCTTGTCGCTGTGCATCGGCCTGCTGATCGACGATGCGATTGTGGTGCGCGAGAACATCGTGCGCCACGTGGGCATGGGCAAGGACCATGTCACCGCCGCGCGCGACGGCACGCAAGAGATTGGCCTGGCCGTGCTGGCCACGACGATGGCGATTTGCGCGGTGTTCATCCCGGTGGCCTTCATGAGCGGCATCATCGGCAAGATTTTTTTCCAGTTCGGCATCACGGTCACCGTGGCTGTGCTGGTGTCGTTGTTCGTCAGCTTCACGCTGGACCCGATGCTGTCGTCGGTGTGGAAAGACCCGGTCGAATCGCGCTTTAGTTGGGCGCCGTGGCTGGGCCGTTTGATGGAGCGTGTGGAGCACCGCGTGGACTGGCTGCACGGCGTCTACGGCCGCCTGCTGGAGCGCACGCTAGCGCGGCGCAAGACCACCCTGGCGATTGCGGCGGCGGTGTTTGCCGGCAGCCTGGGCCTGGTGCCTATGGTGGGCAGCGAATTCATGCCCAAGACGGACGAGGGTGTTTTCAACCTCAAGATCAAGACACCGGTGGGCACCAGCCTGCTGTACACCAACAACAAAGTGCTGCAGGTGGAGGAAGCCATCAAGTCCTTCCCCGAAATCGCGCTGGTCAGCACGACGGTGGGCGGCAACAACCGCAACGAGGCGGAACTGTTGATCAAGCTGGTGGACAAACGCACGACCGCACGTCGCAGCCAGACTGAGGTGGAAAACGCGGTGCGCCAGCGACTCAAAAGCATCCCCGGCATCGAGCCGTCGGTGGGCTTCAACAAGCCGATCTGGATCAACCTGATCGGCCCCGCGTCCGACGACTTGCCCAAGCTGCTCGAAGAGATCATGACCAAGGTGCGCGCCGTCAAAGGTGTGGTGGACCTGGAGCACAGTCTGGAGGCCGCCAACCCTGCCGTCGTCATCAAGGTCAACCAGGCCGTGGCCAGCGATCTGGGCTTGTCACTGGAGCGTGTGGGCAGCGCGTTGCGCCCCTTTGTCAATGGCGACCAGGTCAGCAACTGGCTGGCACCCGACGGGCAAAACTACGAGGTGAATGTGCAGTTGCCACGCTCGGGGCGGCAGAAGCTGTCGGACCTGGGCGACCTGTACATCTCCACCAACAAGGTCGATGCCAATGGCACACCTGTGATGGTGCCACTGCGCCAGGTGGTGGAGTTCATTCCATCCACCAGCCCGCAGGTCATCAAGCGCCAGAACCTGGAGCGCCGCGTCGGTATCTATGCCAATGTGGAAGGCCGCCCCACGGGTGATGTGGCCAAGGAAGTGAAGAAGGTGGTGCAAGCCATCACGTTGCCGCAGGGCTACCGCTTTGACATCAAGGGCGAGGCCGAGCAAAACGATGAAGCTGGGGCCGCCGCCACGGTTGCCATGGTGTTGGCGGTCATCTTCATCTATTTCATTCTGGCGTCGCAGTTCGCCAGCTTTTTGCAACCAGTTGCCATCATGGCGTCGCTGCCGTTTACGCTGGTGGGCGTGATGGCGGCGTTGATATTGACCGGCTCCACGCTGAACCTGTTTTCCATCATCGGCTTCATCATGTTGATGGGGCTGGTCGTGAAGAACGCCATTTTGCTGGTGGACTTTGCGAACCAGTCGCAGCGCGAAGGCCTGAGCCAGCACGACGCCGTGCTGCGCGCCGGTCAGGTGCGGCTGCGGCCCATCATCATGACGACGCTGGCCATGGTGTTCGGCATGTTGCCCATGGCCATTGGTCTGGGCGAGGGAAGCGAGGCGCAAGCGCCCATGGGCAGGGCGGTGATTGGCGGGCTGCTCACCAGCACCTTGTTGACGCTGGTCGTGGTGCCGGTGCTTTACACCTACTTGGACAATCTGCCGCGCTGGTTCAAGCGCCGGTTTGGGGCCGCTGTGCCCGTGGTTGTTGCTGCGCAGCCCGAACAATCGGTCGTGTAAGCCCATGGCTGGGTGCCGGGCTTGCCTGCCCGGTATCTTGCAAATTAGTAAGAAGTAGCGTAATATTAAATTACTACGCACTATCTTACTAATTACCATGCCTACCAAACCCTTTGACTCCACCGCCTGTGCCGTGCAATTGCGCGCTGCGGTGATGCACCTCTCCCGCCATTTGCGCACCGGCATGCAACACGATGGCCTGCCGGTGGCCATGCTCAGCGTGCTGGGACAGTTGTACCGCGGTGGCGCCATGACGCCCACCGAGTTGGCTCGACGCGAGGGTGTCAAGCTGCAATCACTGACCCGCCTGTTGGCCGAGCTGGAGGCCGAGGGATGGGTAGAGCGCAGCGTCAGCGTGGCCGATGCCCGCCAGTCTGTGCTGGCGATCACGCCGCGCGGCAAGAAGCGCCTGGGTGCTGCGGCGCAGGGGGCGGATGTGCCGCTGGCTCAGGCGATTGCAACACGGTTGAGCGCGCAAGACCAGGCCGTGCTGCTGCGTGCCTGTGCGGTGCTCGCAAGCCTGGGTGATGCCTTGCAGGATGGTGAGGTCCCGGTATGAGCCGCACTGCATTGTTTACGCGTGGCTTGGTTGCGGTGGGCCTGCCAGTACAAACCTTGCGCCAAGGTCTGCAGTTGGCTACTACGGTGCTGCTCGGTTATGGGATAGCGGCAGCGCTGGGCTTGCCCGAGCGCTTCTGGGTGGTCATCACCGTACTCATCGTGATGCGGGCCGATGCAGGTTCTGTCATTGATGCCGGCTGGGACCGCGTGCGCGGCACCGCGGTAGGGGCGTTGGCCGGGTTGTCGG
>NZ_JANXUQ010000206.1 GCF_025356155.1 Rhodoferax sp. | reverse complement strand
CCTTCCAGGTTGCGGGTCAGCGCACCCAGCGGGAACAGGCGGGCCTGCTTGAGCAGCTCGGCGCGGTGGCGCAGCATCTCGACCAGGCCGGCTTCGTCCAGCACGGGCTCGGTGTCGGGCGGGCAGACCACGGTGGTCACACCACCGGCCACGGCTGCAGCCATCTCGGAGGCCAGCATGCCGGCGTGCTCTTGCCCCGGCTCGCGCAGGCGTACAGCCAAATCGACCAGGCCGGGCATGACGATGCAGCCGGTGGCGTCTATGGTGGTGTCGGGTGCGAAGTAGCTTGCTATTGTTTTGATAGCAACAATATCAGTACCGACGAGGGCTACATCGGCATTTTGCTTAAGGCCACTGGCGGGGTCGATGACCAGGCCGCCATGGATCAGTGTTTTTTTCATGCTCATTTGGTGCCTCGCGAATCAGCCTCGTTACCGGCGACGATGCTCATGACCGCCATGCGCACGGCGATGCCGAAGGTCACCTGCGGCAGGATCACGCTCTGCTTGCCGTCGACCACGGCGGAGTCAATCTCCACGCCGCGGTTGATGGGGCCGGGGTGCATGACGATGGCGTCTGGCTTGGCCAGTTGCAGCTTCTCGGGCGTCAGGCCGAAGCTCTTGAAGAACTCGTGCATGGACGGCAGCAGCGCGCCGCTCATGCGTTCGTTTTGCAGGCGCAGCATGATGATGACGTCACAGTCCTTGATGCCCTCTTCCAGCGTGTGGCAGACACGCACGCCCATGTGCGAGAGGTCCGAAGGGATCAAAGTCTTGGGGCCGACGACGCGCACCTCGGCACAGCCCAGCGTGGTCAGCGCGTGGATGTCGGAGCGGGCCACGCGCGAGTGCAGCACGTCGCCGACGATGGCCACGGTGAGGTTGGAGAAATCTTTCTTGAAGTGCCGGATCGTGAACATGTCCAGCAGGCCCTGGGTCGGGTGGGCATGCCGGCCGTCGCCGGCGTTGATGACGTGCACGTGGGGCGCGACGTGCTGAGCGATCAGGTAGGGCGCGCCGGACTCGCTGTGGCGCACGACGAACATGTCGGCGGCCATGGCGCTCAGGTTGGCGATGGTGTCCAACAGCGATTCGCCCTTGGATGCGCTAGAGCGTGCGATGTCGAGGTTGATGACGTCCGCCGACAGGCGCTTGGCCGCGATCTCGAAGGTGGTGCGGGTGCGGGTGCTGTTCTCGAAGAAGAGATTGAACACGCTCTTGCCGCGCAAGAGTGGCACCTTCTTCACTTCGCGGTCATTGACCGAGACGAAATTGGCTGCGGTGTCGAGGATGTGGGTCAGCGTGGCTTTGGGCAAGCCTTCGATAGACAACAGGTGGACGAGTTCGCCGTGTTTGTTGAGTTGGGGGTTGCGTTTGTAGAGCACGTTCATCGCTCCTTCACATCAAAGCTAAACACGCCCGCTTCGCTGCGAGCCAAAGCCAGAGACTGGTTGGCCGCGAGGGACACGCGCGCCGCTGCAAAGTCGGCTTGCACTGGCAACTCGCGTCCTCCTCTGTCCACCAATACCGCGAGTTTGACGCTGGCCGGGCGGCCGTAATCGAAGAGTTCGTTGATGACCGCGCGTATCGTGCGACCGGTGTAGAGCACATCGTCCAGGATCAGGATGTCGGCGCCGTTGACATCGAATGGAAGTGCCGTCTGCCCACCGCTGGAGAGGCCGCGTTGCGCAAAATCGTCGCGGTGCATGGCCGATGAAATCTTGCCCGCGTCACCTTGCAGTTTCATGTCTTGTTGCAGGCGCTCGGCCAGCCAGGCTCCGCCAGAGGTAATACCTACCAAGCGCGTATGTGCGCCACTGATTTGTTGCACCCCGCGCAGCAACTCCTTGTACAGCGCCTCCGCATCCAGCAATAAGGCCCCCGCGCCCGTCTCTGTGCGTACTTCGTCGTCCCCCGTGGGGTCACTCTCACCTTGGGACGGCCCGGTGGCGCTCGTCAATGTACTCACGGCAAACTCCTCAAAAACTGTTCCAAAATAATGCATGCCGACGCGGCATCGGCGTCTTTGGCGCCGGAGGCGATGGCCTCGGTCGTGCTGTAGCGCTCGTCCACTTCAAACACCTGCAGCTTGAAGCGGCCATGTAACTGGCGGCCAAATTTCTGTGCGCGTGTGGTGTTCTCATGCGGCGCGCCGTCGGGGTGGTAGGGCACGCCGATGACCAGAGCGTCGGGTTGCCATTCCTTCAGGTGCCTTTCGATCAGCGCAAAGCGCGCATCGCCCTCGGCCTTGACGGTGCCGACCGACGTGGCGGTGCGCATCATGCGGTTGCCCACAGCCACGCCGGTGCGCTTCATCCCGAAATCGATGGCTAAAAAGGTGTTCAAAGTCGGCGACACGGCCACGGGTGCAGCCGGAGCGCCACTCATGCGTGGCCCACCTGGGTTGAGATCATCCAAGCCTGCAGGCCCAGCAGGGCCAGCGCCTTGTCATAGCGCTCTTCTACGGGGGTGTCGAAGATAACGGTCTGGTCGGCATCGACCGTAAGCCAGCTGTTCTCGCCGAGTTCGGTTTCCAGCTGGCCCTCGCCCCAGGACGAGTAGCCCAACGACACCAGCACGCGGCGCGGGCCGGAGCCGCTGGACAGGGCTTCGAGCACGTCTTTGGATGTGGTCATCTCCAGCCCGCCGGGGATGCTCAAGGTTGAGGCATACAAGGACTGTTCGGGCTTTTCGCTCTCGGAGAAGATGGATTCATGTAATACAAAACCGCGTTCGGTCTGCACCGGGCCACCCTGAAAGACGGGCTTGTCGGTCAGGTCATGGCGCTGCAGCGGCAGATCAATCTTGCCAAAGAGGGCCTCCATCTTCAGTTCGGCCGGCTTGTTGATGACCAGGCCCAGCGCGCCGCGGGGCGTATGTTCACACACGTAGATCACACTTTTGGAGAAAATCGCATCTTCCAGTCCGGGCATTGCGATCAGAAAGTGATTCGTGAGGTTTATGGGTGCAGAATCGCCGGACATATCTTGATTTTAACGGTAGCCATGCACAAAGAATTTGACAGCGGTCTGGTTTGGTTTCGCCGCGACCTTCGCGTGCACGACAACGCGGCGCTCAGCGACGCACTGCAGCGCTGTGCCCAGGTCCACTGCGTCTTTGTACTGGACCGCGCGATATTAGATGGGCTGCCGCGCGCGGACCGGCGCGTGGAGTTCATACGCGAAACGCTGGTAGAGCTGAACGCGAGTTTGCGCAAGCTGGCCGACAAACCCACGGCGGGGTTGATTGTGTTGCACGCAGCGGCGCATGAGACCATACCGGCGCTTGCAGCAGCGCTGGGGGTGCAAGCGGTTTTTGCGGCGCACGACTACGAACCCCAAGCCATTGCCCGCGACTACGCGGTAGAGGCTGCTTTGGGCGGGCAAGGCATTGCGCTGGTGACGGTTAAAGACCATGTTATTTTTGAGCGGCGTGAGGTGTTGACGCAAACCGGCAAGCCCTATGGCGTGTTCACGCCGTATATGCGGGCCTGGCTGGCACGCCTAGGTGACGCGCCGCCCGCGCAGCATGCCTGCGAGCCCCATGCCCAGGCGCTGGCGGCGCGTCCCGCTGCATATGCCCACGATGTACCAAGTCTTGAAGCCTTGGGGTTTGAGGCCACCAACCTCGTGACCCTGGGCATCACACCGGGTGCAAGCGGCGCCGCCAAGCTGGTGGACGACTTTTGGGAGCGCATGGACCGCTATGAAGAGACGCGCAATTTTCCGTCGGTGAAGGGGCCGAGCTATCTGAGTGTGCATCTGCGCTTTGGCACGGTGTCGATCCGGCAGTTGGTCGGACTGGCCTTGCAGCGCAAGCTTGAGGGCAGTGCGGGCGCCGCAGTGTGGCTGGGCGAGTTGATCTGGCGGGACTTTTATTTTCAGGTGCTGGCCAACTTTCCTCAGGTGGCCCGCGACGCGTTCAAGCCCGAATACGATGCCATTCAATGGGAGCAGGGGGAGCATGCCCAAGCCCTGTTTGACGCCTGGTGCCAGGGCACGACCGGCTACCCCTTGGTGGATGCGGCCATGGCCCAGCTCAATCAGACGGGCTATATGCACAACCGGCTGCGCATGGTGACCGGCAGTTTCTTGGTCAAACACCTGGGTCTGGATTGGCGCTGGGGCGAGCGCTATTTTGCAGAGAAGCTCAACGACTTTGATCTCTCCGCCAACAACGGTGGTTGGCAGTGGGTCAGCTCCAGCGGCTGTGATGCGCAGCCCTACTTTCGCATTTTCAACCCCATCAACCAGAGCGAGAAGTTTGATGCCCAAGGCAAGTTCATCAAACGGTATCTGCCGCAATTGGCCAAGCTGAACGCCAAGCAAATCCACGCACCCTGGAAGCTGGGTGCGTTGGAACTGGCCGCTGCTGGTGTGGAGCTAGGAAAAGATTACCCGCGCCCGGTGGTGGACCACGCAGAAGCGCGTGCCCTGACATTGCAGCGCTACGCGGTGGTCCGAAAAAACCCCTAAGAGGCTGGGCGGCAGAGCGTTCTGCGCAGGTCAAGGAGGAGCCCGGAGGGCGGGGGACACGGAGCAGAATGCTCTGTCGCCCAGCCTCGCACTAGTCAGCGGACGACCGCCGCGACTAAGCCTCTACCTTGGTGGCGCAGTAGCTGCGTACCAATCCGAGCAACTCTTCTTCAGAATAAGGCTTGCCCAGGTAGTGGTCCACACCCAATTCCTTGGCGTGTTCGCGGTGTTTACCGGCGATACGTGACGTGATCATGATGATGGGCAGATCACGCAGTTTGGCGTCCCCTCGGATGTTGCGAGCCAAGTCGAAGCCGTCCATGCGCGGCATTTCGATGTCGGACAACACCACGGTCGGTTTTTCTTCCTGGAGTTTTTCCAGCGCGTCCAAACCATCGGATGCCAGGGCCACGCGATAACCTTCGCGCTTGAGCAAACGTTGCGTAACACGGCGTACGGTAATGGAGTCATCGACCACCAGAATCAAAGGCACCTGGTTGACGACGCCAACCAGTGTCTGTGCAGGTGCTGCTACGCCATTACCGGCCTCGATCGCAGCGCCTTCAACCGATTTGTGCAACACACGGGCTTGTTCGCCGTACACGGCAGCCAGCGCCACCGGGTTGTAGATCAGCGCCACTGCGCCAGATGCCAACACCGATACGCCGGCCAAACCTGGCAATTGCGCCAGTTGAGGGCCCAAGTTCTTGACCACAACTTCTCGGTTACCCAAGATTTCATCGACGTGCAGTGCAAGGCGTTGGCCTGCGCTTCGGAAGACTGCGACCGAGCGTGTCTTGGTTTGTGGCTCAGTGCTGTGGGCCGAGACCTGCAGCAAGGCTCCCGCCCAGAAAAAGGGCAACATTTGCCCGCCCATGTCGAAGCCGTCACGTTGGTAGGCCTGCTCCAGCACGGCGGCCGGGGTGCGCAATACGGTTTCGACCAGGCCGGATGGCACGCCGATCGTGAACTCACCCACGCGCAACATTACCACCTGCGTCACCGCAGTGGTCAATGGCAGGATGACCTTGAAGGTTGTTCCGCGGCCTTGCTCGGTGGCGGTCTCAATGCGACCGCCCAAGGCGTTCACTTCAGATCGAACTACGTCCATGCCGATACCACGTCCCGACAGTTCGGTGACCTGGTCGGCCGTCGAAAAACCAGGCGTGAAGATCAAGTTGGCGGCGTCGCCATCGCTCAAAGCTTCGTCTGCGGCCAGCACGCCGTTGGCAATCGCCTTGGCGCGGATTTTGTCCAGGTGCAAGCCGCCGCCATCGTCGCTGAACGCGACCGACACGTCGTTGCTTTCCTGGTTGACGTGAATGGTGATGGTGCCTATAGGCAGTTTGCCCGCAGCCACGCGCTCCGCCGCACTCTCCACACCGTGCGCAACGGAATTGCGCAGCATGTGTTCAAACGCTGGGCCCATGCGGTCCAGCACGCCGCGGTCCATTTCAATGGAGCCGCCGGTAATGTCCAGCTTGACCTGTTTGCCCGAGTCTTTAGAAGCCTGGCGAACCACGCCGTAGAGGCGATCCGAAATGCTTTCGAATTCGACCATGCGCGTACGCAACAGGTCGCGTTGCAGTTCACGGGCTTGGCGGCCTTGCGCGATCAAATCGTCTTCGGCACCTTCAATCGAGCGTTGCAAATTGCGCTGCACGGTTGCCACGTCATGTACGGATTCGGCCATCATGCGGGTCAACTCCTGCACGCGGGTAAAGCGGTCGAACTCCAGCGGGTCGAAGGCTTGTGCCGAATCTTTGGTCTGCGCCAAACGCGATTGCATTTGCGATTCGGATTGCAGTTCAATGTCACGCAATTGGTTGCGCAAACGTTCCAAATTGCCGGTCAGGTCGCCCAAGGACGAACGTAACTGGGTCAGACGGGCCTCCATACGGGCACGCGAAATCATCACTTCGCCGGCCTGGTTGACCAAGCGATCCAACAGCTGCGAACGCACGCGAACCGAATGGGAGGCTGTTTGCCGCACAGCTGTGACGGCAGCCAGACCACGCGGAGCGACTCGCACGGGTGCCGCTTTGACCGTTGGCGCTGCGCCTGGTACGGAAGACGTTACGGCCTCCACTTCGGCAGGAACTTCCACCTCTTCGACAACGACCGGAGTACCACCCAAAGCACTGAACGTGGCCTGCAGGGCGTCAAAACGGGTCAACAGGGGTTCTAGCTGAACCTGCTGGATCTGGTCAGTACCGATTTGCTCGATGCTCGATTCCATGCGGTGGGACATTTCACCCAAGCGCATGGCACCGGCCAAACGAGCGCTGCCTTTAAGGGTGTGCAGTACGCGCAGAACCTCGTTGCGGGCTTTCAAATTGTCGGGTGTTCCCACCCACAGCCGCAACGCCGTGCCCAACTGCGGCATCAGCTCAATGGCTTCTTCCTCGAAGATCGGGAACAGGTCATCATCCAGATTGTCGCGGGCGTCAATTTCATCGTCATCCTCAGCCTGCGCGATGTTCAGCGGGGCTGCAATGACGGACAGTGGTGCGGGTGCCGGCACATTGACGGACTCGACCACGGCGGGAGCTTCAACTACAACGATTTCTTCAATCGGTGCGACATCAACCAGTGCATGGATACCTGAATCTTCGGCCTCGGGTATAGCCAGGTCGTCATCCAGCGTATCAACGATCGAATCGATGGTGGGTGCGGGGAATTCGGTCTCGATAATGGTTTGCAAGGCCGCCAACACAGCGGCATCCGACTCCTTGAGGAATCCGGCAGCGAACTGGTGCAGCAAGCGGCGAATATCTTCGGCCGCGTTGGAGAACACTTGGGCCTGCTCAGGCGTGCCCTGTCGGTGCAATTGCACGTGCTGCAAAGCTTGCTCCAGCGCACGCGCCATATCCGACAAGGCCAAAAATCCCACCGTGGCCGAACTGCCCAACAAGGAATGCGCCAGCGACACCAACGAGTCGGGTAGTGGCCGTTGCAGCTCCATCGCCCATTCGCTGAGCTCAACCTGTAAGCGCCGTGACCACTCATCGGCCTCGTTCAGGTACACGTTGTACAGCGGAATGCTCAGGCGCAGATGGCCAATGACCTTAACCTGCTCGTCGATTTCCTCGGCAACGATGAGTGCTTCGGTGGATTCGGGCGTCTCCAGCAGCACTTCTGGAACCGCGAGTTCAAGCTCGTCAACGGGTGCTTCCAGGACCGGCGCTTCTGGCTCTGCGACCGGTTCTGCGAGGGAGGTTTCTTCCGCGCGCTCTATTGCGGGTGCTAATTCTGGTTCCATCGCAACTTCGGGCTCTGCGTGTGCTTCCACAGGAGCCTCTTCTGCGACCGGTTCTTCGAAAGCTACCACCAGCTCTTCAACGGGTACAGGAACGACCGGCTCTTCGTGCACAGGTTCGGGCTTGACGGCAGAAGCGTGGTCACCAAAGTCGAAATCACCGAAATCAACTTCGGTAACTTCGGTCGCGCCTTGGTAAGCTTTCTCGGATTCCTGCTTGCTTTCGTGGGGAAAGGCTTGGGTGCTCTCGAAACCAAAGGTTTGGGTAGACGCGAAATCGGGGAAGGCTTCTTCTGGCGCGGAAGCCAATTCTGGCTCTGGCAGCGCCAGGGCTTCTACAGGTGCGGGTACATCCAACACCTCGGTCGCTTCGAACACCTCAGGCTCAGGCTCTGCAAGCAGCGGCGCCTGCGCTTGTGGTGTTACCAAAGGAATCCATACGCCGCTCAGGCGCAAAGAATCGGAAGACTTGCGGAAGTCTTGCGCACTCCATGGTGCATCGGCTTGAGCCGCAATGTCATCCACCCAGCGGCCAAAGGCTTCCATGGCAGTACTGGCGGCAGTGATCAAATCATCGCTGGCCGGACGTTGCTCAGCCAGCCAGTTGTTAAACAACTGCTCAAAGGACCAAGCTGCCTCACCAAACTCGTTGAGCCCGACCATGCGGGAGCTGCCCTTGAGCGTGTGAAACGCGCGCCGCAGCGTCGTTTGGTCCGCCAGGTTGGAGGGGTCGGTTCGCAGAGCGTCGATTGCAACCAACCCGTTTTGAACAACTTCGCGTGCTTCTTCCAGGAAGATGTCGATGAGCTCCGCCTCGTCGTCGGACAGGTCCTCTGCAGGCTTCGTGGCCTGCACGGGTACTGGAGCGGGCGCGGGGCTTGGCGGTGCTATTTCCTGCGGAACAACCAAAGTCTGGGTTTGGTCAAATACAGGCTCAGCTGCCGGTGTAGGTGTGAGGTCCAGCACTGGCGCAACAACCGGTGTCGCATCCACCACCTCTTCGTGTGGCGCACGCTCGCGCCCCATCAAGGGCTTGAATTCGCCTAGCTCTTCGTCGTAGACAAAAAGCTTCTTGGCCAACGCACGCTGGTAGCTCAGCATGTCGATCAGGAAGCCCATGGCTCCCAGACTGTTGCCCAATTTCTCGAAGATACCGCGCCGGGCAGTCGCTTCGTCGATATCGTCCACCAGAAACTGCTCGACACTGGAGCGCATGCGCAATGCAGCCAGAGACGGCTGGTCCAAGCCAAGCACCGAGAACACGCCGCGCATTTGCGCCAGTTGGCTCGGTACTTCGCGCAGCGGCGCTTTGTCTTGCGGATTTCGGAAGAATTGGTCCAGCGACTTTTCGACGTCTGCCAGAGTGCTGCGCAATTCATCCACCACGCTGCCCATGGTCTGGCGATCACTGACACGGCGGTACAGCTCTTCCATCCAGACTTCAAGCGGCTCAGGTTGCCCGCCTGCGCTGACGTGCTCCAAACGTACAGCCAGGCGCGCGCTGCGTTCGGCCATATTGGATTCTGTTGGGTCCAGATCGTCGTAAGCGGCTTCGAGATACAGGATGGCGGTGGCGACTTCCATCGCGACCGGCGCAACCGGTGCCGCACCTGTGCGAACCGTTGCATCGATGGCGCGTGTCAGCGCACGGCCCAGCTCACCACTCTCCGGATGCAATTTGACGACGGATTCTGCGACCACGCCAAACTGCTCGGCCACAACCTTCAGGCGATTGGTATCTCCACCGGCCAAGGCCGACCAAGTTTCTGCTGCTGCAGCAATACGCTTGCGCGCCAGCACCATCAGAGCCGGGTCGAAGCGGCCAAACTGTTCGGTTTCGTATTGAACGGGTTTGCTGCGTTCCAAGCCGTAGGTGGACCGCACGGCTTTGAGAGCCGGCGCAACCTGATCCGCTTTGGGAACCGACAACGAGCAGAAGAAAACCAGGTCGTGGGCCAGGCGATCCGAAATCGCCAAATCGCCTCGGGATAGGGATGTGTATTGGCGCAAAACCCGCGATGCCGCACGCTTGGTGTAGACGTCATCCGGACAAAGCCCCAGGGCCACACCTTCAAAAAATGCTGCACAAATGGCCCAGAATGTCCGAGGTTCAATCTGGGTCTGCCCGGCGGCAAGTCCTTCGCACAAATCACTCATGCGCCGTGCAGATTTGGGGTCGCCCGTGCGCATCACGCGCAACACGGCTTGGTCCATCTGCCCACGCAAACCGGTGGTGAATGACAGCGCCTCAACGCCGGGGCGCAAAGGCACATCCAGCCAGCGCCATTCAACAGGCCATAAATCGGCTGGGTGCGCACCTTCGCCACCCGCCAGCTCCATCACCGCGCGGTACTGGGGAAACAAAGCTACCGACGAAGCCGTCTTGCCTTTGAGCACACCTTCGAGGTATTCGGTCAGCGCGAAACTCGCGCGTTCCACGCGGTTAGCCGCATCTTCGCTGCACAACTCGGGGCGTTGGACAAACTTCTGGGCCAGTGCTTCCATGGCGCGCAGCATCTTGGCTTGGGCGCCCAAGCCCACCATTTCCAGCGCACCGACGGCTTGGTGCAACTGTTGGCGAGCGATGCGCAGGTGGCTGGCATCGAGCTCGGACAAATTCGAACCACGGGCCAACTCCGCATCGCGCACGAAACGGCGAAGCGCCTTGGTTGCGCCGTCCAGGGACTTGCGAAGCTCGTCCAGCACCCAGGCCAAAGGGCCGAGGTCGCTGACTGCCAGTTCATTGTCGCCGGGAGCGGCAGAATTCGATGACATGGGTTCGGGCTCTCCTGGGATCTCTAATCTGATGGGGTGCTCGGAGTCTGCTATCAGCTAATTTTGAATCGCGACACTGACTGGCGCAGTTCTTCCGCCATGCGGGAGAGCTCACGCACCTGTGTCGCCGTAGCCCGGGTACCTTCACCCGTTTGTTCGGTCACCGCAAAAATGTGTTGAATGTTTTCGGCAACAACGTTGGCCAGACCGGCCTCGCGGGACGCAGAGTTCGAAATCTGTTCAATCAGATCCGCAACTTGGCGCGACACGCGGTCAATCTCCGTCAGCGCGGTACCCGCGTTATCGGACAGTTTGGCCCCTTCAACCACACCCTGTGTGGAGCGCTCCATGGCGCCGATGGCATCTTGTGTATCCGTCTGAATCGCCTTCACCAGGGCAGAAATCTGGCGGGTTGCATCGGCAGAACGCTCCGCAAGTCGCTGCACCTCTTCCGCAACCACCGAGAAGCCACGACCGGCTTCACCGGCGGATGCCGCCTGAATAGCAGCATTCAACGCCAAAACGTTGGTCTGTTCGGTAATGTCCGAGATCAGCTCGGTGATTTCACCAATCTCCTGGGACGACTCACCGAGGCGCTTGATGCGCTTGGAGGTTTCCTGGATCTGGTCACGGATGGAGTTCATACCGCCGATAGCATCCTGCACGGCTTTCAAGCCGGACTCAGCAGCCAACAGCGATTGGCGCGCAACCGTCGCAGATTCCTGCGCCTGGGTGGACACCTCGTTAATGCGTCCCGCCATATCCACAACGGAGCGGCCGGTTTCGCGAATTTCGTGCAACTGTTCGTTGGAAGCCGCCAGCAGCTCGGTGGACGTCGCGTCCACGTCAGACGTGGTCTGTGCAACCCGTGCCGCCGTGTTCTGCACATTGGATACCAAGGAGCGCAACTCTTCCACCGTGTAGTTCACCGAATCGGCGATCGCGCCGGTAATGTCTTCGGTCACCGTGGCTTCTTGGGTCAAATCCCCTTCGGCCACTGTTTGCAACTCATTCATCAAACGCAAAATGGCAGCCTGGTTGGCGTCATTGACGCGTTTGGCTTCGTGTTCTTGGCGCTCAGCTTCGAGCCGCTGGTCTTCAGCGACCACTTGGCGTCTGCGGCTGTCTTGCAATTGCACGTAAGACAAACCACCGGCGCAAGTCAACGCGAAGGCGGCCGCCAAGATCAACACCGCCAAGGAGGCACCGCCGATACCCGTTTGGGTGGACAGTGCGGTTTGCACATCTTCCAGATTACGACGTAAAGGTTCGCTGTCCGCAATAATCGCGTCTTGGGCTTCACGTGCCGACACCAAGCCTTGCAAGTTACCCAAAATCGCACTAGCCTGAACCCGTGTCTCTTCGTACATTTTGATGAGGGCGTCGAGCTGTTCACGTGTACCGGCATCCTTGGATGGGGCCAAGCGCAATTCTTGGCTACCCGTCAACAGCCCTTGGGAGATTTCCTTGAAGGTGTTCAAATCCTTACCCAACAAGAAAACCGCTTCGGGGCTAACGCCTTCTGCCGTCAAGAACTCATTGGAAGACTTGCCGATACGCTGGGTCAACATCACCAACTGGCCCACTGCGGAAATTTCGACCGACGGTGCATTTTGTTGCAGCTTCATCGCCAGAATGGCTTCAGCAATTTCCAGCAAATCGGATGATTGGCGGTTGATCAAGCGCAGCGCTGAACTGATCTGGGTCAAGATTTTTTGTTGGCCCAACACGGCCTTGGCGCTCTTCTCCGCACGGTCCACCAGCGGCATGATTTTTTCCAACTCGTGGACATAACCCTCGCCAAGCGGCTTCACACGCAACACGCTATCGCCGTCTTGCAAGCCCCGGGTATTCTTGGACAAGACCCCTGCGCTGTCAGACACGTCAGGAAAGGCAGCGGCACTACCCACCACCGCTTGGGACACGGATTTGGCAAGCCGTTGCGACTGCATCAATGCCTGACCGGTCGCACCCAGTTGCTGCGCCACCTTGTCCGACTGGTTTAACGCATACACCGTCACACCCGCCAACACCAACAGCGCGGCGCCCAACAAAATAAACAGCACGCGCTGTTGCTGAACCACCGTCCGGCTTCCCAAGCCCGGAATGGACACCAAATCGCCTGCTTCCGGCTTTGGCGCCAGTTCTTCGGCGGCCTCTTTTATGGGCGCGCCACCCAGCTTGAGCCCAATGGGCGGAGCCTCGTCTTCCTGCATCGTTTCGCCACCTGCCGCACTCGACAAGTCTTCAGGCATGGCAAGACTGAGGCGCGAATCCAAATCGGATTCCGACTGCTTTTTGGTGAAAATATTCTTTAATTTATCGACGACGGACATGGTGAAACCTTAGGGAAGGGTCTAAGCGCTGATACTCAAAAATTGAGGGGTTTGTGACAAGATACGCAGATCGATTTCTTGCCATTGCTCGCCAGCCGAGTCAATGAATTGGTGTCCAAAATACGCCGGCGCGCCGGGGTCAGCCGCCGATGAAGACGCGAAGGCGTCACCACCACGCAAGCCCAACAGGCCATCGACCTGGAGTGCGCAATTCACTTCCAGCGCAACATTCAGAGTGACCACGCTCAAGTCTTGAGATGGGGGTTCGGCACGCTTGCTGCGCGTGTCGCCAGCGATGAAGCCCGCCAAATCCACCACGCCGTACAAGCCACCGCGGATATTGATCACGCCGCGAAACCAATCGCGTGCATAGGGCACAGGCTGCAAACTGGCCAGCGGAAAAATTTCACCAGACTGCCCCAGCGGGAAGAGGAGGTTTCGCCCCCCGACCCGCAGCGCGAGCCATGCAACCGACATACCTTCGGTACGGGCAGCCTGCAGACGACTGGCTAGTCGGGACTGGAGTTCTCTAAGTGCTTCGCGATTTGCCATGGGAAAAGCGAATCAACCCAGTGCTTTGATCTTGGCGAACAACTCGGCGGCATCCACCGGCTTGGTGATGTAGTCACGCGCGCCCTGGCGCATGCCCCACACGCGGTCGGTTTCCAGATTCTTGCTCGTGCAGATGAAAATGGGAATGTCGGTGTATTCGGGGGTCCGGTTGATTGCGCGAGTCAGCTGGAAGCCGTTTTGTCCGGGCATGACAACATCCATCAGGATCAGGTCGGGCTTTTCTTCCGTCAGGCGTTTGAAGGCTTCGTCGGCATTCTCCGCGGAACGTACGGCGTAGCCGTTTTTTTGCAACAGATCCGTGAGAAACATGATTTCTGTTTTTGAATCGTCAACGATGAGTACTTTATTTATTGCCATCAACTAGCTCCTTGCATAACGGTCCCAAATTGCCGCACGGCTTGCAGCAATTGATCTTTGGTAAAAGGTTTGGTCAAATAATCCTGTGCGCCGACCATGCGGCCACGTGCCTTATCAAAGACGCCGTCCTTGGACGATAACATCACCACGGGCACACCCGCGTACTTGCTATTGCGCTTGATAATCGCGCAAGTCTGGTAGCCGTCCAGGCGCGGCATCAGAATGTCACAAAAAATCAGTTGTGGCTGGTAGTCATTGACCTTGGCGAGCGCATCAAAACCATCCTCAGCCAACAACACGTCGTGCCCCCCTTGCTTGAGGAAAATTTCCGCACTGCGGCGAATCGTGTTGCTGTCGTCGATAACCAGAACTCTGACAGTGGATGCGGCGTTACTCAAAAGGCGTTGCTCCTGGTTATATAGGGATGTTCAGGGATATGGTACGTTCGTTCTCGCGTCGCAAACTTCAAATCTGCACCATTTCAAAATCTTCCTTGCGCGCACCGCATTCAGGACAGGTCCAGTTCATGGGCACATCGGCCCAATGGGTACCAGGAGCCAGTCCATGATCCGGGGCTCCCGCCGCCTCGTCATAAATCCAGCCACAAATCAGGCACATCCAAGTTTTGGTATCGCTCACAGCTTAAAGGGCCTTCGAATAGAATGCAAGGATTGTATAGAAGCAGCACAGGCGAAAAGCCTGCTGCCCGCCCAAAACCCGCCATTCTGTCTGCTGACAAACCCTAAGACAGGACACCCCGTGACGGCACTCCCAGACCCCAACATAGAGACTGAAACCGAAGACGAGGGCCCTGCCGCCTGCGTCATGGTTTTCAACGCCAACGACCCCAGCGGCGCTGGCGGCATCACGGCTGACATCACAGCCATTGCCTCCGTCGGCGCACACGCGCTGCCCGTCATCACGGGCGCCTACGCCCGGGACACGTCCGAGGTATACGACCACTTCTGCATGGACGACGAGGCTGTCACCGAACAGGCACGCGCCATCCTCGAAGACGTGCCCGTGCAAGTTATCAAGGTCGGATTTGTGGGCTCGCCGGAGAACCTGAGTGCAATCGCGGAGCTTGCATCTGACTACTCCGACATCCCCTTGGTGGCCTATATGCCCGACCTGTCCTGGTGGCAAGAAGACCAGATTGACCTCTACCAGGACGCCTTCAACGAACTGCTATTGCCGCTGACCACCGTGTTGGTTGGAAACCACAGCACGCTGTGCCGTTGGCTGCTGCCGGAGTGGAGTGCCGAGCGCAGTCCCACGGCCCGTGACATCGCCCGCGCCGCCGACGCCTTTGGCGTGCCCTACACGCTGGTCACCGGCATTCCCCTGCCCGACCAGTTCATCGACAACGCACTGTGCAGCCCGACCGCGGTGTTGTGCAGCAACAAGTTTGAGCGCTTTGAAGCCGTATTCACCGGCGCTGGCGATACGCTGTCGGCCGCGCTGGCGGCGCTGATTGCCAGCGAAACCGAGCTAACCGAAGCGGCCACCGAAGCGCTGAGCTACCTCGACCGCTGCCTGGAAAGTGGTTTTCGACCCGGCATGGGTAATGTGCTACCCGACCGCCTGTTCTGGGCGCACCCCGAGACCGACGACGAAGAGCCGCAAGAATCCTCCTTTGAAATCTCGCCCAATGACACCCGACACTGACCGCAACCTGCAACTCTTCCAACGCGCCCAAAAAGTCATCCCGGGCGGCGTCAACTCCCCGGTGCGCGCCTTCAAGGCTGTTGGCGGCACGCCCCGATTTGTGTCGCGCGCCCAAGGTGCCCACTTCTGGGACGCCAACGGCCAACGCTATATAGATTACATAGGCTCCTGGGGACCCATGATCCTGGGCCATGGCCACCCGGCCGTGGTGGAGGCCGTGCAGAAAGCCGCGCTGGACGGCTTCTCGTTCGGCGCCCCGACCGAACGCGAGGTGGAGCTGGCCGAAGAAATCCTGAGCCTGGTGCCCAGCATGGACATGGTGCGCCTGGTCAGCAGCGGCACCGAAGCCGGCATGAGCGCCATCCGCCTGGCCCGCGGCGCTACCGGTCGCAACAAGATTCTGAAGTTTGAGGGCTGCTACCACGGACACGCCGATGCGCTGTTGGTCAAGGCCGGCTCGGGCCTGGCAACCTTTGGCAACCCCACCAGCGCCGGTGTGCCCGCCGAAGTGGTGCAGCACACGCTGGTACTGGAGTACAACAACATTCCGCAACTAGAAGAAGCCTTCGCACTGCACGGTTCTGAGTTGGCCTGCCTGATGATCGAACCGATAGCCGGCAACATGAATTTTGTGCGTGCATCGGTGCCCTTCATGCAGCGCTGCCGCGAGCTGTGCACGCGGCACGGCGCGCTGTTTGTGTTTGACGAAGTGATGACCGGATTCCGCGTGGGCCTGGGTGGCGCACAAGGGGTGTATGCAAAGGCTATCCCCGGCTTTGCGCCCGACATCACCGTGCTGGGTAAGGTCATCGGTGGGGGCATGCCCCTTGCGGCCTTTGGCGGCAAACGCGCCGTCATGGAAATGCTGGCGCCGCTGGGCCCGGTCTACCAGGCCGGCACACTGTCCGGCAACCCGGTGGCTACCGCATGCGGTCTGGCCACGCTGCGCGAGATTCGCAAGCCTGGTTTCTACGAGACGCTGGGTGCCAAGACGCAGAAGCTGATGGCGGGATTGAAGGGTGCAGCCGACAAGGCCGGTGTGCCGTTCAGCGTAGACAGCGAAGGCGGCATGTTCGGCTTCTTCCTGTTCGACGCACTGCCACAGAACTACGCCAAGGTCATGACCACGGACAACAAGCGCTTCAACACCCTGTTCCACGGCATGCTGGACCGTGGCGTGTACTTCGCACCTGCGTTGTACGAGGCGGGGTTTGTGAGTGCGGCACATACGGATGATGACCTGGCGCAGACCGTGCGTGCGGCGGAAGAGGTTTTTAAGCTGCTATAGATTTGAGAGCTACTAACGCCGTATTGGCGAGGGCTAGCGGCTGTTTTTTCGCAAGGACCTGTGCTTTAGGCCCGGTGCACAGACACCTCGCGCACGGCGGGCGGCGTGGCTTGCGTTCTCCGGCTCGCGGCGCGGGCGAACAGCGTTGGGACTCTGACGCTGTTGTGTGAACACTATGGTTGGCACACCCACTCTGTGGCAACCGCGAGTGCGGCCTGCGCCCGCAAGCCCCACCACCCGCCTGAGGTGACTCGACCAGGCAATACAGCCTCGCAGAGACGTCAGTCCATATAGGAGTATTGCTTCTTCACAATGCGACCTTCTTCAGCCGTGATGATGCAAAAGTGACGGTCAAATACAGACCCGCCGGTATAGCCGACCCACACTTCCTGGGAGTTGATGCGCCGAAGTCTGGGGTCGCCCGCATCGCTAGCGGCGTGCGCAGCGGCTTCCGGTTCTTGTCCCACTTGGAAGCGTTCACAAAAATCATTGGCGCTCTTTTCTGCGAGAGTTTGGGCCACACCAAATCCCGATCCGCAACTGGACAATGAAAGTACCAATGCCAAGGGCCACTTAACCGCAGCACGCAATCGTACGGCGGGGAGTGCAGCCACAGCAAGGACAAAGAAAAGGAGAGCGCCGGGCGGATGGAGCATTCCCGCTAGAAACATGCCACCAACGAAGACAATCAAGCCAACAGTTGTAATACGATTTTTGATAGTTACGTCGGTCATATCGAAGTAGAAGAGGGGCACGATGTTTACTGACCCGTTGACTTCATGAGCTGGCGATCCTATTTCGCCACCCGCAGAGTTTGGGGCAGTGGTCCCCGCCGATGTGTGGGCCTTTGACACCATGAGGCGGGGGCCGCTACCCCACACTCTGCCGTCGCCAATACGGCGTGTCATAACCCAATACCCATGGCGGAAGTATCGAAAGCCCCAGCCCTTTCGCTACACAATAAGTAGCTACTCAGGCATATTCCACGAGGGCTAGAGCCGTTTTCCTCTCATACGATCTAGAAAACTCCATTTTGGGTATTTCAACCGGCTTTTCAATGCCGGAAATGCCGCACCCCGCTGAACACCATGGACACACGGCGCTCGTTGGCGGCATCTATCACTTCCTGATCGCGCATGGAACCACCGGGCTGAATGATGCATGTGGCGCCGTGGTCGACCACCACGTCCAGGCCGTCGCGGAAGGGGAAGAAGGCGTCGCTAGCGACCACGGTGCCCGCCAATGACAGATTCGCGTGGCCAGCCTTGATCGACGCGATACGGGCCGAGTCCAGGCGGCTCATCTGGCCGGCGCCCACGCCCATGGTCATGCCGCCCTTGCAGAAGACGATGGCGTTGGACTTGACGTATTTGGCGACCTTCCACGCGAACAGCAGGTCGTTCATCTCTTCGGCTGTTGGTTGTTTGGTGGTGACAACCTTCAGATCGCTTAAGGCCAGCTCGTGGTTGTCCGCCGTTTGGAGCAAGATGCCGGAGCCAATGCGCTTCATGTCGATGGCGTTGCGGCCATTGTCCCAATCGCTTGTGCCGCCCTTGGGCAGGTCGATCTGCAGGATGCGCACATTGACCTTGGTCTTGAAGACTTCCAGCGCCGCAGCGGTGAAGCTGGGGGCCATCAGCACTTCGACAAACTGCTTGGCGATCTGCTGCGCCGCAGCTTCATCCAACTCACAATTCAGCGCAATGATGCCGCCGAATGCCGACGTGGGGTCGGTCTGAAAAGCCTTACTGTAGGACTCCAGCGCGTTTGCACCCACGGCCACGCCGCAGGGGTTGGCGTGTTTGACGATGACGCAGGCCGCGACCTGCGAAAGGTCGCCTGCGGCTCCCGTGCCGGTGAAGCTCTTCACACACTCCCAGGCCGCGTCGGCATCGGCGATATTGTTGTAGCTCAGCTCCTTGCCCTGCAGTTGCTTGGCGGTGACCAGGGAGCCGGGCGCGGGGTACAGGTCACGGTACAGCGCGGCCTGCTGGTGGCTGTTTTCGCCGTAACGCAAATCCTGCACCTTGATAAAACGCCCGTTGGACTGGCCGGCAAACAAGTCCAGCGTGGGCGTCTGGTCGCCTGCGGGCACGGACTCACCGATCTGAACGGCGGACAGGTAGTCGCTGATGGCGCCGTCGTACTGGCTGATGCGGTTGAAGGCGGCCACGCTCAACGCGAACTTGGTTTTGTCGCTGACTTTGCCATCGGCCTTCAGCTCGGCGATCACCGTGGCGTATTGCGACGCGTCGGTCAGCACCGCAACATCTTTCCAGTTCTTGGCGGCGCTGCGCACCATGGCGGGGCCGCCGATGTCTATGTTCTCGATGGCGTCTTCCAGCGTACAGCCGGCCTTGGCCACCGTGGCTTCAAACGGGTACAGATTCACCACCAGCACATCGATGGTGTCAATCTGGTGTTCGGCCAATGCGGCCATGTGCGCAGGCACATCGCGGCGCGCCAGCAAGCCGCCGTGCACGCGCGGGTGCAGCGTCTTGACGCGGCCGTCCAGCATCTCGGGGAAGCCGGTCATCTCGGCCACTTCGGTCACGGGCAAGCCGTGTTCTGCCAGCAACTTGGCGGTGCCGCCGGTGGACAGCAGTTTGATGCCCTGCGCGTGTAACGCCTGGGCCAGTTCGACGATGCCGGTTTTGTCAGAGACAGAGAGAAGTGCGTTCATTGGGAAGCGTGCCAAAGTTGAAAAAATCGGGGGAGGCCTGGCAGCGTCTTGCCGCACGAAGGCAAGTGGGGTGTCAGTCGATCAGCCGGTGTTCCAGCAGCTTCTTGCGCAAGGTGTTGCGGTTCAGGCCCAGCCATTGCGCGGCCTTGGACTGGTTTTGGTCGGCTTGGGCCATGACCACTTCGAGCAGGGGTTTTTCAACCGCCCGCACCAGCATGTCGTGCATGCCGCCGGGCTCCGTGCCGCGCAGGTCTTTGAAGTAACCTTCCAGACTGGTGCGCACGCAGTCTTCTATGAGCTTCTTGCTCATGGTGTTGCACATTCCATGGTGTTGTCTCTTCCTCTTGTGCCAGCCGTCATTCCCTGGTGGGGAATGCGGTCTGTGTGTTCATTCAACGCATCCAAAAATTGCTCTACCGCGGCCACTTGTGCACCGCTGTTGTCCAATACGTTCATCTGTGCGCGAAACGTCTCGCCACCGGGCAGCTCGCGCAGATACCAGCCAATGTGTTTGCGCGCCGAGCGCACACCGATGAACTCGCCATACAGGCTGTAGTGGTCGTGCAAATGCTCGACCAGCAGGCGCTTCACTTCGCTGACCAGCGGCGGCGCAAGATGCGTGCCGGTAGCCAGAAAATGGTTGATCTCGCGGAAGATCCACGGCCTGCCCTGGGCTGCGCGGCCGATCATGATGGCGTCGGCGCCGGTGGCCTTTAATACAGCGTGTGCTTTTTCGGGCGTGGTGATATCGCCGTTAGCAACCACCGGAATGTTGACGGCGGCTTTGACCGCTGCCACGGTGTCGTATTCCGCATCGCCCTTGTAACCCTGCTCACGCGTGCGGCCGTGCACGGCCAGCATCTGCACGCCCGCGCCTTCAAAGGCACGTGCCAGCACAACCGCGTTCTTATGCGTCTGGCACCAGCCGGTTCGCATCTTCAAGGTCACGGGCACGTTGTGCGGTGTACAGGCTGCAACCACGGCCTCAACAATGGACAGCGCCAGCGCTTCGTCCTGCATCAGCGCCGAGCCGGCCCATTTGTTGCAGACCTTCTTGGCCGGGCAACCCATGTTGATGTCGATGATTTGCGCGCCGCGTTCGATGTTGTAGACGGCGGCATCAGCCATCATCTGCGCCTCGGTGCCGGCGATCTGCACCGCAATGGGGCCTGGCTCGCCTTCGTGGTTGGCGCGGCGCGATGTCTTCAGCGTATCCCACAAATCACGGCGCGATGTGACCATTTCGCTGACCGCATAACCCGCCCCCAGGCGCTTGCACAACTGGCGGAAAGGCCGGTCCGTCACACCCGCCATGGGTGCAACAAACAGGGGATTCGCCATAGCGAATTGGCCAATGTGCATGCGCGATTTTTTGGAGTTTGGGGGTGCGGCCGAAGCAACAGGGTTGCAAGCCGGACGCCATTCTAGCTGCTCAAAATTTCAGCAATTGAAATTTGTTTAAGAAATGCTTTCACTTCTTCGTTTGCGCCTGCCAGGGCGGGAAATGCCGGGGGCCTCATGGTGCCAAATGCGCACAAATCGGCCCCTGGCATTCCCCGCCCTGGCGAGTTGGATGTTGCGCGACACGACGCAAAAGAAGTCCGCAAAAGACTACCCTGAATACGCGCGGCAAGTTCTCAGCGTGCGATGTATTCAAACGTATGCAAACACTCACGTTCGCCGCAGGGGCTTGCGGTAGGGCGGTGGCCGACTTCTGCGTACCCGCAGTATGAGGCGGCCGCCCTACCGCAAGCCCCTGCGCCCACAAACGGGGGAGCCCGCGCAACTGACCAAACCCACATGCCAGGCAAACTCTTTCACGCCCTTCCGAGCCTGGACCTACACTCCACCCATGCCCCAATGGATTGAACATCTGCTTACATTGTTGTCGTTGCCCGAATACAGCCTGACAACGGTTTTTCTGGTCTCCTTCATTTCAGCCACGCTGATCCCTTTGGGCTCTGAGCCCGTGGTGTTGGGACTCGTACACCTCAACCCGGGCATGTTCTGGCCGGTGGTGCTGGTCGCCACGGTAGGTAACACGCTGGGCGGCGCGGTGGACTGGTGGATGGGCTACGGTGCGCATAAGGCGGCAGACAAATACGGCCGCTCCAGCCACCACGCGCGGGCACTCGACTGGCTTGAAAAACTAGGGCCCAAGGCCTGCCTGCTGGCCTGGTTGCCGCTGGTGGGCGACCCTTTGTGTGCCGTAGCAGGCTGGCTCAAGCTGCCATTCTGGCCGTGCCTGGCCTACATGGCGATTGGCAAATTTGCACGCTACGTAACGATGACGGCTGCCGCCATCGGCGCTTTCGAGCTATTCCAGCCCGCTATGTTTTAGATAGCACACCAAGCACAATCGGCGAGGGCTAGCGGCCGATTTTGCTTGACTGCTCTGTTGGCTAGGAGCTGAACAAGAAGTTCATGACGTCGCCATCCTTGACGACGTATTCCTTGCCCTCGGCGCGCATCTTGCCCGCGTCCTTGGCGCCCTGCTCGCCCTTGAAGGCGATGTAGTCGTCAAATGCAATGGTCTGGGCGCGGATGTAGCCCTTCTCGAAATCGGTGTGGATCACACCTGCGGCCTGGGGGCCGGTGTCGCCGACATGGATGGTCCAGGCGCGCACTTCTTTCACACCGGCGGTGAAATAGGTTTGCAGGCCCAAAAGCTTGTAGGCTGAGCGGATCAGGCGGTTCAGGCCGGGCTCGGTCTGGCCCAGCTCTTCCAGGAACATCTGGCGATCCTCATCGCCCATCTCCGACATCTCGGCTTCCATCTTTGCGCTGATGGCGACCACCGGGGCGTTCTGCGCGGTGGCATAGGCGGTCAGGCGGTCCAGCATGGGATTGTTCGTGAAGCCGTCTTCAGCCACATTGGCAACGAACATCGCCGGCTTGGCGGTGATGAAGAAAAACTGTTGCAACAAGGGCAGCTCTTCCTTGGTGAAGTCCAGCGTGCGCACCGGCTTGGCATCGTTCAGCGCGGCCTGGCATTTCTCCAGAATGGCGACGAGCTTGATGGACTCCTTGTCACCCGAGCGTGCGGTCTTGGTGACGCGGTGCAGGGCTTTCTCAGCCGCAGCCAGGTCGGCCAGGCACAGCTCGGTCTGGATGACTTCGATGTCGGAGATCGGATCTACCTTGCCGGCCACGTGGATCACGTTGTCGTCTTCAAAGCAGCGCACCACATTGATGGTGGCGTCGGTCTCGCGGATGTGGGCCAGAAACTTGTTGCCCAGGCCTTCGCCCGTGCTGGCGCCAGCCACCAAACCGGCAATGTCCACGAACTCGACCACGGCCGGCACCATACGCTCGGGCTTGACGATGTCGGCCAGTTGCGCCATGCGCGCATCGGGTACTTCCACAATGCCCACATTGGGCTCGATGGTGCAAAACGGGTAGTTTTCCGCAGCGATGCCGGCCTTGGTCAAGGCGTTGAACAACGTTGATTTACCCACGTTGGGTAGGCCTACAATGCCACACTTCAGACTCATAAAAACCTCTAAAAACGGGGAGCCAAGTGTATGCCATCCCTGCTAGTGCGACTGTTGGTAATAGTTTTATGCCTGTGTGCCGAGTCCAGCCTGGCCGCCGAACCGCCATCCAGCGACGTTCTGCTGCTTGATGACAACACGCCTTCGCTGCAGATCGGCACGGTCGTCAGTAGTTGGATAGACGAGGGCTCGCACGCCACGATCGAACAGGTGCTGGACGGCGCAGCCCGCTTCAAACCCGTTCCTGCATTGAACCGCAACTCCCTGAATAAATACGACGCGCTGTGGATCAAGATAAGCGTCAGGCGCGCGCCTGGCTCCAAGGTGCGGTGGACGCTGAATTTGCCCCTGCCTTTCGTCGACCATGTGACGTTTTACAGCACTGACATAGCGGGCCAATGGAAAGCACAGCAGGCAGGCGACATGCTGGCGCAAACCGACTGGCACCGGCCGGGCCTGTACCCCGATTTCGACTTTGACCTGCCCGACAACGCACCGCAAAACATCTACCTGCAGGTCCACAATTTCAAGGAGTTGGCCATCCCCATTCGCCTGGCGAGCGTACGCCAACGCGAAATCCAGCGGCAGCAGGAGTTCATTGGTTTGGGGCTGATGTTTGGGGCGCTGTTGTGCCTGACCGTGTTATCCATGCTGCGCTACCTGGAGCACCGCAAGGCCATTGACGGCTGGGCCGCGCTGTTTGCGCTTTTAGTCGCAGCGACCCTGGCCCAAATCACCGGCGTGCTGAACGCCTCGCTGTGGGCATACGTACCAGAGCTGGGCAACTCCGCATCCAATTTCATGCCGGTGATTGCAGTGGGCAGCACGCTGCTGTTTATCCGCAGTGTGTTTGTGCTGCACGTGCACTTTCACCGCTATGACCGTTTCCTGTCATCTGTGGGTTGGGGCACGATCGCCTCTGTATTGCTGTTCGCCTTGGTAGACCGTTTCATCGCCGACCGTGTCTGCGCCATGATCATGCTGTTTGCCGCCCTGATCGGAACGGGTGCCACCGTTCTCAGCTGGCACCAGGGCTCTACTGTGGGGCGCTGGATGATGATTGCGCTGCTGCCCCAGTTTTTTGCACTGACCTATATGCTGTGTGAAACGGTCGGCCTTGTTCCCCTGCTGTGGCAGATGCGCTACCTGACGTCAGCGTGCGTCGCAGTATCCATTCCCATTCTGATGTACGCCTTGACCCAGCTCACGCACGACCGCAAGGAGCTAGTGGTGCGCGCCAACCATCTGCCAACGCAGGATGCATTGACCGGGTTGCTGACCCCCGAAGTGTTCCAAACCCATCTGGAGGATGCGGTGCAACGGGCCATCGACCACCGTGAGCCCCTGGCCTTGGTCATGGTGCAGGTCACCAACCACGAACACATCCGCCAGGTCTATAGTGACACCACAGCCGAGCAGTGCCTGCTGCGGGCGGTGGTCAAGATACAACGCATCTTGCGCGATGTGGACCCGGCCGGCCGCGTGGGCACGGCGCAATTCGGCCTGCTGATGGAAGGCGTCACCACCCGCAACGCGCTGACCGAACGCATGGTCAAACTCGTGGGCTCGGGCCTGATCCCGTTGCCCGGACTGGTGCCCGAAGTAACCTTGCATTTCCAGGCCGCCTGCGTGTTGCTGCATGAAAACCCGGTGCCCCCCGAGCGGGTGCTGGGTGACCTGCGCGACCTGCTGGCTGGCATATCGCCCAACACCCGCCGCCCGATTCGTTTCCTGGAAGCCGCAGCCACACAGGCCTCTGCCCTGGGCCCCACGGGCGAACCTGCGTAAGGGCATACGCTCCACCACCGGCTTGCCAACGCCCCGGCTTTTACAATCCGCCCATGACAAGACCGTTTGATATCTGCATCCGCGGCGCGGGCATCGTGGGGCGCACGCTGGCCTTGCATCTGGCGGCCAAGCAATTGCGCATAGCCCTGGTGACCCCGGGTGCAAGCCAACCGGCCCATTCGCACGACGCCGCCACAGATGTACGGGCCTACGCCTTGAACCTGCCATCGCGCCAGTTGCTGGAGGCCGTGCGCTGCTGGCCCGACCCGCAGCACGCCACACCAGTGCTGTCCATGCAAGTACAGGGTGATGACGGTGGTCAAGTGGCGTTCGACGCCGCGCAGACCGCCGCAGATGCCTTGAACTGGATTGTGGATGTGCCCGTACTCGAAGCCCGCTTGGCCGACGCCGTGCGCTTCCAACCCCTGATTGAAGTTTTTGATACCCCCAAACCTGCGGCATTGACCGTGGTCTGCGAAGGCAAGGCCAGCCAATCGCGCGAGGAATGGGGCGTGCAATGGGACGTCACCCCTTATGACCAATGGGCGCTTGCCGCCCGTGTGCAGTCTGAGCAGCCGCACGCCCAAGTAGCGCGCCAATGGTTCAACAAGGGCGAAATACTGGCTTTTTTGCCGCTGGGCGGTGCGCAAGGGAACTTGTGCGCGATTGTCTGGTCTGTCAGCCCTGGACGCGCAAAAAGCCTGCAAGCCGCCAGCGATGAAGATTTTTGCCGGGAGCTGGAGTCGGCCAGCCATGGCGTGTTGGGCGCCGCCACGTTGACCAGTATCCGCAAGGTCTGGCCTTTGCAACAGGCGCTGGCAAGGCGCTGGAGTGGCCTTGGGCCGCAAGGCGCTTGGGTATTGGCGGGTGATGCGGCCCACACCGTGCACCCGCTGGCGGGCCAGGGCTTGAATATGGGTCTGGCCGATGTGGCCGAGTTGGTGGCTGTGGTGACCGGCCGCGCGTACTGGCGCAGTGTGGGTGACCCCCGCTTGCTGCGGCAATACGAGCGCGCGCGCAAGGCTGAATTTGCGGTGATGGGGCAGGCCAACGATGTCTTGCAGCAGTTGTTTGCCAACCGCCATCCGGCAGTGCAGACCATGCGCAACTGGGGCATGAACCGATTTGAAACGAGTGGACCGATCAAACATTGGATTGCACGGCGCGCGATGGGCGTCATCGGCGCCTTGGGCAAATCCTCAACCGACAAGAACTGACGAGCAACTATGAAAAACTACCGACTGAAATCCCTGCTGGCCTGCACCGTGGCGTTGGCGTGCGGCGCAGCCTTGGCGCAAGAAGCGCAAATCCGCAAGAACATTGCGCAGCGCATGCCCGCTATCAAAGCGGTGGACGAAGTCACCAAGACCGCCATCCCTGGTATTTACGAATTGCGTATCAACGGCAGCGAAATTTTCTACACCGACGCCCAAGCCAACTACCTGATTGAAGGCAACATCATCGATGTGCGGGCCAAGCGCAACCTGACCGAGGAACGCGTAGCCAAGCTGACCGCCGTGAAGTTTGACGACCTGCCGTTCAAAGACGCCTTCACCATCGTGCGCGGCAACGGCAAACGCAAGGTCGCCGTGTTTGAAGACCCCAACTGCGGCTATTGCAAACGCTTTGAGCGCGACCTGCAGAAGATCGACAACGTCACGGTCTACATGTTCCTGTACCCGATACTGGGCGCCGACTCTGGCGATAAATCCAAGGCCATTTGGTGCGCCAAAGACCCGGCCAAGGCCTGGCAAGATTGGATGGTACGCGACCAGCCCGTCAACGCGGCCAACTGCGATGCCGCAGCGCTGGCCCGCAACACCGAATTTGGCCGCGCCTACAAGATCACCGGCACGCCGACGCTGTTTTTCATGGATGGCACGCGTGTGCCCGGTGCGGTGGATGCTGCCCAAGTCGAAAAAATATTGTCGGGCAATAAGGGTTGAGCTTGTGGGGCGAGGCCATAACCCGCCCGCTATAAAATATGTAGCTACTCACGCACTGTTGACGAGGGCTAGACTGGATTTTCATGACAACGACCCGTACAAAACCGGCACCCAAGACTCCCACTCGCAACCCCAACGCGCCACCCGCCGTGCACTACCGGGTCGAGGTTGTCAACCTCCATGCGCATCTCTTCGGCATCACGCTGACCATCGCCGCACCGGCCGCCCGACAGGTGCTGCGCCTGCCGGTGTGGATACCGGGCAGCTACCTGGTGCGCGAATTTGCCAAGAACCTGCAAAACCTGAGCTGCCAGCAGGGCAAGAAAACGCTGGCCGCTCAGCAAACCGACAAGGCCACCTGGACCGTGGACTGCGCACCCGGCCAGCCCTTGGTTGTGCGCTACGAGGTCTACGCCTTTGACAACTCGGTGCGCACGGCCTGGCTGGACGCCACCCGCGGATTTTTCAACGGCACCAGTCTGTGTTTGCTGGTGGAGGGCCAGCAGGACCAGCCCCATGCGCTGGAGTTGGTTGCTACCGAATTTATAGCGCAATGGTCAGTCGCGACGGGGGCTAGCGCCCAGAAAATCAACAGGCAAGGTTTTGGAACCTACCTGTGCCCAGACTACGACACGCTGGTCGACTGCCCCTTTGAGATGGGACCGTTCTGGAGCGGAAGCTTTGTCGCATGTGGCATACCGCACCGCTTTGTCGTGGCCGGTGCCCCGCCCAGCTTTGACGGCGACAAACTGCTGGCGGATACGCAGGCGATCTGCGAGGCAGAAATCCGCTTCTGGCATGGCGAAGCCATCAAAAATAATAGCAACATACGCAAGAACGGCGAGGGCTCTGGGCCGATTCCCTTCAAAGACTATGTCTTCATGCTGAACGCTGTGGGCGACGGCTACGGTGGCCTGGAGCATAAAAATTCGACCGCGCTGATCTGCAAACGCGCCGACCTGCCACGCCTGCCGCGCACCACGCTGGCCCCTACGACCCCTAAACAGCCCGAGGGCTACACCACGCTGCTGGGGCTGATCAGCCATGAATACTTCCACACCTGGAACGTCAAGCGCTTGCGCCCCGCCGAGCTGGCGACTTACGACTACACGCAAGAAAACTACACCGAACTACTGTGGTTTTTTGAAGGCTTCACCAGCTACTACGACGACTTGCTGCTGCGCCGCGCCGCGCTGATCGACAACGCGACCTACCTCAAGCTCATCACCAAAACCATCAACGGCGTGGCCCAGGCACCGGGGCGCAAGGTGCAAAGCGTGGCCCAGGCCAGCTTTGACGCCTGGATCAAGTACTACCGCCAAGACGAAAACACCGCCAACGCCACGATCAGCTACTACACCAAGGGCTCGCTGGTGGCCCTGTGTCTGGACCTGACGCTGCGGGCCGAGGGCAAAACCACGCTGGACGCGGTGATGCGCGCGCTGTGGGCGCGCTGCCAGGGCGGCCCCATGGCCGAGCAGGACCTGCTGGATGTGCTGACCGCATTAGGCGGCCGATCCTTTGCGCCCGATATCGCCCGCTGGGTGCATGGCACGGCCGACCTGCCGCTGGACGCCTTGCTGGAGCGCCACGGGGTACAGATCCACCATGAGCCGGACCAAGTGGCGCAGCAACTGGGCTTGCGCGTCAAAGAAAGCGGCGGCTTGTTCATCCACCAGGTGCTGCGCGGCGGCGTGGCCGAAAAAGCCGGTTTTGCCAGCGGCGACGAGTGGATTGCCGTGCAGCCCACCGGCAGCAGTGCCCATGGCGCCTGGCGCCTGCAATCACTGGACGATTTCACTTTGTGCACGGGCAACGCCAAGAAAGTGACCGCCATCGTGTCACGCGACAAGCGATTGCTTAGCCTGCCATTGACACTGCCCAAGGCCAGCCAGGCGGTACGCTTGGCTGTGAAAGACGCGGCCTTGGTCGACGCCTGGCTGGGACCACGAACCGCAGCCACTTCGACAAAGTAGACTGCTGCTTGACGCCATTCCCTCTTCAACCCTCATACGCCTTCACCACCATGAACTACGAATGCATCACCACCCGCGTCGAGGCCGAACGGGTCGCCATCATCACGCTAAACCGGCCCAAACAACTCAATGCGCTGAATGACCAACTGATGGATGAGCTAGGCCACGCGCTCAAGGGCTTTGACGCTGACCCCGCGATTGGCTGCATGGTCATCACCGGCAGCGAGAAAGCCTTTGCCGCTGGCGCCGACATCACCGCCATGGCCAAATTCAGCTTTGCCGACGCCTACAAGGGCGACTTCATCACCCGCAACTGGGAAACCATTCGCTCGATCCGCAAACCGGTCATTGCCGCCGTCAGCGGTTTCGCGCTGGGCGGCGGTTGCGAGCTGGCCATGATGTGCGACTTCATCATCGCCGCCGACAACGCCAAGTTTGGCCAACCCGAGATCAAGCTGGGCATCATCCCCGGCGCTGGCGGCACGCAACGCCTGCCCCGCGCCGTGGGCAAAGCCAAGGCCATGGACCTGGCGCTGACCGGCCGCATGATGGACGCGACCGAGGCCGAGCGTGCCGGTCTGGTGAGTCGCGTGGTACCGCTGGACAAGTTGCAGGAAGAGGCCCTGGGTGCCGCGCTGCAGATCTGCGCGTTCTCGCAAATCGCCACCATGGCCGCTAAAGAGTCCGTCAACCGGTCATTTGAAGGCACGCTGGCCGACGGCATTGTGTTCGAGCGCCGCCTGTTCCACGCCCTCTTTGCCACCGCCGACCAGAAGGAAGGCATGGACGCTTTCGTCAATAAACGCGCCGCCAACTTTACCCACCAATAATTTTTTGGTCTATAATTCTGGGCTCCGGTCGTATAGCTCAGTTGGTTAGAGCGCAGCATTCATAATGCTGATGTCGGTGGTTCAAATCCACCTACGACCACCAAATCCAGCAAAATCCCGCAAAACCCCGCTTTGGCCTCGGCTAGAGCGGGTTTGTTTTTGTTGCATTTTCAAAGGGCTTTGACCCTAGAATCACGCCTTCACTCAACAGCCTCTGGACATACACCATGAACCGCTGCCTTCGCTCCACACTTGCTTCTACACTGCTCACCACCGCGCTGCTGGCGCTGGCCAACACAGCCTTCGCCCAAGAAGCCGTTCGCCCCTTCCCCGCAGCTGCCAAACGCGCAACGCTGCAAGTTACCTACCCGCCCGATATCCTGTTGAACGGCCAGCCGGCACGCCTGTCGCCGGGCGCCCGCATCCGCGGCATCAATAATATGTTGGTGTTATCTGGCTCGCTGGCCGGTCAGACCCTGCTGGTGAATTATGTGAAGGATGCACAAGGCATGGTTCACGAGGTCTGGGTGCTCAACAACACCGAGGCGCAGCAAAAGCAGGAAGGCTCCAGTCTTCCCCCTAATTACGTGACGGACGCAGTGACTGCATCTGGCGAGGCTAGCAGCGTGGCAGTTGCATCGTCCTCCACACAACCCTAGCCTACAGCTACCCACCAGCGTTATCGCCCACATGCAATCGGGCGCTAGCCCTCGTCGATATTGCACTAGAAGCTATTAAATTTATAGCACTCCACAGAGAGGTCTGTATGACCAGCAAAAAAGTATTTATCAAAACCTTTGGCTGCCAGATGAACGAGTACGACTCGGACAAGATGGCCGACGTGCTGGGCGCCGCCCAGGGCTACACCCCCACGCAAAACGTGGACGAGGCCGACCTGATCTTGTTCAACACCTGCTCGGTGCGTGAGAAGGCCCAGGAGAAAGTGTTCTCCGACCTGGGTCGCGTGCGCCACCTAGCCAAGAAGGGTGTGCTGATTGGCGTGGGCGGTTGTGTCGCCAGCCAGGAAGGGGCCGAGATCATCAAGCGCGCGCCGTTTGTGGACGTGGTGTTTGGCCCGCAAACCCTGCACCGCCTGCCCGAGCTGCTGAACGCCCGCAAAACCCTGAACAAGCCGCAGGTGGACATCAGCTTCCCCGAGATCGAAAAGTTCGACCACCTGCCGCCCGCCAAGGTGGACGGCGCGTCGGCTTTTGTGTCCATCATGGAAGGGTGTTCCAAATATTGCAGCTACTGCGTGGTGCCGTACACCCGCGGTGAAGAGGTGAGCCGCCCGTTTGAAGACGTACTGGTGGAGGTGGCAGGTCTGGCCGACCAGGGCGTCAAGGAAATCACGCTCTTGGGCCAGAACGTCAACGCCTGGCGCGCACGGATGAGCAGCAACACCAGCATTGCGAGCACAACTGCGGAGCAAGCCGACTTTGCAACGCTGCTGGAATACGTGGCCGACATCCCCGGCATTGAGCGCATCCGCTACACGACCAGCCATCCCAACGAGTTCACGCCCTCGCTGATCGCGGCCTACGACAAGATCCCCAAACTGGTCAGCCATTTGCACCTGCCGGTGCAGCACGGCAGCGACCGAATCTTGATGGCGATGAAGCGCGGCTACACCCTGCTCGAGTACAAGAGCACGATTCGCAAGCTGCGCGCGGTGCGACCGGACATCAGCCTGTCCTCGGATTTCATCGTCGGATTTCCCGGCGAGACCGAGGCCGACCATGCCAAGACCCTCAAGCTGATCGCGGACATCGGCTTCGACGCCAGCTTCAGCTTCGTCTTCAGCCCGCGCCCGGGCACACCGGCGGCGGCGCTGCCAGACGAAACCCCGCAAGCCCAGAAGTTGGCGCGTTTGCAACAGTTGCAGGCGCTGCTGGAGGCCAATGTGCGGCGCATCTCGGCCGGCCTGGTCGATACCGTCCAGACCATCCTGGTCGAGGGTCCAAGCCGCAAGAACCCGGCCGAATTGATGGGGCGCACCGAG
>NZ_JANXUQ010000145.1 GCF_025356155.1 Rhodoferax sp. | reverse complement strand
CTGGCGTGGTTGGGCTTGTCACCACGCAGCTTGGCGATTCTGCGCCCCTTCATCACGCTGCTGCCCACCCGCACCCCGGTCAACCTCAACACCGCCAGCGCGCCGGTGCTGTTCGCGGTGATCCCCGGGCTGGATATGGCGCAGGCCGAGCGCCTGGTCACCACGCGCCAGTTCGCTCACTTTCGCGCGCTCAGCGACGCCGGCAAGGTGGTGCCCGATGCGGCTGGCGATTTGAACGAAACCCAGCACAGCGTCGCCTCTAATTTCTTTGAAGTGCTGGGCCGTCTGCGCCTGGACCAGACCGTGGTGGACGAGCGCTCCGTAGTACAACGCGTCGGCATCAATGTGAAAACCCTATGGCGCGACCGAGGCTCTCAGATGTGACCCCCACGGTTGCCCACTGCGTGTGGCGCCCTGCCCCCCGAGGGGGCCGCGTTTTGCCTTGGGGCGGCCCAGCGGCAAAACCAAGCCCCCACTCTTGCTACTTTGTGTGCTGCGCTGCCCCCATACAATGATGCAGCACAAAAAAACCTGCATGTCCTCACTGATCGTCATACTCCCCTCCGCCCTGCCCACGGCGTCCACGCCGTGCAGCACCGTCTGGACCGAGGACGGCAGCACCGCAAAGCGCCAGCTCGACGCACCGCTGAACCTGCTGCCGCAAACCGCTGATGCCGAAATCGTGGTCGTCGTGCCGGCCGCCCAGTTGTCCTGGCACCGCGTGGATTTTCCCAAGGGTACGCTGGAGCGCGGTTTTTTCCAGGAAGGTAATGCGCCGCGCCTGCGCGCCGTGCTTGATGGCCTGCTGGAAGATCGCCTGCTCGACGAGCCCGCCCACCTGCACTTTGCGATACAACCCCAGACCCGCGCCGACGCTCCAAACTGGGTGGCAGCCTGCAACCGGGCCTGGCTCCACGCCTGGCTGGCGGCGCTGGAGCAAAACGGACGCCCGGTGGCGCGCATCGTGCCGGAACTCGCACCACCGCCCGACGCCGCACCTGATGCCGTCAGCCTGAACGCCATGGGCACGGCCGAGCAACCCCAACTCGTCTGCAGCGGTCCCTACGGTGTGGTGGTGTTGCCCCTTACGCACAACAGCATCGCGCTGCTGACCCAGAATATTGACGCGTCCCTGGTCCTGGCCGAGCCCGCCGTAGCCGCCCTCGCCGAACAGCACTTTTCCGGCCGCGTCAGCCTGCAGACCGCCGCGCAACGCGCCATGACCGCCGTCCAATCGGCTTGGGACCTGGCCCAGTTCGACCTGCTGCGCACGCGCGGCACCCGTACCCGCAAACAACTGACGGCACTGGCCAGCGACCTGCTGCAATCCCCGCGCTGGAAACCGGCGCGCTGGGCCGCCATAGCCATCGTGTTGGCCAACCTGATCGGCCTGCAAGCCTGGGCCTGGAAGGAACAAGCCGCCCTGGCCGCCAAACGCACCGCCCTGCGCGAGATCCTGACCATGACCTTCCCCGACACGCGTGTTGTCGTGGACGCACCTCTGCAAATGGCCCGCTCGTTGGCCGACCTGCAGCGCCAAAGCGGCGCGGCATCCAGCGGCGATCTGGAGACCATGCTTGGGACTTTTCAAGCGGTAGCCCCCGAAATTGCTGCACCTATCGCTATTGAATTCGTAGCAAATGAGTTGCGTATGAAGCTGGCAGACCCGTCCGCCCCCACACTCCCAGCGGCCATCACCCGCCTGCAAGCACAGGGCTATAGCGTTACACACGACGGTGACCGGCTGGTGCTGAAACAACAGGATCGTCGGCCATGAGCAAAACATCCAACGCCATGCCGCTGGGGCTTTTGCAGGCCCGCTGGCGCCAACTGGCCACCCGCGAAAAGACTTTTTTGGCCTCCGCCTTGGCGCTGATTGTGCTGGCCCTGCTCTGGCAACTGGTGCTGTCACCCTCTTTGCAGACGCTACGCACATCGACCGCCCAGGCCACGGCGCTGGATGCGCAGATACAGCACATGCAATCGCTGCAAAACCAGGCCAGTTCCCTGCAACGGCAAGCCCCGCTGGCCTATGACGAGGCCCTGCGCGCGCTGAACCTGTCCGCCAAGCAAACCCTGGCGGCAACTGCCCAGGTGAATGTGGTCGCCGACCGCGCCAACGTCACGCTGCAGGCCGCCAATGCCGATGCGTTGGCCCAGTGGCTAGGCCAGGCTCGGCTGAATGCGCGCTCGGCACCTTTGGAAGCGCGTCTGACCCGCAACACCACGCCCACAGGCGCCACCTGGACCGGTTCCCTGGTCATGAGCCTGCCCCCACGCTAAACCATGGCCACACACCGCACACCCGGTTTGCCACAACAGAGCGCGCCCTGGCGCTGGGCCATCGCGGGTGTGCTGCTGGGTGGCGTCATTGCCACCACGGTGTTTGCACCGGCGCGTTGGCTGGCGGCGGCGCTCAACCAGGCCAGCGGACAGCAATTCCAATTGGTCAGCGCACAGGGCAGCATCTGGGGCGGTTCGTCCCAACTGGTGTTGTCCGGCGGGCAAGGCAGCGTCAACGCTGTCGCCCTGCCGGGCCAGGTCTCCTGGCGGATACGCCCGGTGTGGGCCGGCCTGACCATCCAGATCACGGCAGAGTGCTGCACGGCGCAGCCGCTGCAATTGCGCGCCATGGCCGTGGGCTGGAAGGGCGTGCGCCTGGTGCTGCAAGACGGCCAGTCGCAGTGGCCGGCCAGCCTGCTGGCGGGCCTGGGCACACCATGGAACACCGTACAGGCGCAAGGCCAGCTAAGTGCCACCACACAAGATTTCGCCGTCGAGCTTGGCCCTACTGGCCTGCGCCAAACCGGACGGTTGCAGTTGGATGCGCTGAACATTTCTTCGCGCCTGTCCACGCTGTCGCCGATGGGCAGCTACCGGTTCACACTCGTGGGCGGGCCGTCGCCCAGCCTGGAGCTGACGACGCTGGAAGGCAGCCTGCAACTCAGCGGCCAAGGCCAATGGGTGGGCCAGCACCTGCGCTTTAGCGGTGTGGCCAGTGCGGCACCGGAACGCGTCGAGGCCTTGTCCAATCTTCTGAATATTCTGGGGCGCCGCGATGGCGCCCGCTCCATCATCACCGTGGGCTAAAGTGAGACCGCAGCACATGAAAACCGTACCCTTCAAACGCAATCAAAGCGCTATTGTTTCAATAGCGCTAACCGCAGTATTGGCGGGGGCTAGTGGCCAATTTTCCATAAATGCATCGGCCCAACCAGCCCCTGCGGCAGCCCAAGGTAGCCCGACCAAACGCGGCGACCCCATCACACTGAACTTCACCAACGCCGAGATCGACGCCGTGGCCCGCACCATGGCCACGCTGACCGGGCGCAACGTGGTGGTGGACCCGCGCGTCAAAGGCACGATCACGCTGACCACCGACCGGCCGGTAACGCCGGCCGTGGCCTACGCCCAGTTCCTGGCCATGCTGCGCCTGCAAGGCTTCACCGTGGTGGACGCGGCGGGCCTGGACAAGATCGTGCCCGAGGCCGATGCAAAGCTGCAGGGCGGCGCCGTATTTGACAGCACGCTGGTGGCTGGCAACCAGATCAGTACGCAGATCTTCAAGCTCAATTTTGAGAATGCCAACAACCTGCTGCCCATCCTGCGGCCACTGATCAGCCCCAACAACACCATCAACGTCAACCCCGGCAACAACTCGTTGGTGATTACCGACTACGGCGACAACCTGCGCCGTATGGCCCAGATCATTGCGGCGATGGACGTGTCCAACGCCACCGATGTCGAGGTCATCAACCTCAAGCATGCTATCGCCGTGGACTTGGCACCGCTGGTGCTGCGCCTGCTGGAGTCTGGCGGTGGCGTGACCACCGCTCCCGGAGGCCTGGCCGATGGTACGTTCAAGACCACGCTGATCGCCGAACCCCGCTCCAACACGCTGATATTGCGCGCCGCCAACCCGGCGCGTATGACGCTGGCCAAGTCGTTGATCGACAAGCTGGACCAGCCCGGCACCCAAAGCGCCAGCGGCAATATCTATGTGGTCTACCTGAAGAATGCCGAAGCCACCAAGCTGGCTGCGACGTTGCGCGCCGCCATGTCGGGTGAGGCCCGCAGCGCCACAGCGACCACCAGCAGCACGCCCACGGCGGCGACCGGTGGTGCAGCCACAACAGGCGGCAGCGGCAGCACGGCCACCAGCCAGTCGTCTACGGGCGGACAAATCCAGGCCGACGCATCCACCAACTCGCTGATCATCACCGCGCCCGAACCGCAGTACCGCCAGTTGCGCGCTGTCATCGACAAGCTCGACGCGCGCCGCGCCCAGGTCTATGTGGAGAGCCTGATCGCTGAGGTGAATGCGGACAAGGCGGCCGAATTTGGCATCCAGTGGCAGGGCCCACTGGGCAATGCCGGTGATGCCACCGTGGGCATACTGGGCACCAACTTCAAAATAGGTGGCACCAACATCGTCAGCCTGGCTACCAATGCGCTCAGCGGTGGCGCGACATTGGCAACCGGTGGCAACCTGGCGGTCGCCAACAAGGTCAACGGTGTCTATGTGCTGGGCTTTCTGGCGCGGTACCTGCAGACCAACGGCGACGGCAATATTTTGTCCACGCCCAATCTGCTGACATTGGACAACGAAGAAGCCAAGATCATCATCGCGCAGAACGTGCCGTTTTTGACCGGCCAGTTCACCAACACCGGCGGTGGCGGCAGCTCCGGTTCGGTCAACCCATTCCAAACGATTGAGCGCAAAGACATCGGCATCACGCTCAAGGTCAAGCCGCAGATCAGCGAAAACGGCACCGTCAAGCTGACCATCTACCAAGAAGTGTCGACCATCCAAGCCAGCACCCTCAAAGACGCCAACGGTCCGACCACCAACAAGCGCTCCATAGAGTCCAACGTGCTGGTGGCCGATGGTTCTATCGTCGTGCTGGGCGGCCTGCTGCAGGACGAGTATTCCGGCAACCAGGAAAAGGTTCCAGGCTTGGGTGACTTGCCCGTGTTGGGCAATCTGTTCAAGAGTGAGACCCGCAGCCGCAAGAAGACCAATTTGATGGTGTTCCTGCGGCCAGTTGTGGTGCGTGATGCAGTTGCAACGGATGCTTTGTCGCTAGACCGTTACGAGCTGATGCGCAACTCGCAGCAACAGTCCCAACCCGAAACCAGTACCGGCGTACCTGTCAACGCCTCGGTGGTGCTGCCACCAGCCCCAGCGCCCACTCCCGCACGCGTGGTGCCCGAGGCCAAGCCCTAAGTACGATGGGTCACGCCGTGCAATACCCACTGCCCTACGCCTTTGCGCGCAGCCACCAATTGCTGTTGGAAGAGCAGGACGGCCGCCTGACACTGTGGCTGCACGACCTGGCCAGCGACGCCGCGCAGAGCGCTGTGGCCGAAGTCATGCGCAAGTTTGGCGCCGCGCAAGTGGAGACCGAGGCGGCCGAATTGCTGCGCCAGCGCATCAGCGCCGCGTACGCGCAAAGCGAATCCAGCGCCGCCACCGTCATCAGTGAGGTCGAGGCCGATGTAGACCTGTCGCGCATGATGCAGGCGCTGCCGGCGATCGAAGATTTGCTGGAAACGTCGGACGACGCGCCCATCATCCGCATGCTCAATGCACTGCTGACCCAGGCCGCTCGCGATGGCGCCAGCGACATCCACATCGAACCCTATGAGCGCCACTCCAGCGTGCGCTTTCGCGTCGACGGCTCGCTGCGCGACGTGGTGCAACCCAACCGTGCGCTGCACGCGGCGCTGATCTCGCGGCTGAAAATCATGGCCGACCTGGACATTGCCGAGAAGCGCCTGCCACAGGACGGCCGTATATCCTTGCGCATCGGCACACGCGGGGTCGATGTGCGTGTCAGCACGCTGCCCAGCGCCCATGGCGAACGTGCCGTGCTGCGTCTGCTGGACAAGAGCGGCGGCAAGCTCAGCTTGGAGTCGGTGGGCATGCAGGGCGGAGTGCTGGCTCGCTTTGAACATCTTGTAGCGCAGCCCCACGGCATCATTTTGGTGACCGGCCCCACCGGTTCGGGCAAGACTACGACGCTATACGCCGCGCTGCAAAAACTCGACACCCGCCGCCAGAACATCATGACGGTGGAAGACCCCATCGAATACGAGCTGGCCGGCGTCGGCCAGACCCAGGTCAACGCCAAGATCGACCTGGACTTTGCCAAGGCCCTGCGCGCCATCCTGCGCCAGGACCCGGACGTCATCATGATTGGCGAAATCCGCGACTTCGAAACCGCGCAGATCGCTATCCAGGCCTCGCTGACCGGCCACTTGGTGCTCGCCACACTGCACACCAACGATGCCGCCAGTGCTGTGACGCGGTTGACCGATATGGGCATAGAGCCTTTCCTGCTCAGTTCTTCGCTGCTGGGCGTGCTGGCCCAGCGCCTGGTGCGCAAGCTGTGCACCACTTGCAAGGGTGCGGGGTGCAGCGAATGCGGCCACACCGGCTACCTGGGGCGCACCGGCGTGTTTGAGCTTCTGGTGACGGACGACGCCATCCGCGCGCAAATCCACCACCAGGCATCCGAAGCCGACATCCGCACTGCGGCTCAAGCCGGTGGCATGGCACTGATGCGCGAGGACGGTGAACGCCTGGTCAACATGGGCATTACGTCGCGCGAAGAGCTGGTGCGCGTCACCCGGGATTGAACGCATGCCGCTGCGCGGGTCGCTGCCCCCCACGCTCCGACGCAAACGCTTGGTGTTTCCACACCTACTTTCACCTTCGTTCCATGACCCGGGAACCACAATAGGTCTCCGAGGAAACCGCGCATGTCACTTCAATACCAGCTCAAGCAAGGCAACTACCATCTATACGACCTGAGCACGCCGCAGAGCAAGGCGACGGGCGAGCACAAATTGCGCCTGATGACGGACACTGTGGCGATCGCGTTTGATGCGCGCACCGGCAAGCTGCACGAGCATGGTCACCCGTCACGCATCCACTCTTGGGCCAGCAACACGCGTCGACGTCTTCGCGCAGCAGGTGACTATGACCGCGCCAATGACATCGTCGTCGTATCCGGCCCGCTACCGGTAGATGAGATCAACAAGTGTCTGCGCATCACCGGCTACTGCCGCCAATTGTTTGCGCGTTTGCCAAGCCTGCCGCATGGCAAATACTTGGCCCCCGCCCACTGATTATTCGTAAGCCTTCAATCGCGGCCGTTCGGCCTCGCTGAAGGCGCTTTGCTGCAGTTGCGCCAAACTGGCATCGCGCTCGGATGCACTGGCATTGACCTGCGACAACAGTAGCTTGCTGCGCTCTTCCAGATACCGGGCGATACGCCCCTTCCAGGCCGCCTCTTCACGGTCCACATCGGCTAGGCGGGCGGCCGCTTGCGGGTCCAGTTCCTTGGCGCGCATGCGGTAGACATCGTCATCGCTACCACCCTTGGCACGTAAATCCTGGGCTTGCTGCTCCACCCGCACCACCACGCTGGAGGCCTCGCGCTCCTTGCGCAACTGCTCGGGCAGGGCGGCATCCATTGCTGCGAGTTGCCGCTTCTTCTGCTCGGCGGTCAGCGCAGGGTTCTGGCTGATTTCCAGTCGGGCAATGGCGTCCATGTCGTAGCTGTCGTCAAAGCCAAACATGCCCTCGGATTCCTCGGCGCTGAAGTAGCGGGCGCGAATGTCCTGCATGGCCACAAAACGGCCGCGTATGGCCTGCAGGCCGTTGCCCGCCAATTGCGGTTGGCTTTCCACACGCACCAGTTCGCGCTTGAATTCAATGTAAAGGCCCAGCAGGCGCTGCGCCTTTTGGGCCTGCGCGGGCGGCAAGCGGCGGTCCAGCTCACCGCGGATTTGCAGCGTGATGGTCTCTATGCTTTGCTCACCCACGGCGCTGAGGTAGTAGTCAAACAAGCGCTTCAGCTCGCCATAGGCCAGGCCACCCGAGGTGTTGGCGGCCAGGCCCTTTTGTATGGCTTGCAAATCGCCATCGGGCAGCGTGTCTTGCATCGAGCGCACAAAGGGTGAGGCCCGGCTGACGGGGCCAATCACCGCAGCGACCGTGGTGGCAGGCTCAGCCGCTGGCCACCAAGCCAGCAGGCACCCTCCAATCACGGCCACGCTGAGCAAGCCCACGCCGACCCACATGGTACGGCTCAGGTGCATGGCGTTATCAGCTTACAGACCCATGCCCTGCAGGCGGTTGGCGTGCTGGCGGTAAATGGTTACCGGATTGGTCTCGAAAATGTTGGTCAGACCCACGGTTTGGTTCACTTCGTCCAGGTGGTTCATCGCATAGTCGTCACGGATAACGCGTCCCAAATGGGACGAGCAGCTCGCAACCAAGCCATCGTTTTTAGCGCCGCCAAAGGCCAGCGATGTCAATGCCAGTGCAGGGTCGATGGGGTCAAACACGTTGGTGTACGCCTTGGCACCGCTCCACGAGAAGTAAGCCACGCCGCGCGCTGTGTAGGCGCCTTCGCCGCAGGACGTGGTGGGCACGCCCTCAGGGTGGGCCGCGTTGAATGCATTTGAGCCAGCCGTGCTCAGCGACTTGGCCGCGGCCAGCGAGTTTTGGCTCAGGCCACTGCCGCCGGACAGGAAATTGATGATGGTCGCCAAGCCGTTGGTGATGGACACGACCACCGTGTTGGACAGTGATCCGGGAGGGGCCACTTTCAGCAGCACGTCGGCCACCGCAGAGCCCTTGTTGACACCGCCAACCGAGGTTGCCGAGGCAATCAAATCCGGGCGAACGGACGCCACGTAACGGATGGTAGGACCACCATGGCTGTGGCCAATCAAGTTGACCTTGGCAGCACCGGTAGCCGCCAGGATCTGCTTGACCTGGGTGAGCAGTTGCTCGCCACGCACCTCAGTGCTGTTGGCGGCAGACACCTGGGTCACATAGACCTTAGCGCCATCGGCCCTTAGCGCAGAGGGAATGCCGTACCAGTATTCCACCGGGCCGATATTGTCAAAGCCGAATAACCCATGCACCAGCACGATGGGGTATTTGGTTTGGGTGTAGCCCGCAGCGAACGAGGAAGAGGGCAATAAGGACAGGGCCATCAAACAGGCACCCATCCAGGTCATCAAAGTCTTTTTCAAAATACTCTCCAGTAGGGCCAGGGGCCCAGGGGGTTGAAGGGAATCCGTCTCTGAAAAGGCAGTGCGACCTCTTGGGTGGGGGCGCTGTCGCTGGCTGACCTGGTACCCGTTGCTTGTGTCAATGGGTCTGAATCAAAAAAGCACGATCGTGCGTTTTACGCCATAGTAGGCCTGCGCACCATTTTTGTCATGCTGGTATTCCCGGATGACGCACCACATTGGGATGGGGGTTTACACCGAGTCGAGCTATCCCTTGTCCTGTGGGCGTGGCACCCAGAACGCGGGTCGACTAGGTTTTGCGAAACCGCCAGCTCATGCCATAGGAGTACAGGGCCACAAAAGCCATCACATCTATGAACAAACCAAACACCAGGTACAGCACGGGCATGAACAGCAGCGATCCATGGGCGACCAGGTTGGCATGCAAAAGATACTGGAAGGGCAGCATCACCGCAAAGAACGTGAGTATCAGAAGCGTCAGCATGAATTTTTGCAGCAGCGAAAAATCAAACAGGTAATAGGTTGCGCCCAATATCCAGGGCACCAATGCCAAAAAACACAGGCCCATGAACAGGTTGTTGACGAGGTATTCCTCCAGCATCATGGGGAACGATGCAGGGATAAATGCGAAGTACAGCAGGGCGGTAACCTGCAACAAAACAATGGCACGCAGGATGTAGACAAAAGGCAATCCGCGGTTGGGCTTGATCAGGTAGGTGGCCATGAACACCACGCAGCAGATGCAGGCGGTCACCCACCAAGTCAGCGCAGAGGGCAAAGGCCCTTCCACCACCACGGTGGGTATCCATAAGTCATAGAGCCCCAGGTCCACGGCGCGCATCACCACCGTGGCGTTGAAATCGAGCCTGGGTACCAGGTAATCCAGCACGCCGCGCCAAAAACCTATCACGCCGTCCATTCCGAGCAACAGCAACAAGTTGGACGCCACGGGCAACAGAAACGCAAACAATAGCTCGCCGCGGTGCAGGCGTAATTGGTACATGGCGCGGTGCTGGCGCATGCTGGTCTCGTCACGCCGGCGCAGCCGCAATAAGCGTAACCGCTGGCGCCAGTGCCCCACCATGTCGCGTTTGTCACCGGCCATCAAAAGTCCCAGAACCAGCTGGCTTCCACCCCGGTAGAGCGGTAAAACGGGTTGCGGTAGGCATCCACCCGCAACTGTAGACCCTGGTTGTGGCTCAACCATTCGCGCCATGTGAACAAGATGGTGTCGCTAGGAAAGTTGACAAGGGGCGCGTTGTCCGTCACCAGTTGGTAGGCCTCCTGGCCAGTGCCCAGGCGCACGGAAAACGAACGCTCCTTGGCGCGCGCCAGCGTGAGTGCAAAAAAGTAGGAATCTGCACTGACGGAGCCAGGGTTGCTCAGGTTGTTGCGCACGCCGCCTTCGACGGAAGCTGCATAGGTACCAGCATCAAAGTAGTAGGCTGTCGAGAACTGGATAGCCTGGTCGCTGTGAACGTCTTTCGCCTGGATATAGCTGATGCCCAGCGTAGTCACCAAGTTGGCATTCTCCAGCCACTTGCGCCCCAGGGCGAGGTCAAAACGCAAGCGCGGCAATGTCACTCCGGCATCGCTGGTCGCGGCACCGGCTTGCACAACCCAGTTCGGGCCGAAGGTTTTCTCATACCCTACGACGAGCAGGGTGCCGCCGTCTCCAAACTCCTGGATGTTGGCGATTTCAGCTGTCCAACGCTGGTCGCTGCTGGGCTTGATTTCGGCGCGAACAAAAGCCCTATTGCGCGAAGGGTAGCCATCTGTCAGCGTGTAGCTGGCGCCACCCAACTCCACCGTGCCGCTCATCTTTAGCTGGAGCGCAGGCTCCTCTTGCTGCTCGGCGAACGCGCACATACTGCGGAGGCTGAGCGTAGCGAGCATCAGCGCCGCGCAACGACGCCAACACTGTTTGGAAGGGCTGTTCATGTTGAAGCAGCGTCGCGCGCCAGCAAGCGGTCCACAATCTGCTTTGCTGCCGTGCCGTCGCCGAAGGGATTGAGAGCCTCACGCATAGCCTCGTATTGCGCCGTGTTGTTCCACAAGGCACGCACCTCGTTGACGATGACTTCGCGGTCGGTACCAACCAAGCGGCCCGCGCCCACCGTAACCAGTTCAGGGCGTTCGGTGGTCTCTCGCAGCACCAGGATCGGCACATGGACGCTGGCGGCTTCTTCCTGCAAGCCCCCTGAGTCGGTCATTACCAGCCATGACTTGGTGAGCATATCAACCATCGCGGGATAAGACAGTGGCGGGATCAGGAAAACGCGGTGGGCCAATTCCGCCGGCAGCTTGCCCAGCACGGAGTGAACCGTCTTTTTCACTGCAGGGTTGGCATGGACGGGCCACACCACCACCACATCGGGAAACTCCTGCACGATGGCAAGCACTGCCTTGGCCACAGACAGCAGGGGACCGTCCCAGTTTTCGCGCCGGTGCGCCGTGACTAGGATCACGCGGTGGTCGCGCATGTGTTTTATGGGCAATGCATCGGTTTCCAATGGCAAATCGGCATTGTCCTGAATTCGCTGCTGACCGATGAGAACAGCATCGACGGCTGTATTGCCAACAACACGAATGGCATCAACGGCAATACCTTCCCGCCTCAGATTCTCCGCCGCCTGCTGGGTCGGCGCAAAGTGCCAGCGGGCGATACGTGCAATGAGCTCGCGGTTTTTTTCCTCGGGAAACGGATCGTATGCATCGTGCGATCGCAGCCCGGCTTCCACATGGGCAACCGGAATCTGGTGGTAGAACGCAGCCATGGCCGCCATCAACGCGCTGCTGGTATCACCATGCACCAGCACGGCACGCGGCATCGTGGAGACGATCACCTGGCCTATCTTTTCAATCAGCAGCGCAGAGAGGTGCTCCAGCGTATCGGCGCTGCGGTTCAGGTGCAGACTGAAATCGGGCCGGATGCCGAAGAAGTCATACATGGGTTCGGCCAGATCCTTGTGCTGTCCGGTGTGCAGCAGCGCCACCGGCGCCCCGCGGCGAACCAGCTCATGGTAGACCGGCGCCATCTTGATGATTTCTGGCCGGGTTCCCATACAAAGAAGAAAACTGTGCGATGGAGAATGCATGGTTACGGATGATCCTGTTGGGTTGAAACATTGAAAGTCAAAGACTTCCCTTCTTTTGCGACCACAGTCCAGGCGTCGTCTGCTTCGCGGATGTCGGCTGCACCCTGTTCCAAGACGGGGCGTTCGTACCGCACCTTGGGTAGACGCCACGCCATGCCGGTGAGATCAGTCGTGTGGGATGCCTGGAACACGTCCTTGTCCTGGCGCCGCATGACCTGCCACTGCACCTGTTCACGCCGGTTGAGGAATTCTGCCATTTGTTCCATCGTGTACCAATGGAAACGGCCGTCGTGCAGCAATTCGGCCGTGCGCTTGAACCACTGTTCGATGGCCCCGAAATACAACTTCCAGCCCGATGGGTGCGAATAGAAGGTGCGTACCGTGGCGGAGTCGGCCGCAAATTCGGCGCTGGAGACCAGCCAGTCCCCCATGTAATCGCCGGGCACGCTATTGTCGCTGGCCTCTTCAAAGGACGCGATCTGGTTCAATGTCAGGATGGGGAAAGACCAGATTTTACGGGCGCCCAGCCGGCCTTCGCGGTAGCTGCGTGTCGGCGCCATGCCCGTATTGCCGGTGAAGTAATAGCCCATCACACCGCGGTCTTCTATCCATTCGGTCACCCACTCAGGCTGGTTGCCCAAAGGGGCCGAATACTCGCGGACCGGCGCACCTGCCGCAGCGCGCACTGCGACATCGTTGCGTTCCAGCAGGTCCACCATCTCGCGGTGTGGCGCATGGTCCACCTGGGTCCCAAAATAGTCATGGAGCCAGCCGCCGTGGTTGCCGATGCCATCGCCCCGTTTCTTGAAGCGCTGAATCCACTGCTGCAGGGGAAGGTTGTTCGCGAGGTCCATGCCAGCGCGGTCACCCAGTTTGTGCGCGTCTGGTCCAGCGGTGAAATGGATGGAAAAAGGACCCTGCGCAAACAGGCCCCGCCGGTCAAACTCGGCCAAAGCCGGCAAGGCAGTGTTGGCATCGATATGCCAATTGAACACCAGACCGCCAATGCCGTTGGGCGCCGCAGACAGCGCCGGCAGCCCTGCGATTTTCCCCATATGGCTCAGCACGGCATGCAGCAACAGACCATCTGTGCGCCCTTTCAAGTCGCCCAGTGGCAGATTGGCAAACACCACCCTTCCGCGCCCAACCGCCCGCTCCCCCAGGATGACAGAACCGTCGGTGGATTCCAGCAGGCGTTTGCCGCCATATGCACCACGGGTAGCCAGATGGGGATACATGACAAAACCGTATTGGTAGGTTGTCAACGCCAATAGGCCAGAGGCACTGGTTGGCCATGGCACGGCCTTTCCGGGCGGCACTTGCAACAAAGTCATGTCGGCGTCGGAACCCAACACGGGAGCGGAGACAAATGCACCCGCACCCAATGTGTCGAACAGTGCATAGTCGACACCCACCAAACCGGACAACTGTGCAACCCCGTTTGTATGTGTGCCCGCGCCTTCGTTGCGGGTCATGGCGTCGTAACAAACCAGCAGCTGTCCTCCATCCGCTACAAAGGTCTGCAAAAAACGCAGCAGGCGGGCGTCTGAGCGCTGCAATATCTGGTCCGGCAACACCAGCACGCGGTAGTCTGCGGCCGCATTTCGGCCCCAGATGCTTTCGCTGACCAGGCTCGAAACCGGCACGATGGCATTGCGCAAACCCTGTTCATTCAAGGCATCCAGCCAGACCGACAACTTGGCGTCCGCGCGCGACATGCCGTCGGGTGCAACCACGCCGATCACACCCACTTTTGCTTCTGCTTCGCGGGCACTGCCAATGTATGCCCGATAGAGCACAGCCAAGCCAATCAACAACAGCATCACCCACACGCCGGTTGGAATAAAGCGCCACACCCTATGCACGACGTTCACCGCCACTGCCCTCCCAACTGTTGGCGGGCGAGGCCTTGCAGTTGTGCCTCTTCCAGCACATTCCAATGCCCGCTATAGCGCAGCACGATGGCGTTGTCCATCCACCGGTCCACCGCCCAGTACAAGTTGTTCTGGTAGGCCAGCAAAGCGACAAGGCCCCATGGAAAGTTATCGTCGGTGCGGTCCAGCCAGGCATCGCCATAGCGGTCAAGCCAGGCCTGCAAACCCAGCATGGGATCAAACGCGTCCGTGGGCATGCCGTGCAGCGAGGGGTAGAGGTGGGCCAGCCGGTGCGGGTAAAACAATTCGCCTGCCGCGTCCCCGCTGGTCCACGCCAGCAGCCCGGATGGTGATGACCTGAACACTTTGCCCATCGCCAAACGCAGCGTACGCGCCTGCGCGAAGTAACGCTTCGCTTCCGCCGCATCGCGTGCGCCTTGCCGCAACTCACCGACCCGGCGCAACGCGGCATAGATTTCGCTGTTGTCCATCAACAGTGCGTCGCCGATGCTGTCGCTGACATGGTAGACATTGGTGGTCTTGTCGCGCAACTGCGCCAGTCCCCGCTCGGCCCGGCGGGCACTGTCTGCCCAAAGCGGCGGCAGGCCACGGGGCGCGGCCTCGTGCAGCAGTTCGATCCACAGGGCCAGCGTGGAATCATCCGCGTCCGCGTCCGCACAGGCTTGCCACCGCCCGTCGGTTTCACAGTAACGAGAAAAGCTGCCGTTGTCCTTCTGGCGGGGCAACAGCCAATGGATCCACGCCAGCGTTTCCTTCTGCGCCGGGTCGCCCAACCGGCGTGCAGCCCACAGCGCCTTCATCGCAAAGTAAGGGTCCACATGGTCGCCGTAGCGGTGGACGGTGATGGCGCCATCCGCCCGCTGGTAGGCACTCAGGTCCAGAGCCGAAGACAGCGTGGGTAACAGCAAGCTCGCCAAAAGGATCCAATGGCGCAAGGAATTCATGCTACTTCTGTTGCCTTTTCAAGAATGACTTCGCCTTGTTGGCGTGCCCACACGGAACCATAGACGACAACACCGGTTTCAATAACGATGCGCGGCGCGGAAATGGTGGTGGGCGACTGCGGCGTGCCCACTGTGCTGCCGCGCCGCACCCACACCTCTACCTCGCTGATCACAGGGCCCCGTATGTGACTGTCGCGACCAATATCAATGCGCCCCGTGGCTACTACTGCAGCATCCGCACGGCACCCCTGCTGGAACAGCGTATCACCATTGCTTTTGACCGGGAATGGCAGGCGGCTGGCAGCGCCCACGCGCAGGTCCCCTTGCACTACCAGCCCCGTCGTACACATGCTGGCCACCGGCACTTCCAAACTTTGGTCCAGGCGCCATATGCCGGCAGACATGGCGCCTTTATGCGTTGCTGCGAATTCGTACACGGTACGAGGCACAGTGTCCGGTTGTGCGGCGCCCGCCACTGCTTGCACCGTAGAAGCGCCAAAGTGGATCTCTGGTGCGTGCAGCCGCTCAAATGCAACCCCTTGCTCCAACACCATGCAAGTATCGGACGACGCTCGGCCAAATAGCTGTGCCGCGCTGCCCACCGTCAACGTCTGGCGGGCGTGGATCCAGCGCAGCACGACGGTGCCGCTGCCCAGTGTTGCACTCCCCTGGGCCAGAACCGCACGGAACGCCGACAGGCTGCCGCTGCTGAAACTTCCGGCCGCGTAGACTTCCGACTCGTACAACACGTTGTCGGGCAAGTGCACATCCCCTCCGCCAACCAGCAGGGATGTGACCGTCAACGCCACATGCTCTTTGCCGTCAAGCTCAAAGGCTGCGGATTCGCCCATCAGCAGGCAAGCGCCACCCGATTCCATAGGTATGCGGCGCACTTCAGTCGTACCCAAATCACGCAGCGCATCCGAAAATTTTTGCTCCACGAAATGCTGGAATCCGTGGGCGAAATTGGAGACATTGCTATCGTGCTCGCGCACCACGCGCAGCGGCTTCGCGTCCGTTGGCCACATCAGCTCAATCAGCGCCGGCAACAGCGGTGCCATAAAGGCCAGTGCAACCCCGGCACAGAGGCCCAACGTAACCAATAAACCAGGTGCTATGGTGCTCATGGCGCGGGTGCGGCGGTAGGTGGCGTTTGCCGGTAGCGCACCGTCTTGTCCCATACCATGGTGCGCTTGAGCAGCGTATCAAACACAATCTGGTTGAAGGTCGCACGGGAAATGGCCAGCATGCTGACCAAAAAGCCAAGGTAGTTGAGCGGCAGCAACCTGACGCGCTGCACGCTGCCATCCAGGTAAGCTGCGGTGCATATTTCGAAGAATGCAGCAAAGTTACCCAAAGCGCTATAGGCCATCAAGGCAAACAGGGCCAGCACGCCGACCAGCCAGTCGTTGCTGCTGAAATAAAACAAAAAGATCGCCAGCATCCAGCCAACCAGCAGTACTGGCGACATGGCATAAACCCCCAGCAACAAGGTGCCGTCGAGCTTTTCGCGCCAGCTCACTGCTTTGGAAAGCAGAAGCTTCAGGGTATAGCGCACCACGGCCTGGTTGTGGCCCTTGGCCCAACGCATGATCTGGCGTACACGCACCGGCCAATCTTCTGGCGACTCCTCGTAACACTCCGAACGGTTTTGGTAGACGATGTTCCAACCACCCAGCAACAGGCGGTAGGTCAGGTCCGTGTCCTCGGCCAGCACGTCGTCGTGCCAGCCGCCCACGGCGTCCAGCGCGGCGCGCCGTATGCTGCCCACCGTGCCGCCGTATTGCGGCACCAGCCGTAGATTCATGCGCGCCTGCTGGTCTACCTGGTAACCGCCCGAACGCTCCAGGTCCAGCAGGCGGGTCAACAGGTTGGTGCCGGTATTGAGCGGCACCACGCGCCCCATGACCACTCCATTTTCAGGATCGAAAAAGGGCGCCACCAGTTGCCGCACCAGGCCACGGCCGGGGATGTAGTCTGCATCGAACACCAGCAGGATATCGCCGGTAGCGAGTTCGGTTGCATCCTTCAGCGCAGCGGCCTTGCCCGGCTTGCCGTCGGATCGGTGGAAGGGGCGGATGCGGCCTGGGTATTTGACAACGAATTCGTCGATGATCTCCCGCGTCCGGTCCTTGGAGCGGTCGTTGACCGGCATGATCTCCAGCCGGTCTGCCGGGTAGTCACCGTCCAGCAAGGCGGCCAGCGCATTGGCAATGACCGCTTCTTCATTGTGGGCTGCAATAAACACCGTCACCCGCGGCCAGTCGGCCGTATCGATATCGGTGTATGGGTGGCGCTGCGTGCCAAACAATCGGTTCAGTGTGAAGAAGTAGTGCCGCAGCGTATACAGCAGCACCACGGCCGAGATGGCCAGCAGCGCATAAAGCGCCAGATTGACCACCCAACCAGGAATTCCTGCGTAACGCGAATCCACCGTGTTGCGCACTTCCAGCAAAGCGTAAGACTTGTCGCGCCGCCGCAGCACGGAATGGGGCACCAGGTCGGGTGCCAGCTTCAACTGCAGGGGTGCATCGTCAACACCCGGGGCAAAACGAGGTGGTAGGCCTACCGCCGACGGGTCGGTCAACATCCAGGGGGCAAGCGCCTCAGCGACATCCAACGCCTGGGCCATCGCGGCGGGGGTGCACATCAGCAGTGAAACCGCAGTCAAAACGGCTTTCAGAAAGGCTTTCATGTCTGAGTAGAAGCAGCTTTGGAATCCGCCCGCAAGGCGACCCAGGCCTGGGTTGTCGCTGGGCACAACGCAGCGTTGTCGCGCGCCAGGGTCGAAGGCAATCGGTATGGCATCGCGCAGGCGGATTCTCGCATATGCCCTGCTTGCCGCTAACATCACACCCCATGCCCGCCTATTCCTTTGAAGCCCTCGATGCCAACGGCAGCGCCCGCAAGGGTGTGATTGAAGCCGACACCGCAAAGGCCGCGCGCGGCTTGTTGCGCACCCAGCTGCTGGTACCCATGTCCGTCGAGCCGGTAGGGCCGGGCGCACAGGGCGCGGGCGGCGAGAACTCCAGCCGCCAAGGCACAACGCTGTGGACATCCCGCGTGTTCAACGCCAACGCGCTGGCCATCTGGACACGCCAGATCGCCGGGCTGGTGGCCTCCGGCCTGCCGCTGGAACGGGCGCTGACCGCACTGTCGGAAGAGGCGGATGACGAACGCCAGCGCCACCTGGTAGCGGCGATACGGTCCGAGGTGAATGGCGGCACGCCGTTTGCCACCGCACTGGCGCAGCATCCGCGCGAATTTGCGCCCACCTACTGCGCCGTTGTGGGTGCCGGTGAGCACAGCGGCAACCTGGGCCTGGTGCTGGAGCGCCTGGCCGACGACCTGGAACAAAGCCAGGCGCTCAAGTCGCAATTGATTGGTGCGGCGCTGTACCCCGCAATCGTGACGCTGGTGGCCATCACCATCGTGATGTTCCTGCTGGGCTATGTGGTACCCCAGGTGGCCGAGGTGTTTGCGGGCAGCAAACGCGCACTACCCCTGCTGACCGTGATCATGCTGGGCCTAGGCAATTTTGTGCGCAACCAGGGCTGGCTGATGTTGATTGCTCTGATTTTGATAGCTGGATGCGCCCGTTTGGCGTGGGCTAGCGCCGCATTTCGTGAGAAATTCGATGCCATGTGGCTCAATTTACCCATATTGGGTAAATTGAGCCGTGGTTACAACGCGGCACGTTTTGCAGGCACGCTGTCCATGCTGGCCGCCGCCGGTGTGCCCATCCTGAAAGCCTTGCAAGCTGCGGCCGAGACGCTGTCCAACCGCGCCATGCGCACCGACGCGCTGGACGCCTTGGTGCTGGTGCGGGAAGGGGCGCCGCTGGCCTCCGCGCTGGCACAAAAGAAGCGCTTCCCGGGTTTGCTGGGCATGTTTGCCCGCCTCGGTGAGCAGACTGGGCAGTTGCCGGTGATGCTGGAGCGCGCGGCCAAACAGCTCAGCACCGAGGTACAGCGCCGCGCCATGCAACTCGCAACCATACTGGAGCCGCTGCTGATCGTGGCCATGGGCATCATCGTCTTGCTGATCGTGCTGGCGGTGTTGATGCCCATCATTCAGCTGAACCAATTGGTGAAGTAGATGGGCCCCACGCTTGCCACGGCCCGGCGCGGATTTGGCCTTCGCACTTACAAAGGCTCCATGCATGTCTGACTGGAACGAAGGCTATGTCACCGACATCGGCTACACCTTTGGCTATTACGCCGAGCTCAATCCGCTGCGCGCGCGGCTGGCGCTGCTCAATGCCGGCTGGGCCGCGCCCGACCTGCTGACGCAGGGGCCAGCCTGCGAGTTGGGTATGGGCCAGGGCATCAGCGTCAATGTGCATGCGGCCGCCTCGGGCGCCCCCTGGTGCGCAACCGACTTCAACCCCTCACAAACCGCTTTCGCGCAAGAGCTGGCAGGTGCCAGTGGTGTGGGCGCGCTGGGCACGCGGCTGTATGACGAGGCCTTTGCCGACTTCTGCCAACGCAGCGATCTGCCCGACTTCAGCTTCATTGGCATACACGGCATCTGGAGCTGGATATCGGACGCCAACCGCGCGGTGCTGATCGACTTTGTGCGGCGCAAGCTGCGCGTGGGCGGCGTGCTCTACATCAGCTACAACACCCAACCCGGCTGGGCGGCGATGGTTCCCATGCGTGAACTGCTGGTCGAACATGCACACGTTATGGGCATCCCGGGCAAGGGCATTGCCAACCGCATTGACGCATCGCTGGCCTTTGCCGACCAGTTGATGGCGTGTAACCCGCACTATGCGCAGGCCAATGCCCAGATCGCGGCGCGGCTCAAGCGTCTGAAGGAAATGGGTCGCAACTACCTGGCCCACGAATACTTCAACCGCGACTGGCAACCCATATCGTTTGCCAACATGGCCCGCTGGCTGGCACCAGCCAAGCTCAGTTACGGCTGCTCCGCCCACTACCAAGACCACCTGCCGGCGCTGAACTTCTCGCCCGCGCAAAGCGCGCTGCTACAAGAGCAGTCCGACCCGCTGTTCCGCGAAACGGTACGCGACTTTTTGGTCAACCAGCAGTTTCGCCGCGACTACTGGATCAAGGGCCCACGCCGCCTCGCCACGGTGGCGCAGACGCAGGCATTACATGCCCAACGTGTGATGCTGGTGGTGCCAGCCGCCGATGTGGTCATGAAGATCAAGGCACCGGTGGGTGAGGCCGGGCTGACTCCGTCCGTCTACGGTCCGATATTGGCCGCACTGGCCGACCAGCAGCCGCATAGCATCGGCGACCTGTGGGATCTGTTGCAAGCCGCCCCCCACAAGGTTTCCATCAATTTCCCGCAACTCATAGAGGCAATGCTGCTGCTGACAGGCAAGGGCGATCTTGTGGCAGTGCAAGACGCGGCGGCGGTACACATGGCCCGGCCCCAGTGCCAGCAATTGAACCGTCACATATTGGGCCTGGCGCGCAGCGGCGCCGATGTTAACTACCTGGCCAGCCCGGTCAGCGGTGGGGGCGTGTTGCTGGGACGCATGCACCAGCTCTTTTTACTGGCCATCCAAGAAGGTAAAACGCCTGCGGCTGCGCCCGACCTGGGCGTGCTGGCCGAGTTTGCCTGGGACGCACTGCTGGCCCAGGGCCAGCGCATGTTGCGCGATGGCAAGCCCATGGAATCTCCGCAAGACAATATGGCAGAGCTGCGCACCCAGGCGGCAGACTTCATTACCAAGCGCTTGCCAACGCTTCGCCACCTGCAGTTGCTGGATTAAGCAGAACTCTCAATCCTGCGCGCATAGGCCGAGGCCACGGCCGGCGCCACATTGAGCAGCTTCGCGATGTCTTCTACATCGTCCGGCACTGCAGCGTTGTCCCAGCCCTGCATGGTGTGGCGGGCCAAGCGCACGGCCAGCACCACATTGCGCACAATGGCGGTATCGGCATGGCGGTCGTCGCTAAGGCGCACCAGCAGTTCGGGCAGATGCCACAGCTTCATCAGCGCCTGGCGCAGGTCGTCCAGTTCGATGTTCAGCGTGGCGCGCTGAACGGTGGCGCTGCGCAACGTGGGGTCCGCCCTCTGCGCCTGCGCGATGCGCAGCTGCAACGTGGGGGCATGGCACCACATCAGCATTTCGGCGAAGTCGTGCAGAAAGGCCGCCAGCCGTATCACATCCGCGTCGGTGTCGTTTCGGTGCACGGCAAAGCCCGCGGCAAATTGTGCTGCGCGTTCGGCCCGGTGCAGCAGCGCGCGCAAACCCTCCAGCGCTTCGGCCTGGTCGTGCAAATGGTCTTCTACCGTGGGCTGCAGACCAAAGTTATTGAAGAAGGGAGATATGCCGGTCATCACCAGCGACGTGGTGATGTTTTCGGTCTCTGTCGCCGTGTCGGCCCGGCGCTTGCTGGCCACATGGGCCAGCAGCTTCAGCGACATCAACGGGTCGCATTCAATGGTCCCACCCAGCGTGCTCGCGTCCACATTGTCCTCGTCCGCGCGCAGGGCTTCCAATGCCAGCGACGTCTTGGCCAGAACGGGGATTTGCGCATCGCGAAAGTAGCGGGTCCAGGCCTCCAGGTCCCGCAGCGGAGCGGTCAGATATCGGGTAGGGGTAACCATATGGCCTCCAGTATGGGCGCACGCATCACCGGGGTCAAGACGCTATCACGGCGCGATCAACGTGGATTCAGCTGCCGTGGTCTGCACGGGCCGACTGTGCTGGGCCTGGCGCAGCGCCAATTGCTTGGACTGCATGCTGCGCTGGGGTGCCGCCGGGCGCGGCAACACGTCGCGTAAGCAGTGCGGGCGGGCATGGGCGCCGCTGCGCTGGTAGTCGACCAACAGCATCTGGCGAACCTGTTCCGTTGGTAGACCACGCCGCGCGGTCAGGTAGTCAAACAGCGCATCCACAAGCTCCTCCGGTGTCAGGCCATGGGTCTTCTGTGTGGTCTGCCACAGCCAGTCGCTCCAGGCTGCAAATGCTTCAAACGCTGAGCCGCCCTGCAGCAGCGCGCCCAGCGCTTGTTTGAAGCGGCCGGAGTTGGCCACCAGGTCCCAGTAGCGGGCCAGGCGGATAAAGCGCTGCACCATGTCTGCATCGAGCACCGCCGTCTGCCGCACCGCATAGGGCGGCTCTGTGGCGTAGACCATGCCGTGCTCCAGCGTGTGGCGCGCAATCGGCGTGCCGCGCAAACGCTTGAGCAAACCCAGCTGGATCTCGTGCGGGCGCAAGGCATACAGGCGGTCAAACCCCGCAGCAAAGCTCTCCCACGTCTCGCCCGGCAGGCCAAAGATCAGGTCGGTGTGCAGGTGGGCGGGAGACTGCTGCACCAGCCACTGCAGATTGACCTCAGTCTTAGCATTGTCTTGCCGTCGGGAGATGCGCTTTTGCACCTCGGGGTTAAAGCTTTGTATGCCGACCTCCAGTTGCAGCACGCCCGGCGGAAACTGCGCCATCAACACTTTCAGGCGGTCCGGCAAATGGTCGGGAATAACTTCGAAGTGCACAAACAGCGCGTCACACATACGGTCCAGAAAGAACTGCAGGATGCGGGCCGAGGTATCGATTTTCAAATTGAAGGTGCGATCCACAAACTTGAAGTTGCGCGCGCCGCGCTGGAACAGCGTGTCCATCTCGGCCAGAAACCCATCCAGGTCAAAAGCGATAGCCGTCTTGTCCAGCGAACTCAGGCAGAACTCGCACTTGAACGGACAGCCACGCGAGGCCTCTACATACAGCAGGCGGTGCGCCAGGTCGGCATCGGTGTAATGGGTGTAGGGCAGGGCAATGGTGTCCAGTTCGGGTTGCTCGCCGGCAATGACCTTCATCAGGGGCTGCGGCCCATGCAATAGCGCGCGGCACAGCTTGGGGAAGCTGATGTCGCCCCAGCCGGTGATGACGTGGTTGGACAGCTGCACGATGTCCTGCTCGGCCCACTCATGGCTGACCTCGGGGCCGCCCAGCACAATCTTGATGTCCGGCCGCGCGGCCTTCAGCAGGCGCACCAGTGCCGTGGTCTCGGTCACATTCCAGATGTACACGCCAAAGCCCAGGACGCGGGGCTGCAGCGCCAGCAGCTCGTCTGCCAGCTCCTGGGGCTTGCGGGCAATCGTGAACTCGCGCAATGCGGTCTGCTCCGCCAAGTCGCCCATGTTTGCGAGCAGATAGCGCAAACCCAGCGAGGCGTGGATGTACTTGGCGTTCAGCGTGCAGAGAACGATGGCGGGACCTGGGTTGTGCATACCCCGATTATTCAACGGCGATTCAAATTAGGCCCGGTGGGCGAAAATCAGGTTTTCTGCGCCCCTGCCCCATGCAATCCATTGTCCTGTCGTCGCTACTCCCGGTTATCTTGCTCATTGCTATTGGATTTATAGCGTGTCGCGCAGGCTGGATGAGGGCTGAGGCCACGAAAGACCTGGGGCGTCTGGTCTTCATGGTGCTGACGCCGGCCCTGCTATTCCGCACGATGAGCACGGTGCACGTAGAGCAGTTGGACTACAAGCCGGTGGCGGCTTACTTCACGGCGGTCATTGCGTTGTTCCTCGTGATGCTGGCCCTGGGCCGGGCCACGCAGCGGGCCACGGTGCTGGCGCTGGCCGCCACTTTCAGCAATACGGTGGCGATTGGCGTGCCGCTGATCGGGCTGGCCTATGGCGAGGCCGGCATGGTCAGCCTGTTCACGATCATCTCTTTGCACGCACTTGTGCTGCTGACGCTGGCCACCATCGCGTTGGAGCTGGCCGTGGCCCGCCAGGCCGCAAGCGCCCACGCCGCCCCTGCCACCCGAGCGGTATGGCGCCGTCCGGTTCTGGACGCACTGCGCAATGGCATCCTGCACCCGGTGCCGCTGCCCATCCTGCTGGGCCTGCTGTTCGCACAGACCGGCCTGGTGATGCCCACCGTGCTGGACCGCCCGCTGCAACTCATGGGCACCGCGATGGGGCCTATGTCGCTGCTGCTGGTAGGCGCCACGCTGGCCAGCGCCCGCATTGGCCACGAGCTCAAGAGGGCCTTCGGTCTGGCTTTGCTGAAAAACCTGCTGCTACCTGCCCTGGTGGCGCTGGTGGGCGTGCTGCTGGGGCTGCACGGCTTACCGCTGACCGTGATGGTGGTGACGGCGTCGCTGCCCATTGGTGCCAACGTGTTCATGTTCTCGCAACGTTACAACGTGGCCGAAGAACTGGTGACGGCCAGCGTAGCGGTTTCGACCGGCTTGGCAATGGTCTCTGTGTCGCTGGTCATGGCTTTGGCCCCGCATTTGTAACGCGCGCCAGGGTCTGCTACCGCCAGACAGCAACCCAGTTCGGGTGCTTTAGGCGCCCCACCCACACCCCTAAATCAGCAGATCGTCACGTTTTGCGACCACCGGTCGCAAAACCCGTGCGGGGTCCGCAATGCCTCTTTACAGTTCACCCCAACGCAACAAGGAGCCCATCATGACCACACGCACCACATCCAAAATCCTCGGCCTGACACTGGGCGCAGCCCTGTCCATTACCTGGCTGAGCACCGTCGTCGTGGGCATGCAAGGCGCGTCGACTCCCCCCACGCGCACCATTGAGTTGCCCACCGTGGTGATCGTGGGCCACAAGTCTGCCGCGGTAACCGCCACTGCGACAGCCACACCAACCACCTTAGTTCGCAAGGCCTGAGCGGTCTTCCCCCGGCCGGGCCTGCTCGGCGGGGCGCAACGGGCTTACATCTGTTGACCCCATAATCATGGCCTCGCGTAATAGAAAAGGCCACCAAACCGATCCGCGCCATCCCAAATTGTCAGTTTTCCCACACGGAGAGTTCTCTATGCTGCGTCCCCTTCTCATCGTTACCGCGCTGGCCATAAGCCTGACGGCATGCGACAAGTTCCCCGGCAAAGGCGATAAAAAAGACGCTGCGGTGACACCCGCCAAGCTGGTGATCGCACCCGAGGACATCATCACCATTCGCTCGAACACGCTCGCGTCCGGCCCGGTGGTCACTGGTTCCATACAGCCCGAGCGCAAGGCCGATCTGCGCGCCGAAGTGTCGGCCGTGGTGCTGCAGGTATTGAAGGAAAACGGCGACGTGGTGCGCAAGGGTGACGTACTCGCGCGGCTGGACCAGACCTCCATACAGGACAACTTGCGCTCGGCGCAAGACAACGCGCGCAACGCTACCCAGTCGCTGGACCAGGCTGAGCGCAATCTCCAACGCTTGAAGACACTGCGCGCATCGGGTATGACATCCCTGCAGGCGCTGGACGATGCCGAAGTGCGGCGCAACGGCGCACAAAGCGAATTGTCGGCCTCCAACGCACGCGCCGTGGTGGCGCGCCAGCAACTAGAACGCACCATCGTGCGCGCTCCGTTTGACGGCGTGGTCAGCGACCGCAAGGTGTCGGCGGGCGACACCGCCTCCATCGGCAAGGAATTGCTCAAGGTCATAGACCCCACCAGCATGCGTTTTGCGGGCCGCGTGTCGGCCGACAAGATCAGCCAGGTCAATGTGGGCCAGCCAGTGAGCTTTCGCATCAACGGGTATGGCGGCCAGGAGTTTCGTGGCAAGGTCACCCGCGTAGACCCCAGTGCCAATGACGTGACACGCCAGGTCGAAGTGCTGGTCAGCTTCAGCGATGCCAATCAGCCCAAGGTGGCCGGCCTGTATGCCGAAGGCTCGATCGAATCCAGCAACGTGCAGGCGCTGACATTGCCGGAGTCGGTACTCGTGAGGTTAGGCGACAAGGCCTCCGTCTGGCGTGTCGCCAACAACACCTTGAGCCAGGTGGACTTGCAAATTGGTGCCCGCGACCCCCGCACCGGCAGTATTGAAATACACAATGGACTGAAGGAAGGAGACACCATTTTGCGCAGCCCCAGCTCAAGCTTCAAGGAAGGCCAGACCGCCGAGCTGGCCAGTGCCAAGCCCCCCACAGCTGCAGCCTCCGCCGCATCGTCGACTGCCAAAGGAACATAAATGTTTCTCTCCGATTTCAGTATCAAGCGCCCCACGGCGACCATAGTCCTGATCATTGCACTGATGGCCCTGGGGCTGCTGGCGATGAGCAAGTTGCGCGTCAACCAGAACCCCGACGTGGAGGTGCCCGGCCTGTTTGTAACGATTGCGTATCCCGGCGCCTCCCCCGACACGGTGGAGCGTGAGATCGTCAACCGCATCGAAAAGTCGCTGCAAAGCATCTCCGGCGTGACCGAGGTGTATTCCAACTCGACCGAAGGCAGTGCCCGGTTTGACGTGCAGTTTTCGTTCAAGAAGAACATGATCGAGGCCTCAGACGAGGTGCGCAATGTGATCTCCAGCGTGCGCTACAAGCTGCCCACCGAAATGCGCGAGCCGGTGCTGCGTCGCTACGACCCGTCCGCACAGCCGATCATGAATCTGGCCCTGTCCAGCAGCAAACAAAGCCATGCTGAAATCTCGCGTCTTGCCGAGGACGTGCTGGCCGATAAGCTGCGCGGTATTGCCGGGGTGGCCACCGTCAACATCAATGGCTCCTTGAAACGCGAGCTATCGGTGCTGCTGCGTGCCGAGAAACTGCGTGAATTCAATGTGTCCGTCGGCGAGGTGGTGGCTGCGTTGCGCGCACAAAACACCAATGCGCCGGTTGGCAAGGTACGCGGCTCGCTGGATGAGGAAAGCATACGCCTGGTGGGCCGCATCGAGTCGCCCGAAGAATTCCAGAACATCGTGGTCAAACGTGTTGGTGGTCAGATCGTGCGCTTGGCGCAGGTGGCCACCATCAACGACAGCTTTGCCGACATCGACTCGTTGAGCATCCGCAGCGCCAAACCCAACGTGGGCATGTTTGTCACACGCTCGCGCGACGCCAGCACCGTGTCCACTGCGACCGCTATCCGCGAGCTGGTCAAAGATATCAACACCGATCTGGAAAAAGACCACCCTGGCACCAAGCTGGAAATTACCCGGGACGGCGGTGTGGACGCCCAGCGCAGCCTGAACAACGTCATCGAATCGCTGATGTTGGGTGCGGTACTGACCATTTTTGTGGTCTACGCCTTCCTGAACTCGTGGCGCTCTACGCTGATTACAGCGTTGAGCCTGCCCACATCCGTCATCGCCGCTTTCATTGCAGTGTGGTTGTGCGGTTTTACACTCAACTTCATGACCTTGCTCGGCCTGTCGCTGGCTATCGGCGTGCTGATCGATGACGCGATTGTGGTGCGGGAAAACATCGTGCGCCACATGCAGAAAGGCTCGGACCGGCGCACCGCGTCGCTGGAAGGTACGGCCGAAATCGGCCTGGCGGTAGCGGCAACCACCTTCTCCATCATTGCGGTGTTTATTCCGGTCGCTTTTATGCCCGGTGTGTCGGGCGAATGGTTCCGCCCATTTGCATTGACAGTGACCTGTTCGGTGCTGGTCAGTCTGGCGATCTCGTTCACGCTGGACCCCATGCTGTCGGCCTACTGGGGCGACCCGGTGGACCACCACACGGCACCCAAAAAAGGACTCAGCGCTGTACTGGCCCGCTTCAACAACTGGTTTGACCACCAGGCCGATCGCTATGGCAATGTGATTGCCTGGGCGCTGCACCACCGCCGCTGGATGACCGCCATTGCAGTGCTCAGCCTCATCGGCGCTATCGCGCTGCAGGTCACGGTGGGTGGTACCAGTTTCCTGCCGGCCTCGGATTCCGGCAACCTGATGATTGAAGTGCGCACGCCAGCGTCGTCCTCTGTCGAATATGCGCGCTTGAAAATGGAACGCGCCGCAGAACTGGCCCGTACCATCGCCGAGACCAAGGAGACGAATAGCAATATCACTGCCAGCGGCGGGCGCATTTACGTGGACATTGGCAAGCGCAACACCCGCACACGGGGCGCCAAAGAGATTGCCGTTGAGTTGCGCGAAAAAATCCGCACACTCGTGGGTGCCGAATATACGGTGATGGACGACCTGAACAACGGCGCGCGCAAGCCCGTGCAGATCGACTTTACCGGCCCCGACTCGCGCAAGTTGCTGGAGATTACCAGCGCGTACATGGACAAGCTGCGCCTGGTGCCCGGTGCGGTGGATGTCGGCCTGTCGCAGCAAGACCCCAAGAAAGAACTCAAGATCGAGCTCAACCGGGGCCTGGCCAACTCCATGGGTATCTCGGCCAACGATGCGGCGCAGGCTTTGCGCGTGGCCTTTGCCGGCATCGAAGTCGGTGACTGGGTGGACCCTACCGGTGAAACCCGTGACGTTGCAGTGCGCCTGCACCCCGAGGACCGGGTCAGTAAGGAAAACATCGAGCGTCTGCCCATCGCCGTGTCGGGCACCAACATGATGGTGCCGCTAGATCAGATCGCGACCCTCAGCATGGGCAAGGGCCCGTCGGGCATAGAGCACTCCAATGGCAAGCGCAACATCACCGTGTCGGCCAACGTGCAAGGACGCTCCAACGGTGAAGTGACGGCCGACGCGGTGAAGCTGGCCAAATCCTTTGACTACCCGCCAGGCTACGGCATGGACCTGGGCGGCGCTGGCCAAGACCAAGCCGAGTTGGGCAAGCAAATGGGTATCGCACTGATCTCCGGGATTGGTCTGATGTACTTGATCTTGGTGATGCAGTTTGGGTCGTTCACCGCTCCGTTGGCAGTGATGCTGTCGTTACCACTGTCGTTGATTGGCGTGGTGGTGGCGTTGATCGTCGCCCGCAGCACGCTCAACCTGATGAGCATGATTGGCGTGATTATGCTGATGGGCCTGGTTGCCAAGAATGCCATCCTGCTGCTGGACGCCGCCCGCAAACGCGAGGCAGAAGGCATTGATCGGGAAGAGGCGCTGATGGATGCCGGGCGCGCGCGTCTGCGGCCCATTCTGATGACGACCTTTGCGCTGATCGCCGGCATGATGCCGGTCGCCATCGGCTTGGGTGAAGGCGGAGAGTTTTACCAGCCGCTGGCCGTTGCCATCATTGGTGGCACGATCACGTCCACACTGCTGACGCTGCTGGTGGTGCCAACGTTCTATGACAGCATTGAGATTGCGCGTGATCGTATGGTGAACAAGTTCGCGTTGCGCGCGCAACGCCAGAACGCTTTCCTGGCCTTTGTACTGACTTTTGCCGAGGCGATCGCTACGCTATTGCTGCTGCGCGCGCTCTTCCGCCTGGTGATGTGGCCCCTGTTTCGTCGCCGCAGTACGGCCAAGTCAACTTCGGTGCCGGTTGTACAACCGTTGTAACCAGGTAGTCAATTGCAAAAGGCTCTATAAACCCCAAAACGGGGTTTATAGAGCCTTTTTTATGATCACTCAGAAGTAAAAGTGCCGCTAGCCCTCGTGAAATAAGCGTATAGCGCTACATAAACTGTAGCGCCATGCAAAGACCTAAGCCCTCGCATCACTCCAGCGCAGCAGGCAGTTGTCGTCACCACGGTAGACCGCACCACCCTTGTTGTCGACACAGTAGTCGGGCGAAACAACCATTTCCGAGAACGCCATACCCTGGCCGATGCGGGTGTAGTCAAACAGCACGCAGCGTGTCACCGTCGCGCCGTCGCGGATGTGGCTGCCGTGGCCAATCCAGGTGGGACCTATGATGCGGGCGCCGGGTTCGACCTTGACGCTGGAACCGATGTAGACCGGCCCTTCGATCTCCACCCGGTCCCAGTCAATGCGGGTGTTCAAACCCACCCATACGCCAGGGCGCACTTCGCGGCCGGGCATGTTCATATGGGCCACCTGGCCGCGCAAGACGCGTTGCAGCACCGACCAGTAGTCGCTGACCCGGCCAATGTCGATCCAGTTAAAGAAGCGGTTTTGCACAAAAAAGGGTAGCCCTTGCTCTACCAGCATGGGAAACAGCTGCGAGCCGATGTCAAAGTTTTGTGCCGACGGAATCAGATCCACCACGCTGGGCTCAAACAAATAGATGCCGGTGCTGGCCAGCGTAGACTTGGCGTCTTCGGGGCGGGGTTTCTCCTGGAAAGACTGCACGCGGCCTTCCTTGTCGGGCACCACAATGCCGTAATACTGCACCTGGTCGGGCGGTACGTCGAGCGCCACCACACTGGCCACGGCGCCTTTCTCCTTGTGCTCGTGCACGGCTGCACCGATGTCTAGGTCAATCAGCGCATCGCCGCACAGTACCAGCGTGGTCTCGTCAAAGAAGCCCGAAAAATCCTGGATGTGGCGCATGCCACCGGCCGAACCGCGGGGGCGCGGCAGGATGTCGCCGTGGTCCAGCACGCCTTCGTAGGAATAGCCAATTTCGACGCCCCAGCGGCTGCCATCGCCAAAGTAGTGCTCGATCTTGCGGTGGTGGTAGGCGACGTTGACCATGATCTCGCGTATGCCATGGCGTGCCATGTGCTCGATCAGGTATTCCATGACTGGCTTGCCCAGTAGCGGCACCATGGGCTTGGGTAAATCTTTGGTGAGCGGGCGCACGCGTGTGCCCTGCCCAGCGGCCAAAATCATGCCTTTTGTCAAACTGTCCTCCCTGCAATGGGAAAAGGGGTCTCGACGACACCTCCTCGGGCAGTCAGTTTAACGCTGGGAAATGACGGTTCGCGCTAGAAGGTGTGAAACTGTGTACACCATGGACCAGCCCGGCGTTGGCAGGTCCGCGTGCGGGCTAGCTGACGTAACCCTGGGGGTTATTGCTTTGCCAGCGCCAGGTGTCGGCACACATGGTTTGCAGATCGCGGCTCACCTGCCAGCCCAGTACTTGCCGGGCGGCATCCGCATTGGCATGAAAGCCCGCCAGATCCCCGGCGCGGCGCGGTTTGACGGTGTAAGGCACGGCCTTGCCGCTGGCGGCTTCAAAGGCACGCACCATCTCCAGTACGCTGTAGCCCACCCCGGCACCCAGGTTAAAGGCACGGCACAGACCAGCGCTTGCGCCGGCCATCCACTGCAGGGCCCGCAGGTGGCCTTCGGCAAGGTCGGTGACGTGGATGTAGTCGCGCACACCGGTGCCGTCTGGCGTGTCATAGTCGTCGCCAAAGACGTTCAGCGATGCCCGCTTGCCCACGGCTACCTGGGCCACAAAAGGCATCAGGTTATTGGGCACACCCTGGGGGTCTTCGCCAATCAGCCCGCTGGCATGTGCGCCAACCGGGTTGAAGTAGCGCAGGATGGAAAACTTCCAACTGGCGTCGCTGGCGAAGGCATCGCGCAGCATGTCTTCCACCACCAGCTTGGTGCGGCCATAAGGATTGGTCGGGGCGAAGGGGTGGTCTTCGATATAGGGCAGGAACTTCGGCTCACCGTATACGGTAGCCGACGAGCTGAACACCATGGATTTGACACCGCAAGCCTGCATGGCTTCCAGCAGTCGCAGCGTGCCCACGACGTTGTTGTCGTAGTAGGCCAAAGGCTTCTCACCTGACTCGCCCACGGCCTTGAGGCCGGCGAAGTGGATGACGGCCGTGGAACCGCTGCTGCGCAACGCCGCTTCTAGCGATGCACGGTCACGCACATCACCCTGCACCCGGATGAGTGTTTTGCCAGTGATGCGCTCCACGCGATTCAGGGCTTCGGGTTTGCTGTTGCAGTAGTTGTCGAACGCGGTGACCGCATAACCAGCGTTGAGCAGTTCCACACAGGTGTGGCTGCCGATGTAGCCGGCGCCGCCGGTGACGAGGATGTTTCTGTTCATGATTGCATATTCCGCAGGTCTGCGGTCCTCACTCCACAACGACGTCTTTGACAAGGATGTCAGAGGAACCTTTTGGCGAATCCAGGCGCAACACCGAAAGACCTGCAGGCAAGCTCACGGTTACTTTGGAACGCAAGGCCGCACTATCACGCGCGTTAGCGCCGATATTGATGTTACCGCTTTTGGTGCCGTTGACGTACAGCGTCACCGAGCCTGAGACCGTGCTGCCGATGTTGGGCGATATTTGGTATTTGCCTGCGGCGGCCGCACGCACGGGCAGCAAATTGCAAGGGCTGCCGGCGGTTGGCCGCAACAGGTATGCCGTGCCGTTCAGCGCCCAGCCCGCACCGTTGGCTCCAATGGCTTGGGACGCAAGGTCTTTCAGATAGATTGTCGCGGGCACCAAGCTACCCAAGCTTGCTGCAAGTTTCGCCTTGCCATTGATCGTGTCTATGGCCTGCAACTTGACGGAACTGGTGTCTGACACCACCTGCTGCACCAGCTCGTTGGCGAAGCTCCAGGGCGCTGTGCTGCTGTATACGTAGTACACCAGTTCATCCCCGCCCGCTTTGTCCCAGATGTCCTGCGCCAAAACCATGCGTCCAAATAGAATCGGTGGCTGAGATTTCGGCAAATTCCGCATTCGGGAGCGTCGAAAAATAGCCCTCCAGTGTGGCGACGCTGGTATCTTTGGTATCAATTGCGGTGTTGTAGTGAGCAGCACCCCGCCTCCATACCGTACTTCACCAACTGTGCCAACTTGCGTATGTAGTCGTCGTCCGCTTGCACCGGGACGTTCAGCCACACGTCGCGATTGGTCGCGTTGGCCATTGCGATGAATAGCTCCCAACTTTGGCCACTGTCCCCGGTGAATCCAAAAAAGTTGGGCTTGGTGCGCTCTGACCACCGCTTCTGGGAGTTGGTGTTGGCACTGAAAAAATCCATGCCACGAACGAGTTTGAACTTCTGCATTGCGGCAAGGGACTCACCGGTGAACAGCGCCGAGCCGTCGGTGGCGTAGCCCGGTCGCCAGAGGTGGATATTGCTTTTTGCACGCTACCGGCGCCGCCCGCGGATACGGTAGCACGACCACTGAACACCAGTTTGTAGGTTCTGGCCCCAATTTTTGTAATGGAGAAAATCAGTTGAAAGTCTTTGCCGGGGTTGCCATCGACATCGGCGGCAACGTCGTAGGACCAGTCCAAGCCACGTGCCTGCGATTCCCGGCCCAGGTCGGCCATCGCAAAACTCCTGTCCCAATCGCCCAACCCACCGATTCCGATGCCAACCCGCTGTGACGATACGGAGGATGTCACTTGAACTTCTGACACCGACACCGGCGCCGCCCCTCCGCCCGACTGGCCTCCACCGCAGGCCGCAACCCATACGCTCAGCAGTGCGGCCCTGCCCCACAGCCTGCGTCGTCACTTCACGTCCATGACTTCCTTCCATAAAACTATTCGCGTCGCGATCTATTGTCAGGGCGCTCCACGCAGGAACAACCAATTTGTTGGTAACGTGTTGTCCAATTTAATGGTGTAGGTGCCATCTCGGAACAATATGGGAACATCTTTAGCATTCTGCTGCGCATCACGCTTACTGAGAGTCAGGCCTTTGCTGGCACGAATCCTGATTTCCCCCTCCAACGGCTCAACATTGAAAGGTAACTGCCGGTTGCTCTTCGGTATCGCCCTGGTACCCAGTGAAATCATTCCCCAGCCAGCCCATCGCCGCCTGGGTGCGGGGGCTGTCGATCACATAGGTCCCCTTGTTCCAGTTGTGCGTGAGCTCTCCCGTGTCTGTTGTCGCTTGCGTGGCGCCAGGCGGCAATACCTACGCCGTTGGGTCGCGGAGAACGATAGCTTGGGAAGGAAGTGCGCTTCGTGCCAGCCAAGGGAGTTCTTTGGTCTGGGGCATGGCTATGACCAGCCGCCCCAACGCGTTGGCGGGCGAAATGGCCTGGCCAAATAACATCTCTGCGCCGGGGTCGAAGACATACGTGGCAGCGGCCTCGCGCACATGGCCCTGGCGGTATATCAGGGCTGCGGCGGGCAGAGTGGCCAGCAGGGCAGGGTCAGGCGGGTGGGGGCAGGTTGCGCCCAGACGGCTGCACATACGCACAGCAGCCACCACGCAGTTGCTACTTTTTTTATAGCAACATGCCCATATTGCACGAGGGCTACAAGCAAATTTTCAATATGAATCGCATTGAAAACCCCAAATTGGGCATAAACCCGCTTCAAAGGCATCAAAACGGGATGTCGTCGTCCATGTCATCAAAGCCGCTGGCCGGGCGCGGTGGGGGCGCCTGGCGGGGGGCAGGCGCTGCGGATGCACGTGGCGCAGCGGGTGCGCTGGGTGCCATGCGACGGGGAGCCGGAGCGCCGCCACCGCCTTCGTCGCCACCATCACCACCGGGGCCGCCCATGCCTTCGCGGCCGCCCAGCAATTGCAACTCGGTGGCAATGATGTCCACCGTGCTCTTTTCGACACCGGCCTGGTCCGTGTATTTGCCGTATTTGAGGCGGCCTTCGACATAAATAGGGCGGCCTTTGCGCACGTATTCGCCGGCGATTTCAGCCAGGCGGTCGTAAAAGGTGACGCGGTGCCACTCGGTGGATTCAATGCTTTCGCCAGTGTTTTTGTCCTTGCGGCGGGTGCTGGTGGCCACGCTGACGTTGGCCACGGCCTGGCCAGACGGCAGGTAGCGGATTTCGGGGTCGCGGCCGCAATTGCCGACCAGAATGACTTTGTTTACGGATGCCATGGTGTTCCTAATGGGGTTGGGGCCTGAGGAGGGGAGTTTATCCGGCCTTGGGGGCACGGGTTGCGCGGGCGCAGCCGCCCCAATACAGGATAGCGGCTCGCCAACAACTTTTTTCAGGGCGTGCGATGGACTGGTCACGAGAAGAAGTAGAGGCCATTGTTGCGGACTATCTACAAATGCTCACCATTGGAGCTGGCGGGTCAAACCTGCAGCAAGACCGAGCAACGCCGAAGACTTCAGCCCCAGCCAAACAACCGCTGCGATGGATCCATTGAATTCAAACACGGCAACACCAGCGCAGCTGATGATTGATCTTGGGCTGCCATACGTACGTGGTGACAAGCCCCGTGTGAACTATCAACCACTTCTGGCCATCATTGCAGACGAGCAGGTTCGCGGCAAGACGGCCTTGGACAAAGTGGCGCCTGCAGCGGTAGAGCAACCGGCGGTTTTGCCTACCGTGACGGACTTCACAAGAGTGAAATCCGATGCACCACAATGCCAACTCGGGGTGGCCGAACCCGCCGATCCGCTACTTTTCAGTGGCATGAAGCGAGACTATCTGGAGCGCGAAGCCCTGAACCAGTCTTTCGGCCTTGCTGGCGAACAATTCATCTTACAGTTCGAGCACTGGCGATTGATTGCACTGGGGCAACCCCGCCTCGCGGACCGGGTAGATCACGTCTCCCAATCAAAAGGCGATGGACTGGGTTACGACGTACTCTCCCTTGAGTCGGATGGCCAGGAACGATCTATCGAAGTGAAGGCAACGACGTTTGGGCGCAATACCCCGTTCTTCGTCTCCCGCAGCGAGCTTGCACTGTCCAATGTTGCAAAAGACCAATTTAACCTCTACCGTCTTTTCGAGTTCAGAAAAGCCCCCTCGCCAGTTTGATCTGCCGGGCGCACTGAATCAACACTGCACACTCGACCCTGTTACGTACCGCGCCGATAAAGCAACTTCTTTTCTGTAAATTTCCGGAATCTGGTTTTGGGCTGTTGTGAATAAGCGGCGTCAGGGTTTCATGGTCAGATAGATTTTTGCGGTCATCCACTCCTCATCTTGTTCGGCCAGGATGGCGGTGACCAAGCGCAGGCAACTGGCGGTGTTGGGGAACAACGTGGCCACGCGCGTTCTTCGCTTGATCTCCTTGTTCAACCGCTCCAGCCCGTTGGTCGTACGCATACGCACACGGTGTTCCGCAGGCAATGCAAACACCGTAAATCCCTCGGTCAGATTCGTTTCGGCCCAGGCCGCCAACTTGGGATGCGCGCTGCGCCAACCCTCCATGGCCAAGCCCAACAGCCGGGTTGCTTCGTTGGCGTCGGACGCATTGAAGATCGAGCGGATCGTGCGCGACACGGGCACTCGCTGATCGAGCTTGGTGACATAACCCTGTGCGTTGTGCTGCAAGTGAAACTGACAGCGTTGCCATGGCACGCCAGCGAACATGGCTTTGCGCGCGGCCTTGAGTCCGGCGTGATCGTCGCTGGCAATGAACTTGACTCCACGTAGACCGCGTTGAATCAAACTGTCCAGAAACGCCCGCCAGTGGACCTGGGCTTCGGATAATGCGACCGACACACCCAGCACCCGCCGGTGGCCGCTGGCCGTGACGCCTACGGCGACCAGCACGGCGCAGTCCACTACCTGACCGGCTTCCCGAACACGCTCATAGCGAGCATCGAGCAGCAGGTAGGGTGTTTCTTCTAGCGGACGATTGCGCCAGGCGTTGAGGCCTTCATCGAGTTTTTGTGTGCAGCGGCTGATCTGGGTAGACGAGATGCTGACCTCGGGGCCGACCAGCTTTTGAAGCACCTCAATGACTTTGCGCGTGGAGACGCCTTGCACGTACATTTCGGCCAGCGCCAGGTTCACCGACTGCTCGGAGCGACTGCCCCGCTCAAGCGCGCTGGGGTAGAAACCTGCGGTTCTCACCTGGGGCACCTCAAAGGTGATTTCTCCCATGCGGGTGAGCATGGTCTTGGACTTGTAGCCGTTGGCCTGATCGACGCGCTGGGCGCTGCGCTCGTAGGGCATGGCCTGCAGGTGCTGGGCGCGTTCAATGCGCGAGGCTTCGTTGACGAGGATGCGCAGCGCTTCGCCCGCACCATCAAGACCGTTGGCAAGTAGGCAGGCATAGGCATCGTGCAAAGGCTGGGAGATTTCTTCGAGGTCGGCTCGTTGGGCCATGATAGATTCTTTCTGGATGGATAAGGCTCTGCACCAGACGCCGGGGGGGGTGCCTCCGGCGGCCCGGCAGGGGCCTGACTAAATAAATCCAAAACCAGAAACCGTCCGACTCCTCGGTTTCACTGCTCGGGGAAATTACAGAACAGATGTTGCACTAGC
>NZ_JANXUQ010000130.1 GCF_025356155.1 Rhodoferax sp. | reverse complement strand
TGAGCATTGTCATGCTTACGACCGAGAATTCACCGGTAATGAAGGAGCGTGGCAAGGCCGCGGGCATCAAGGGCTGGATCGTGAAACCCTTCAAGGGCGACGCCGTGTTGCCATCGTTCAAGAAGCTGGTCGGTGTGTGATTCGGCATGCCTCAATACCCATGATTGAGCCCTGACACCATCGTTAATCAATTCCGTCAAGCTTTGAAGACGGCCAAGTAGTCACGTGTGCCATGGTGCTTTTGCTTTTGCGCAGCCAATTCACGTTCTTCCCCCAATGGGCACCCGCTTGCGGCCATCCATATAGGGCGAAAAAATGGGCACATGGGCGTAAAACCCGGCTATCCTGACATTCTTGCATCGTCAACTTTAGGAATCGCATGATGGAATCTGATCCAAAAAAAAGCTCTCGGGCCGTGGTGTCTGATTCGCGGGCACAAGTTCTGCAACCTCGAAAGAGGCCGGATCAGAAAGCGTCGGGGGGCATGGTCCAGACGATTCGTGATGCGATCGATGGCCTGTCCGTGCGCGCCAGCCTGGGGCTGGCTTTCGCCTGCGTGGTGACGGGTGCCGTGGTCATTGGCGTGTTCTCCTTATTTCAGATGGGGAGGCTGAATGCTTCAACCCGCTTCATTTACGACCAGGAATACACCGCGGGGCAAGCCGCCGAGCAGGTGCGCAGCAATGTGTTGCGTGCCAGCCGGGCGGAAACCCAATTATTGACCGCCAGCACGCCACAAGAACGCGAAGGCTTGGGCAAAGACATTGAGACCAGCCTGGCCGAAGTAGACAAAAAGATCGCGGTCATTCAGGGCCTGTCCAGCAGCGAAGAAGCGGTCGCAACAACCAAGCAGTTGGTCGAAATCCTTGGCAAGTGGTCCAGCCGCCTGCGCGCCTACGTGAAGTTCGTCAAGGAGCAACCGCTGTCCTACCTGGAAATGGATGTCGGCGTCTCTTTGGAAGACGCTGGGTTGCTCAACGAAACCCGCAAGGTCGAAAAAATTGTCGATAGCCTGGTGGCCCAGCGCAGTCAGTCGGCCTTGGCCACCATGCAACAGACGGGAGAGATTTACAAGGCCTCTGTGGTGTGGGTGGTTGGCATCGTCTTGCTGCTGGTCGTCATGTCCATCGCGGTTGGGAGCTGGGTGATCTGGCGCTTGACGCGCCAGCTCGGTGGCGAGCCTGCGTATGCCAAAGCCATCGCCGGACGCATTGCCGACGGCGACCTGACGATGGTGATCAAACTCGCCGAAAACGACACGACGAGCCTGTTGTACTCCCTGCACGAAATGCAAGCCCGCTTGGCAGAGCGCACAGAGCAGCTCCGCCAGAAAACCAACGATATCAACGCCATGCTGCAGAACATGCCGCAGGGTGTGTTAACGGTGGTCAAGGGCGGACACATCCACTCCGAGTATTCCGCCTACATGGCCACCATTTTTGAAACCAACGATATTGCCGATCGGCCGGTAATGGACTTGGTGTTCAGCGGCTCCAACCTGGGCGCCGACATACTGTCGCAAATCGAGACCACCATCGACTCCGTGATCGGTGAAGACGAGATGCAGTACGAATTCAACTCGCACTTGCTGGTAACCGACTTCGATCTGACGATGCCGGATGGCCGCGTGAAAGCTGTCGCGCTGAGCTGGTCGCCTATTTCTGACGCCGGCGGCACGGTCGACAAGCTCATGCTGTGCGTGCGTGATGTGACCGAGCTGAAGGCCCTGGCAGCAGAGGCCGGACAGCAAAAACGCGAGCTCGACATCATTGGCCAGATTCTGGCCATCAGCCAGGAGAAGTTCTCCGGGTTCATTGACGGCTCGGTCGAGTTCTTGGCTGAAAACAAAAAAATCATTGAGGATGTGGGCGTCACCCCCGCAGGTGGCCTGGATCCCGAGACAGCAACCCAGCTGTTCCGCAACATGCACACCGTCAAAGGCAATGCGCGTACCTACGGCTTGCTACATCTGACAAACCTGGTTCACGAGGCGGAGCAGAGCTACGAAGAACTGCGCCAAAACCCGGATGCCGAGTGGAACCAGGAAAAGCTGCTCGGTGAGCTGAGCAGCGCATCGGCCGCCATTGAAGAATACGCACATATCAACAAAGTCAAATTGGGCAGAACAGGGCCAGGGCGTCGCGCGGGTGTCGAAAAATACCTGATGGTGCAGAAGGTCGACATTCAAGACGCGCTCGATTTGATGGACGATTCTGTGCGTGGCAATGACCTGGAGCTGATGCGCTCAGCACACCAGCGGGTGCATAACATGCTCAAAATGCTGGGCACGGTGCGTGTGCAGGAAGCTTTGGAAGGGATTGTGGAATCGCTCCCATCGCTGGCCAAGGAGCTGTCCAAAGAAGCGCCCATCGTCAGCATCCAGGACCACAATATTGTGATTCGCACACAGATTGCCGATCTGCTGAAGAACGTCTTCATGCACCTGTACCGAAACTCTATCGACCACGGTATTGAGTCGCCAGAAAAACGCTTGGCCAAGGGCAAGCCCGCGGCGGGGCACATCAACCTGGATGTGTCACTGGCAGACGGGCGGGTCGTGCTGAAGCTGGGTGACGATGGTGCAGGACTGGCGGTTGCCTTGATACGGGAAAGGGCCATTGAAAAAGGCCTCTTGACGGCCGATCAGCAACCCAGCCCCGAAGAAATTGCGCAACTCATTTTTGCCCCGGGTTTCTCTACTGCGGCATTGGTGACAGAGATATCGGGCCGGGGTGTTGGCATGGACGCCGTCAAGAACTTTGTCGAGCGCGAAGAGGGAACCATAGAATTGGTATTCCGCAGCTCCGATACCGACAGTAGCTACCGTGCTTTTGACACGGTGATCAGCATGCCAGGCAAGTTTGCCGTTCAGGCACTGGGTTAAGGATTTGACGATTAAGGTCCACGCCTCAATGGGTCATATCGTACGGGCCGATGAAGCGACAAACCCTCAATATGGCGTCCGATTAGACGTTCGATAACTAGCGAAAGTCCATACGTCACGATGAGTGTTTGAAGACGCTGGAGGCCAGCGGTCGAGTGGAGGGGGGGGGAGTTTTCGGTCGGCGCGAACGCTGTGCCGGGATGTGGGAAGAATCCACCCCGGGATCGGTATGCCCACTCCGCACGCCGAACAGCCGTTAAAAGTAGGCACGCTGCAATTGTTCGAAATGGTCAGCAGGTGCCCTCTGCTTTAAATACGCGACGGACGTACCCTCCATTTGTCTTCTCCACTTTCCTGTCTGGGAACGTGATCCCAGTGGATGAGAATGTTTCCCTGATCATCGTGGCGCATAGCATGGGCGGCTTAGTGGTGGACGACGCACCCAACAAGCTCGGCTATGGTCTCCATCGCGATATCGCCTGCCTCATCTTTCGGGGCATTGCCTCTGCCGAGGCCGGCACACAATGGGTGGCCGATTCCGCCCTCCGGCAATAGTCGCACCCCAAACTTCAGCAAGGTACATATTCGCTTGTATGTCGGCTTAGTGTTTGTCAAAGCGAATGTCGGGATCAAGTCCTGTCACGCCGACATACACACATGGCTTGCCGCTGACATAGCCAGGGTTGCAGCGCAAAAATCTTGCGTCAAACAGCACATCTTTCGACAAGTCTATGACGTAGACATGGTGATGGCCGTGCCGTGCCGTGCCGTGCCATTTTTAGCCGTGTGGTTGAATTATTTTGCTGATGGCGGCGCGAGCAGTTTGACGGTGACTTCGTCCAACTTGCCTCGGAAGAAGATGTCCAAGGCTTGTTTGAACGCAGGCTCTTGGGGCGTGGTGACGCAGAACAAGCTCATGCAGGAACGCAGCTTCACATCGTCGGGCGATCCAAAAATCTCGTACGCGTTTGCATTTCTCTGGGCCAACAACAACTTGGTGCATTCGACCAAGCGGTTACCCAGCAAAGGGTGCGCAAGGTAAGCGCGGGCCTCGTCAGCGGATTCAATACCGAAGCGCTTTGCTATCGCACTCTTGCCTAATTCTTTAAGCTGCGGAAAGATGAACCACATCCAATGCGTCTCTTTGTGCCCCATGGAAAGTTCAGCAACTACCGTGTGGTAGACGGCGGCTTGGGCTTCGACGAATCGTTCCAGCCCTTGGGTAGTGTGGTTCATGTGTTCTTCAATGGAGACGCAGAGGTGAAGTCATATTGGAACATGCCCAGAGTGCAAGACTCCCAGAAGCAGAGCAAGAAAAAAGCTATTTCAGGGCAAGTTTCAACAGCTACTGCTGCGATGTCGGAGAAACCAGTTGCCAGCCTTCCGGGCAGTTCTGCGTGTAGGGGTAGTACTGGCCAACGGATCGGCAAAAGTACCAGGCGTTGGCCGGTTGTGGCGCAGGTGCGGGCACTGTGACCGGTGGTGCAACATAAACCGGAGCGGTCTGTATGTAGGTAATCGGTGGCGCGACGTAGACGGGTTGTTGTGGCGGTGGTGCGCTTTGCTGGCTTGCCGCAGCGCCAATCACGGCCCCGGCCAGGCCCAGAAACAGCAGCGGTGCAATCCAGCCGGAATCGTTCGAGCGCCCTTGGTAACCGCGGTGTTGACCCTGTGGGTAATAGCCTCGTGGGCCATCCGCGAAAGCGCTGCAAGCCATAGCGGCAGTGAGCAAAGCGACCGACACATATTTGGTGATTTTTTTCATATTGAGGATGGCTTGTGCGACGCGTGTTTAACGCTTCAAGTGGCAGCACGTTGACAGTCGTTAGTGTCGATTTGGTCCACTTTGCAGAGCTTGCTTGTAATCTTGCGACAATAGGGGGCTTGCGCAAAAGTCTGCGCAAGTTAAATATAGAAAGAAATTTGAAAATGGCAACTGCATAGAAGGTGGCTACTAAAGCCGCTGTGAACTCCAAAACAAAGACCGCCGCGAAGGTGACCAAGCCCGTAGTGAAAGCTGCCGCCAAGAAGGCTCCCGTGTCCAAGACCGCTAAAACCATCGCAAAGATCAGCGCAAACATTGCCAAGCTGACTGAGCGCAAAGACAAGCTCGGTGCGGAAATCAAAACACTGCGCGACCAACGCGCGGCGTTGAAAGTGGTGGCAGCACCGGCTGCTGCACCTGCACCCGCGTCGACCAAGGTCAAGCCTGCTGCGAAGTCCGCCGTCAAAGCGGCTGCTCCCGTCAAGAAGGCCGCCAAGCGCGTCGCCAAGAAGTAGTCTGCTGCTGCGTTATGCAGCATCTGCGGATGAAAAAAGGCTCCTTCGGGAGCCTTTTTTGTTTAGAACGCAGCCGCTACGCCGTCGATCTGGTCAATGCGCACCACGATGCGGGTCGCCTGCTGGCTGCGCCCAAACACGTAGCGATCGTCCAGGGCCGTGACGACCAAGGCGATGCTCGCGCCGTGGGTATAGATGGTTACGCCACGGTTCTTGTCTTTGCTCTCAGCCAGTACAGCGCGCAACGGGTCTTTCTCGGTTGGTGTAGCGGCCTCGGTTGCACCGGCTGCGCCGACGGCAACGATGGACGAGGCCACCAGCAGCGGCAGGAGGCAGGATAGTTTGATCATCATGGTGAGTGGTTCCTTCTGTTGGTTGGAGCTTGCAATGTGAAAGCGGCTTATTGCACCGTCAACACAGCGTGTGCCGCGCCGGTGCATCCCTCAACACCGCTTGCCGTCCATTTGTAGACGCCGGTCGGTGTTGCCGGCATCAGCGTCATGGTCATGGGGAAGGGGGTTTGCAACGAGCTGCTCTTGGGCATCATGGGGTAGGCCTTCATGATCGTTTTGCCGTCTGCATCCAGGTTCACATAGCTCAGGTGGTATTTGCAGTTACCCGTGCCGTTCACCGTCAACACCGTGGCGCCACCAGCCGCTGCACTGAGCCCCCCCGGTAGGGTTATAGACGCGATGGTGGGGAGTACGACCGGCATGTCGAAGGAGCCGGGCTTGACGCCGACGTTGAGCTTGCCGTTGCCGGCCATCACCACGGTGTTGTCTTGGGGAGGTGCACCTGCGCTTTGTGGATGGGGGTTTTTGACCCGGACCTTGGCCGTGAAGATGCCTTTGTCGGAGATCTTGCAGTTGCCCGATGCCGTGACGCTGGCGGTGTAATCCACAAAGGCATCAAACGACGACATGGTCGTACTGCTGTAGGTATGGTCGCCGTCAAATGGCAATTCGCCAGTGAATGTAGTTATGGGGCCATCGGCGCTGTCCAGCTTCACCGTGCAAGGGCCCGTGCCCGCAAAATGAAAGCTGAACTTGGTATTCATCTCCACGTTCGCCGGAGCGGTCAACCCTTTGAGTGTTCCCGGCGCAGTCGGCGCTGCTGCAATCAACGGTGCAGTGGGTACCAGTCTTGTATGGGCGGGCGCGGGCGCGGCGCCAGGCTGAGCTGCCAGCGCGTTCAGTGTGGTGAACGCAGTGAGCAGTGTGCTGGCCACGCCCGCGCACAACAGCGTCAGTGCAATCTTTTCGAGTTTTTGCGTCATGCGTTGTTCTTGGGCGATATCGATTTGGTCTATGCCTTGCAATCCGTTGGTATTCATCATCATGTTTCGTCCTGGTTGGTTGTTCGTCTGTCGCGGCCACGCAGGGTTGTTGGTGTGGCCTTGTCATGCTGAGTCGGCACACGGTGCAAGCAGGTTCAATGGACGCTTCCAACACCGTGGTGTGACGGTGTGCAATACCCAAGATGCGTGCCAGGAAATAACTTCAATGAAATCAACGGGCTTACAATTTTTTGCATGGTGTCTCATGTCGGAATACGCAGACACGCCTGACAGCGCTCGGCAAAATTCGCAGTGAAATCATGGTCAGATGCTGTCTGTGAAAACAGACAAATTGCCCCGCACAACCACAAGGTAGAGAAAGGTCGTAGACCAACATCGGTAAGCGTAAGTAGCTACTGTTTGAATAGCGGGAATAGCATTGACGCGACAACACCTCGGAGCACAGAATCGATGTTTCGACGACTCTGCAAGGCAACCATGAAAACCCAGCGAAAGTCAAAAAAAGAGCCTCAGCCTACTTTGCCATGGTGGCGATGGCTGCTGTACCTGGGTAGTGGGCTTGTGATCTACTGCATCATCTACCTGAAAATAGGCGGTACGGTTCCAGCGCATGCCACGCAGGTAGCAGCCTGGCGTGATGCGGACGCCGCTGGCAATCTGGCCATTGCTGGCGTCTTCAGCGGGTTGATTGTCGCGTTGCTCAAGCTGTTCCTGGATCCTGTTTTTCTGGGGATAGTCCATCGCAAGTCGGCGCTGCGGATCGCCCAAGAGTTGGCGGTATCCGTCGCACAAACGGCGGTAGGGGTGGCCGCAGAAGGGCTGCTAAGCGCGGCGGCCGGTGCGGCTTCATCCGGTGGTGATTCCGCGTCCTCCGGCGATGTGACCAGTGGCGGTGGTGGAGACTTCGGCGGCGGTGGAGCCTCAGGGAAATTCTGAAGACCCTCAACGTCTCCGAGCGCAACTTCCAACGCCGCAGAAACTGGGCTTCGCCGAAAATGTTGAAGCAACACCTATTTGGGGGTATTTGAATACTACTGCGAATGAAATGTGCCTCTAGCCCTCGTGGAGTATGGATTAAAAGCTATAAATTCAATAGCAAATACCATTTCGAACCAGATGCTGAAGCGTGTAAATCAAAGTCGCTGTCAACGACCTCGTTTTCGCAGGTCGCTGGGATTTTATTGAAGTGAGAGTCCGGTCACCGTTTCGTGAGCAGGCGCCTTGCGGTGGTGCGCATGCAAGTTCAGCTTGGCGTAAGGGTTTTTGTCTTTGGCCGGGCTTAGAGCACACTTGTTGACAAGGTAGTCCACCATGGCGCCGGCGATGTCGACTCCGCTGCGCGCCTGCTGCGCGGCAAAATCGCAAGGGTAGTCCAAGGCCACCAGGACTAGTCTGCCGTCCTGGTCCTCCAGCAGATCCACACTGCCAAACTCCACCCGCATCAAACGCGCGGCTTTCAGCGCCATCGTGGCTGCGCCAAGCGATGGGTTGACCACGCGCCAGCCCTCGCCACCCGAGGCCTGCGCTTCTGCAGCCACCACACGGTCACCCACTACGACCAGACGGTAGGCCACGGCGGGCTCGCTATTGGTTGCCAGCAGTGTGCGCGGTGTTGCCATGCCGTGGCGCTGGAACAGCATGGTCTGGTTGGCGTATTCAAAGAACGGATCTTCGTAAAATGCGGCTACGCCGGGCCGCCAGAGCAGTTTCTCAAGCCGCGCGCTGGCTACATCAGGCGCTGCGCGGTAGAGCACGTCGCCCGGCGACGGCGCGCTATCGCGGTTGGCGGTGTAGTTCCCCGGAGACACCATCACCGCTTCGATGTTTGGCCGGTCGCAGGCCGCAGCAAGGGCGTCGTTGGTGGCGGCCAGGCCTGCGTGGGTGATGCAGAAAAATCGCATGCTGCCCTTACATTGCCACCGGCGGCAGCTTGGGGTTGTCATGCACCGTGATCGTTTTGGTGATCGAGCCTTCACACGCGCCCAGTGTTTTCTCCAGGTCGCCAGCCTCAACCGTCACTTGCACAATGGTGCTGTCCGCTGAATAGATTTGCGCGGGCATCCTGTCCGAAGCACTTGGTGTGTGTGTGCGTGGTCCCATGAAGGGTAACTGCCCACCATTGACAATTTGGGTGACGCGATAGAAGCACTTGGGTCCTTCAATGATGGGTGTGATCTTCAGCACGCCGTTGTCTGGAACGAATGCATTGACAAGCGAAGTGAATGGGGAAAGAAAGTCGATCACCCCGTTGTCGATTGCCTGCGCAAACGCTTTGCCATCGCCGTGTATTCCCCTTGCTTCAAGCTTCAGTCCCTTGATCTGGCCAGGTACGGGAACGATGGTGACTGTTTTGCTTGCGTGGCCCAGGCACGGCTGCTTGGCCAGGCTGTCGTCCCCCGCCGTGGTCTTGGCGGTCAGCGTGTAGGTGCCGGGTTTGAAAGCAGCAAGGCTTGCGGTCATGGGCATGTTGAAGAACGTGCCATTACCCAATTGCACGGACTGGCCGTTGCCTTCGAGCAGAGTCGTCCAGCCGCAGCGTTTTTCGGCATTTTGGGGTGCCACGTTATCCACGCTGCCGACTACCGAATACGCCAGGCTCTCGTCAGGTCGATAGGTGTTGGCCGCTGTGGACTTGCCGGGTTTGAGCGCCACGTCGATGATCTTGGGGGAATCTGCTGGTGCCGTGATTTTTGGGCGTTCGATCTTGAATGGGGTGTATGCGCCGCCGCCGCCTGTGCAGGCCATGCCCGACGCGTTGTCGGCTCCCCAAGCCATGGCCGCAACTTTGTAGTTGCCATGCGCGAATTGGTTCAACGGCAGGTTGGCGTGGACCAGTGTCGGGAGTTTGCTGGTTTGCGGAAAGTAATACTCCTTGTTGCTGTCCGTGTTAATTACAACCAGGTGGTATTGGCAGGTTTTGCCCATACCGTTTACATGGACAGCCAACTGGGGATCGCTCACCAGGGTTGTGGTCGGCACCATGATGGACATAATATTGCCTGGCTTGGCCTCGACGCCAGATACAACGGGCATGTTGCCCGCTGTCGGCAGAACCGGGTTAGTGGGCGCCGCGTGCGCGCCCAGGCCGCTGGGCTGGGCAAAGCCCGGCATGCAGGCTGCAGCAGCCAGGGCGGCCACCAATAGGCTTGCTTTAAAAGTGGTTTTTGCCATGTCGTTGCTCTTGGTTGTTGGTCTCTTCGTGGATTAGCAACAATGAGTCGCGGCACCTTGGGGAGCGGTTCAAATGGGCTGTTGCAAATTCACTCAGCCGTTCACGGAAAAAGTAGTAGTAGCGTTGCCGATGCAGTTACCGGTGCCCTTGGCCGTCCACAGGTGTGAACCGAGTATTCCGCTCGCAACTTTGACCTTCACCGGAAAAGGCTTGGCAGCAGAACTTGCGAAACTCTGGGGCGCCAGGCCCGCGCCTTCTATGGTGAAACTACAGTGGCCGCTGCCTTCTACCTGGATCTAGGTCTCAACGCCCTGGTCGGTGTACTGCACTTGGTGGATGGCGCTAAGTGTCGCGGCCTGCATGGTGACTGCTCCCTTGACTGCCAATTGCGCTGCCGGTGTCATAGTGGTGCTGTGGTCGTTTGGTGTAGGGGTGGCTGCAAAGGCTGCACCGTTTGCGCCCAATACAGCGAGTGCGACGGCGCAAGCAGGGGCAATGCGAGACAGGGTGTGGGTTGCGGTGGTCAGTGTCATAAAAATTCTCCGTTTGATCGAGTTAGGTTGGATTGGGCAAACATGCGGGTGCATCGCTTACCCGGTAACACATATTCAAAATGCGTGCCATGAAAAATCTTCAATGAAATCAAAGAACTTGTGAATCTGAAGGGTGGCGAGATGTCGGCCCTTCCAGACAGGTTCTTACTTGTGCATGTCCGTTCCATGGTGGTGGTTCATTCAAGTGAGGCAGCAGACCCGTCAGAGGCCCACAGAGGGAAGCGGCTGGAACCCAAACAGCAGGGGCACAGCCCGATAGTCCATCTGTATGCCGCCCTGTGCGGGCGTACCGGCGAGCAGTTCAAAATCTGCTGCGCTCAATGGGCGCACCTTGGCGACATCACGCCGACTGCTGAAGACCTTGTTACGCCACTGGTAGACCTCGTGCATCTTTTCCTTGAAGGTGTAGGCGTGGTGGTGGTCGTTGTAGTAGTCGTCAAACTTGCCGCGTCCGAGGTACAGGGCGTTGGAGCCTTCGTACCCGGTCTTCTCGTAGGTCACTGGGTCAGTGTTCAAGAAATACGCCCAATCGCCAGGTATGAAATTCTTGGCTGCGATACCATTCTTTAAGGCCAAGAGTTTGCCCGGCCGCGCACGGTCGGCCGCTTGACTGTCCGCCTCAAAGTGCCACATGACGCCCGGCTCGATATGGCTCAGTGGATCGCGGTCTTGCAGCAGTTGGGCCTGCACCAACCCCAGCATCCGGGGGTTGGGCTGTATGCGGTGGTAGTAGTCCAGCACCCCCTGTATGACGACCAGCTTGGTGGCGGTGTAGCAGCCGATGGCGTAGCGGTCCTGGTTGATAAATGCGTCGTTGACGGCTTCGTACAACGGATAACCCTTGACCGGGTCGCCCCGACGCCAATACTTCCTATTCCACACTGCGGGGCCTCCTTCGGGCCATTGCCACGACAAAGACTCAGCCCAGGCCACGGTGTTTTGGCGTATGCCGATCTGGTCGATCAAGGCTTGGGCGTCACAGGCCTGGCCATCAAAAACCGTGGTGCGACCGGCTTGCAACATAGCGTATAAGATTTCAGCTTTGGACACGGTAATCACGGTGCGCGTGCTGCCATTTGCTGTGGGTAGCTCAACCAGCGTTTCCTTGATGTGGAGTGCGGGGCGGTCTACCAGATCGAGTGTGTTGGCATCGGCCAAGGGTTCAATCAGCGCGTACTGTAGCGCGTGGGTTTGGGCGTCCAGACTGCTCTGCACCAAGTGCAGGTCAACCCCTTCGCGTTCCAGGTAATGGTCTACCGCCGGTTTGATGTGCAGCAGTTGCTGCGGGGTGCAGCTAAATACCAGACCCATGGGGACGTGCGCGCGCGCTGGTACTTCTGTTTTAGCGCCTGCAGAGCTACGCAGGCTTGCGGGCGCAGCGCTTGCCAATAACACGCCACCCAACAGGGCACAGGTCCCCAATGTTGTCAGTCGATTGATGTTCATAAGACTATCAGTATCCAAGATGCATGCCAAAGAAAATATCCAATGAAATCAACACTGTTTGCGTTTGTGCGCGCCATAGCTGTCGGAGTTTTCCGACAGCTATGGCGCCGTAGGGCAAGAATCCATTGAAATCACGGGCTTACGTTGTCTGCACAGGCAGACAGTGCGTGGCCGGCTGAATGGTCCTATCACCGAAATCCGGGATGTAGGCGCACCGTAAAGCGGGTTCCCTGGCCGACGGTGCTATGGACCTGCACGGTGCCGCCATGCAGATCAACCGCTTGCTTGACAATGGCCAAGCCCAATCCGGTACCTTGGATGTCACCCACATTGCTGGCCCTGTGGAAGGACTCGAACAGGTCTTCTATCTCATCGTGCGGAATGCCAATGCCCTGGTCCGAGACTTCAAACACAGTTTGCGTTCCTTGGGCGCAGACCTTCAAGCGTACCTGGCCGCCCACAGGTGAATACTTGATCGCGTTGGATAACAGGTTGCCGAAAATATGCCGCAGTAATGTATCGTCAAACTGCCGGTCATGCAGTTCGGGCGCACAGTCCACAAAAACTTCACATCGGCTCGCGGGTTGCTGGGTTTTGGCTTCTGCAACCAACTCGGCACACAATGCGGCGAGGTCGATATCTTGCGGCTTGCACTCCAGCATATGGGCCTCGGCCTGGCCCAGCAGCAGGATGCGCTCCAGCATGCGTGTCATGCGGTTCACGCCAGCCCGAATCATGTCGTAGAGCTCCAGCTTTTCGTCCTGCGGCAGACGATCGCTATAACTTTGCAGTAGGTCTTGCGCGGACAGTATCGTAGCCAGCGGTGTGCGGAATTCGTGGCTGGTCATTGCGATGAAGCGGGAACGTAAATCATTGAGCCTTTGCTGGCGTTCTACCGCCGCGCGGGTTTCCAGTTCTGCGTTGTGGCGCTGCGTGACATCCAGGAAAAACACCAGCAGACCCTGGCCGCCGTCCCACGGCACGAGGTTGTCACCAAACTCCAGCCATTTCGTATCTTGGCCCGGCAACTCCAGGCGAACCTGGTGGTGCTCGTCGGGCAACACTTCGCCCATCAGCCGTAGCCGTATGCGTTCGTTCAAGGCCGCTCTGTCGTCCGCGTGTATGCGCTGAAGCAGGCCATCTTCAATAATCTCAGACTTGGTTGCGTCCAATATCTCGGTCGCTCTGAAGTTAACGAACACAATGCGCTCGTTTTGCACGACGACCATGCCTTCTCCGATGTGTTCGATGACCGCACGGTACCGTTCTTGTGACTGCTGCAAGGCCTGCACCATGGCACGTTCGGACATCACACGGGCTAGCGCTAGTTCTCTCTCCCGGCGGGCCACATTGATGCGGTCTGCCAGCGCGAAAGACAGCAACACCATCTCCAACGCCGACCCGATGAGCATGGCATTTGTCGTGAACAGATTGGAAGGGAGCAAGCCGTAGTTGTGTGCCGTCAGTGTCAGAATGCCCAAGATCAAGGCTAGCCAGGCAAAGCCAAAATATTTGGCGCCCGGGTGTCGGCGGTAGATGCTGAGCGCACCTGCGCACACCACGGTGAGCGCGCTGCCCAGTGCCAGGCCCGTTACTATGACTACGACGGGGCGGTGCCCCAGAAAAGGTATCAGGCAGGTTGCCACCGCCCACATCCCGATCCCCACTTGCATGATGCGGTCTAGGCGTGGCATCTTGGCTTTGCTGGCCAGAAAATTGCGCACAAACATCAGGCCAAACACACCACTTCCCGCATACGCCGTGTTAGTGGCGATATCGTTGAGCCATAAAACCTGCGGCCATACAAACTGTGGGCCCAGGCCCGAACTGGCCACCTGCGACAAACCGACGCAGGCAACAAACACCACGTAGAGTAAATAGGCCCTGTCGCGTACCGACAGGAACAGCATCAGGTTGTAAAAAACTAGGCCTAGCAGTTGGCCAAAGTAGAGGCTGAACACGGAGTAGGTCTTCTGGTCGCTTTGCCACAACGCGCGGGGTTGCCACAAGGCGGTGGGCACCGACACGGTCCCCTGCGACACCACGCGCAGATACAGCGTTGATTCGGTGCCTGGTACCAGGCTGATGGGTTTGACGTGGTTGCGGTGCGCAACTGAGCGTTGGTCAAATGGCAGGTAGTCGCCGCCGCTCTGGTGGTCGTAACCTCCCTTGGCGTTGGAGACGTAGAGGTCCAGCCGGTCCAGCGGCGGGTTGGCCACTTCCAGCATCCAGCGTGTCGGTGCGTCGGCTTCCGTTTGCAATTGCACACGCAGCCAAATGGCGGACTGGGTGGGGCCGAAATTGGTCGAGGTACTGCTTTGCGATACCGGCTTGAAACGACTTTGTGTTGCGCTCTGGAGAATGTCGTCCAGGCTGAGTCGGGTGCTGGTGTCTTCAAAAAAAGTAAACGCACGCGACAGGACATAACTGTCGTTGTTACCAATATTGGCGGTGCCGGTTTGTGCGGCGACGCATTGCGCGCCCCCTGCAAGCAGCAGCAGGCTGATCCACCGCCACAGCGGCCCGTGCTGGAACCCCATCACCGCACAGTGAAGCTCACACTTTGGCTGCCCATGCAACCGTCCGTGCCGTTGACGACCCAGTTGTAGGTGCCCGGTGGGGTTGCATCAAACATTTTCAGACGCATGGGGAACGGGTTTTGCGGCGTGCTGCTGTAGGTCCATTGCGTCTGGAGTGCAATGGGAGCACCCTGGCGGGTGTAGCCAACGCGGTACTTGCAATCGCCGCTGCCCATGACGGTCAGCAGGGTGGGCACGCCAGCAACGGTGGGGAGGGTTTGACTCAGGGATGTGATGGTGGCTGGCATCGTATTCTTGGCTTGGGCTAAAACACAGCTGGCGCTGAGCAGCAGGGCTGTGGCAGCTACTACCGTGAAAAGACCCGACCGCAGTGCTGGCAGGTGTGGGTGAGCAGATGTATGCATGGGTGGGGTTCCAGATGGAGCAACTGTGTTTGCGCCCGTGTAACCTACTCAAAATACGTGCCACCAAAAATCTTCAATGGAATCAACGAACTTGCCACTGCGAGGGTCAGTAGCCTGTCGGTGATTGCAGACAACTGGTCTTGCAAATGCAAAGAACCCTATGGACACATGCACTTACGCAGCCGGTATAGCCTGACTGCGCGTCAGGGCTTGAAGCTGGCAGACTCCAGTTGGTGCCTGGCAAGCAGAGCGTAAAAATCGGTACGGTTGCGCCGCGCCAGTTTGGCGGCCTGGGCCACATTGCCATTGGTGATCTTGAGCAATTGCGTCAAGTAGTCCCGCTCAAATTCCTTGCGGGCATCGTCCAGCGTCAACAACTCGGCTCCTTGGCTGCTCAGCGCGCTTTGCACCAGGGTCGCCGGAATCAGCGTGCCAGTGCACAGCACCACGCATTTTTCGACCACGTTTTGCAGTTGCCGAACATTGCCCGGCCAAGCTGCCGTGCTGAGTTGCTCCAGCGCACCGGGCGCAAAGCCGGTCAAGGCCTTGGCATAACGCTGCGACAGGGTCCGCATGAAGTGGTGGGCCAGCAGCGCAATGTCTTCGCGCCGCTCGGCCAGGGGCGGCAGTGTCAAGCCTACGACATTCAGGCGGTAGAAAAGATCTTCGCGAAACCGACCGGCAGCGACTTCGTCTTCGAGCTTGCGGTTGGACGCAGAGATAACGCGCACGTCCACCTTGTGGGGCTTGGCCGCGCCAACAGGCCGCACCTCGCGCTCCTGCAACACGCGCAGCAGTTTGACCTGCATGGCGATCGGCAGGTCGGCAATCTCGTCGAGAAAAATAGTGCCACGGTGGGCGCTGGTAAACATGCCCATGCTGTCGCGCACGGCGCCAGTGAACGAGCCCTTGACGTGGCCAAACAGTTCTGACTCAACCAAGTTCTCGGGAATGGCACCACAGTTCACGGCTACAAGTGGTTCGTTGGCGCGGGCGCTTGACGCGTGCAGTGCCCGCGCCAGCAATTCTTTGCCGGTACCACTCTCGCCGTGGATCAGGACGGAGGCGTCGCTTTGTGATATCAGCCGTGCCTCCGACAGCAATTTTTCCATGCGCGGGCTGCGCGTGATGATGGCTTCACGCCAGGACTCTCCCGCGTCTTCGCCCGGCATGTCGGCGCCCAGTGCCGATGAAACCTCCAGCGCTCTGTCCACGTCGCGCATCAGATCCACGCCCTCGAAGGGTTTGGTGATGTAGCCGAACACACCGCGCTGCATGGCATTGACGGCGTCGGGTATGGTGCCGTTCGCGGTCAACATCAACACGGGCAGCAAGGGAAACCGTCGGTGCACGGCTTCAAACAGTTGCATCCCATCCATACCCGGCATGCGCAGGTCGGTGATCATGATGTTGGGTAGCTCAAGATCCAGCTTGGCAAGCGCTGACGCGCCGCTGTCCGCCTCTATGGTGGTATGGCCCTCGTAGTGCAGACGCAGCGACAACAGGCGCAACAGGGCAGGGTCATCGTCAACGATCAAAATGCGGGCCATATCTCTTATTCCTGTTCAATTGCCACGGTACGGATGCGCGTGGCCGAGTGGGTTGCAAAATTGGTTTTACATGCGCGTACAAGCATAACGTCAATAGAGGCTGCGCGCGCATGCTGAAGGAGGCTCGCTGCCGCCAAGCTCATGACCTGTCTTCGCGCAGCAAGGCTCCGATCTGGATCAGGCCACAGCCATACATGGCATCGGTACCGCGTGCGCCAAGGTCTTTGGCGCCCCGGCACAGACGCTGTGGCATCGTTGCTTTGTTATGGGACTGCGGGCTTTGCGCTAGCAGCAGCGCGCTGGCGCCGGTCACCACGGCGGCCGAGAATGATGTGCCACTGACATAGTGGCCCAATTCTGTGTCGGGCACCCAAAGGTCTACACCGGGCGCTGCCAAGGTAATGTAGCTGCCGCGGTTGGCTTGCACGTACAGGTTGTCAGCCGCGTCAGTTGCAGTCACGGCGATTACGCCGGGGTACGCGGCTGGATAGGCGGGTGCCGCAGTGGGACCACCATTGCCAGCCGCAGCGACGACGACCACGTTCAGCGTGGCGAGTTTTGCGAAGGCTTTTTCCATGACCATATCACCTTGGCCCCCTAGGCTCAGATTGATGAGTTGAACTTTTTCGGCCAACAACCAGTCCAGTGCGCGAATCAGCGCCAAACTGCTGGTCAGGTCATCGGGGCCTATGGAGCGCATGATCTCTGCGGAATACAGGCTGGCCTGTGGCGCAATGCCGACAAACCCCACGACGGGGTCTTGCCCGGCGATCAGCGCTGCAATCGATGTTGCGTGGCCAACCGGCGCGGCCACTTCCGTACTGGATAAGAAGCTTTTGCGAAATACTTTCACCCCGTTCAATGCGGCTGTGCGCGCTATCGGCCCATCGACGATGCCAATACGCACACCGGCCCCACCCAGCGGGTTGGCACCGGGGTTGGGTTGGTCAATTTTTTGCGGCAAGTACATGCGTGGCTGGGGCGACGGCTGCAGAAGAGGACGGTATCGCGTATTGAAGTCCACGGTAGCCGACGGAAAGTCTTTGCGCAGCAACTCGCGCGCTTCATTGGCCAATGCTTGCGTGGAGAGCTGAAACACCGCCACGAGGCCACCCAGGTGTTCGAGCCGTGTCGCGCTGGTCGGTGCCATGTGGCGTACTTGAAGTAGCGTAGCAAGGGCTGCATCGGCCTCGTCTGCGCTGACCCAATAGACGACGATTTGCCCAGGCTCGCGCCCTTCACGCGGGGCAATGGGGGCTGGCAATGGCGCCTGCGACAAGGGCTGGAGAAGGGACCCCGCCAACAAGCCAGTTGGTCTCGCTATGGGTGCAGCAGTAGGTGTGGGCTGCGCCGGTGGCATGGGCCATGGTGCTGCTGTTATGCCAGGCAGTGGCTTAGCTGCCACTGGAACGTTATAGGCTGGTGGCAAGATCACCAATGGTGCGGGTTGTACATTTGCCGGTGGATTGCTCACCGCTGCCCGAGTCAGGGGCTTCGTGTCGGATACCTCTATTGGAGCGGGAGCCGGTGCTGTAGTCGGGCCAGGGGGTGCTGCCGACGCTCCCGTGGGCATGGGATTATGGGCACCGGCTGGCACGGTATTGGTTGGCGCGGTCACGCGTGGTGCGACGGGGGCTGGCAATGGCGCTAGCGACACCGGCTGGAGGGGAGCGCCTGTGGGCTGTACCGCTGGCACGCGCATTGGTACGGTTGCTGTGCCAGTCGGTGGCTTTGCTAAAGTGGGTACTGCCGCGGATGGCACACTTGTGGGAGTGGGGTTGGGAGGTGATGCGGGTGGCTCCGCGCGCAGTGGGTTAGTGGCGCCGATGGGCGCGGTATTGGTTGGCGCTGACGCGCGTGACGCGACCGTCGGCAGATGGCTCGGGCGCAACACCATGGTGGGCGAAGGTAGTCCCGGGTTTGTGGGCGGGCAGGGCAAACCGGCGATGCGGTACCGCGTGCAGTCTACGCTGTCCTCGGCAAAACTCTGCGGCGTGAAACCCGCCATAGCGATAAAAATGCATAACGGTACGTAGCGAGTCTCCATACGACTTCCTGCGCCCCGCATCAGCGGCTTGGTAACAGCGCAACCGAATCGACGGTTGAACTGTCATTGCGAAGCTTCTCCAGTGCTACCGCTCCCTGGCGCTCCGGCACACGCACAGCGTACACGCCCAGTGCACCCGGCCCCCCCACAATTTCGCCTCGCACGCTGGATAAAAGAGTCCTGATCTGGGTCTCGGTAGCCAGCGGTTTGAACGTTATTTGCAAGAGTTGACCGCCCGCTGCGGTGCTTCCTGACAAGGTCCGCAGGGGGTCTGGGGCGGGTTGGTCCAGCAAGGCCCCAATGATGACGGCCTGCGTCAGCACCACCGCGGCGGCAATACCCATGGATAAGGGGAATCTGCGCGCCCCTTCCATCCAGCGCGTGATGCGAGAAGGCAATGGCAACACCTTTCCAGACTGCTCCCCGTGGACCAGTGCCATCAGCGTATCCAGACCGACACTTTCGGATCGCTGCTGGACGTCAGTTTGCGTTTGTTCACGGATCTGGCTGCGCACCAGCTGGAGCCAAGCTACTTCGTTGCGCAACGCCAGCGATTGCGCGATCTCTTGTTCCAGCGCGCGGCGCGCAGCAACGTCCAGTGTGCCATTGACATACCAGGGCAGCAAGGCGTGTAACTCTTTGTAGGTTTGCATCACACAGCCTCCATGCGTCGGGTTTGGCGTTCCAGGCAATCGCGCATCTTGCGGCGTGCATGGAAGAGGCGTGTCTTGACAGTATTTTCAGGGCAGTCCTGAACCGCGGCGATGTCGGCAAGGCGGGCATCCTCAAAAAAAACCATGTGCATGCATTCGCGCTGTTCGTCGGGCAGTGCGTCCATACACAAAGCGACCTGTCCGGCCTGTTGCTTGCTTGCGATGGTGTCAAACACCGAAGGGCTGTCGTCCGCCACGGACTCAGCTTCATCGCCCATGGGGTCGCAATGAGTGATGCCACGGCTGCGCAATTTATCAATCGCCTTGTGGCGTGCAATGCCCAATATCCAGGTCGTCACCATGGACCTTCCGCCGAACCGCGGAGCACCCTTCCAGACTTCGTACATTGTTTCCACGACTACCTCCTCGGCTGCATCCGGTGCATTGAGGCGGCGCAGCGAGAAGGCATAGATCATCCGACTCATACGCTTGTACAGCGTTGCCAGTGCCGCCTCGTCGCGCGCCGCCACCTGATGCATCAGATGGCATAGCTCGATATCCTGCTGTTGGGCAGGGTTTAGAACAATTTCCATGGGCTTACACCTTGGAACCATACGGCAGCGGGTTGAAGGTCCGCTGTACCGGTATGGTTAAGTCGCTGGCAAAGAGTGGGGCGTTCAAAGTCAAACAAAAATAGTTGCCTGTCGGGGTGGTTGCACGCCATGCGACCGACCCTCATACGAGCCTTCTGCGATTACGGACAGACGAGGACACTGCCGCGACGTGTGCACAGCGCTGGAGACCGGATGCTGGAGCAAGGCACTACGCGGCCTGTTACCGTGCAACTGGTCGGCGGTGCCGGTGCCGGTGCCGGTGCCGGTGTCGGTGTTGGTGTCGGTGCCGGTGCCGGTGTCGGTGACGGTGCCGGTGTCGGTGTCGGTGTCGGTGTCGGAGTCGGAGTCGGTGTCGGTGTCGGTGTCGGAGTCGGAGTCGGTGTCGGTGTCGGTGTCGG
>NZ_JANXUQ010000127.1 GCF_025356155.1 Rhodoferax sp. | reverse complement strand
CCGACACCGACACCGACACCTACGCCGACACCGACACCAGGTGCTTACAACACCCTCTACGTCGCCAAGACCGGAAACGATTCATCTAATGATTGCCGAACTGAGCTCGCGCCTTGCAAGACCATCACTCACGGCATTGCCATGATGAACAGTGGTGACACACTCACCATCGGTGACGGCACCTATGCGGAGCAAATTATAAATATGCCCAGTGGTATCGCTGCTACAGGTCAGTACACGACGATCAAGGCCACCAATGACTGGGGCGTGACGATTGACGGCTCTGGCCTTGTTAATTACTACAACGACGCCATTCGCATCAGCTCCAAGAGTTGGGTCACGGTGCGCGGATTTCACGTCATCATGAACCAGAAAAACACCAGGAATCAGGCAGTTAACGTTCCATACAGCGACCACATCCGCGTTCAACGCGTCTCAGCCGGTTATGGTGGTAGCGACGATGCAATTACGTCCATCGCTAACCAAGCCAACGTGGCCAATCTTGTCGCCGGCCCGGCCTCGTCCTATGTGCTCTTCGAGGAGTCTTTTGCTTACGGCGGTGGGCGCTACAACTTTCTCGCGTTTCAATCCGACCACATCGTTTTCCGCCGCAACGTATCGCGCATAGACCACTGGAACGGCAGCCTCCAATGCGCAGGATTCACCAACTACAACGCCGTTGACACGATTTGGCAGAACAATATCCTCATCGACTCCGATGGCTCTAGCTGCTATGCCCAAGGGTACGCAGGGGGACATTTGTTTGGCGGATTCTTCAGCGAAAACAAGGTGCCTGATTCGAGCTGGTCTGGCACCTCAACGCGTGAGACTTTTCGGGGCAATATTGTCCTGAACGTACAGGCCACCTACGCTGGCATGTATGATTACGATATAAGCGATGTGCATACCTACACGGACAACGTCATCTGGAATTCTCGCGGCGGGCTCTTTGCAGACTACATACACGGCGATCCTGCGGTACTCAATGCCAGTAACATGACCATCGGTGGGATCACGGGTACCTTGGGCGCTCCTGGAAATGGCGCCAGTGCGCTTGGAGTAGGTTACTCGGTGTCAAATCCTGCTGTCGCCAACTTCATGACCAATTCCCTGCTCTGGAACAATGGCGCATACGGTATGGTGGACTTCGCGCAGGGAAACTACAACTCGTATCTAGGCAATGGCATCGCGTCGCAGGGCAGTAGCAGCAATGATTCTTTGGGCAACCCCATAAAAATACCAGCAGCTGGAGCGAACGACATTCAAGGCGTTGGAGCACTTAGCCTGAAATACTTGCCTCGCATTGAGACGGGCTCCCTGCTCGCCACCGCGGGGCCGGGAGGCAGTCAAATCGGTGCCGATGTGCGATACATGCAAGGCGCAACCGGCACGCTATGGGGCGAGCCAGGCTATGACACCAAGCAAGCCACCTGCCTTTGGCCGTTCCCCAATGAGACGGTCATCAAAGCAAAAATGGGTGCCTACGTGAAACAAGCCAACACCAGTATTCCTGGACCGATCGGGGCTCGAGGCTTTGCGACCGGTAACAGTATGGACGGCAGCCCGCAGTCTTTGACCAAATACATCTGGGAATACTTGGGCAACCAGATACCGGCGGGCACTCTCTGCCCCTAAGAGATAGTGAAGGCGTGTGGGGCGTCAAGGCGGCCAACACGCCCTGCCAGCCCTGTGGAGCCGACGTTGTTGTCAATTGGCATTGGCTGTTCTGTTTCCGCATTGCGGTCGATTGCCCCTGGCGCTGCGGCACCGGTGGCCTCGCACCGCGATTTCATTTTTCATCTTCTTCATCGGACCAAATGAATAGCGCACCGTCAACCAACCCGCATGCAGCGAGGGTCTTTCGCCCGTCCAGAATGCGTTTTTTGATCAGCATGTCTGCAGTGTGCGGCATAATTTTTTGCGGCCTGGCAATCGACGCAGCACTCTCCGGCGCCCATCAGCAACTGTGGTTACCCGATCGATAACGCAGCTTGCGAGAAGTCGATTCGTCCCTTTGTGATCGGAAGGTGCAACTGGCTGTTTGCCGACACGGCCAGTGCCAGTCTGTATTCGATGTCGTAGATCTATGCGGCCAATGGTGTGGATGGCCATCGTTATCTGCGTGCGCTGCTGGTGGCTTTGCCCGAGGCCCAGACGGTTGATGGCGATGAGGCGTTGTTGTCGTGACTTATTCGGCTCTGGCCCCCTCTATCCGCAATCCCCATCCTTTGCTTTGCGCAAGGGCGGGGTTCATAGACCGCTTACGGTGGCTTTAGCTGAATGAGCGAAACCACTTGGTAATGACCGCCTTGTAGCCCTTGGTCACCGGCCGGGCGTGGTGCATAGTGTCTTGGTTGGGACTGCCGTCTGCATGCAAATTGCTCCAAACCACAGCCATTCCGCGTTGGGGCTTGAATTTCAAGCCCAGGCGCACGAACTCGGTTTCTCCGCCCTCCTCCACCGAGTTCAAATAGATCATAAACGTGAAGGTGCGCTGTCCCATTTGCCCGCCATAGCGACCAATCTCGTTCGCTTCAAAGTAGTCGGTGTGGGCTTTAAACTCCTGGCCAACATCGTAATACTGGCCCTGAATACCTTCCGAATAGCCAGGGTCTATGTCTAGCATCCTGCAGATTCGACCATCAATGGCCTGCATCGCTGCGCCGCCCAGACCATCCAAGTTGCACGTGCGACTGGTGCGAAAACTGGCGTCGGCTTCATAGCTTGACAACGTAGAGGGCTGGTTCTGTGTGCGAATCAGTTCAATCACGTGTGCACATTCTGCACCGTCGAGAAAGTCCGCGATGGTGTAGATCTCGGCCTTATCTGTCTCCATGCGGTTGGCGTTGTGCTTGAAGACTTTGTTGAAATCCATGGGCGCGCCGTGCATAGTGGCCTGAGCCGCCCTGGCAGCATGGGAAAAAGGGTTTGCCAAGCTCTCCAGCGGCACACTGGGCGTGTAATTCATCTGCCGCTGGATGGCCTCGTAGGCATACCCCTCATCCAGCAATATTTTGAAGATGCCGTCCTTGTCCCGGCCAGCATCCAGGTTGGTGCGGATCCACTCTATCCAGTCCGAGTTAAAAACTTTTGTCATAGCACATCAATAGAGTCCCAACGTTTTTCAGAGGAGAGCAAGCTGATTTGGGCCGTTGTTTCGTTTCACTCGCTTCGTTTTCCTTGAACTGATTTTTAACCATCAGCAAGCAATACGTTTTTCGGGTGCAAGTTCATAGTGGCTGAGAATTTGAAATGATTTTTCATGGTGAATGTCAGGGAGCGGCTTTTACACGTACTCCTGATCTGAACAGCCCTGTTTTGTCACTGGCATCAAATTCAGGGTCAAATTTATCTACCGGATTGAAGCTGGCGGCATCTGTGTCAGGCATCAACTGCCCATTGTAAAAGACCTGTCCCTCGGACTTTGCATAGCCCCCGCGGTTCAGGTAGACCAGAGACTGTGTGTCGGTTTTGGTGATCACTACGCCCTTGTAATAGCCTCGGTTTTCGTCACTGGCATAGCCGTCATCCAGCGCTTTAAATGACTCGATATGAACGTTCTTGATGAAGCCACCCAAGAAAAACCCGTCGACGAAATAGACCTTGAATTTATCTTTTGCATAGTGCGCATCCAGCACTACGAAAGTGCTGGAATCGCTGCCTGCAATTTCAGTTGACTTGTAATATGCACTAGCCTTGTCTTTGGAGAAGCTGTGCACCAGCAGTCCATAGGTATTAATGTCCCGGATGGGGACGGTCTTGACGCCATCGAATAGATGAAAGTTGTCGCGGGGGGTATATCCGTCGCTCATCATCCGGAATGAGGCGGGGTCGGCCATGTTGACAATCTTGATCACGATTCGCTTGATCGACCAGTATTCCTTGGCATCACGTTCGGTATCGCAGTAGTAGACCCTGTGTTTGTCTTTGGCATACCAGCTATTTAGGACTTCAAAGCTCGTACCGTCACTGGGCTCGCTTCCGGTATAGATGCGGCGACCCTGGTAAAAACCATTTTGGTCGTCCTTGGCAAAATATCGGTCGATCACCACGAAGTTGACCGGCTCGTTCACACTGTCTACGGGCACGCCGTCGTAGTGCCACTTACCGCCCTTTTTGTGGTAATTCGAATCGCTGCACCCAAACAGCAGGGAGATGACCCAGGTGATCAGAATCCAGAGCGGGTATTTCTTCATGTCATTCGGGGAACGGTTTTACGTGATGCGTCGCACAGGGTTCACAGCGATTCGGGGCCGTTAGAAGGCCACAGAAACCGCGTCAATGCGGTCCAGTCGCACCACAATGCGCGAGGCCTGCTGGTTGCGCCCAATGACATGGCGTTCGTCCATCGCAGTCACCACCATGGCGATTGTGGCGCCGCTGGCCATAATGCTAACGCCTTTGGCTTTTTCCTTGCTCTCCAGCAACGTGGCGCGCACAGGGTCTTTTTCATTGGCGGCGGCGGGCTCTGCGGCACCTGCCGTTCCTGCCGCGACGATGCTGGACAACAGAAGCCAGGAGAATATTTTGGAGGGTGTGTACATGGTTCAGGCGCTTTCGGTAACGTTGGCTTCTTGAGCGCCTTGCTGCATGGCACTTGACAACAGGGTGTAGGCTAAGGACCAGGCCTCGCGCACCGCAGGTGTAAATTTACTTTCAAGGCCTTGCTCCAGCGTCCACAGCAGTGCACTGCCGACCGTGGCGTAGTGCTCGTCACGCACACCATATGCAACATGGCGTGCCCCCAGGTTGCGCAGTACGGGCGCCAGCGTATCCAGGCGCGTCAGGCCGCCCACGGCTGAGCTCAGCATGGACATCAACATGCGGCCTTGCTCGACCATATTGCCTTTGAATAGTGGGCGCAGGCTGGGGTCCAGCACGAAGAGGCGGGCATAGAACAGTTCGGAAGCTACGTCGGCGATGGGTCGCACATCTTCAAAGGAAGATTGAACCAGAGAGATTTGTTCGGAGTTCATGTTGTCCAATCCTTATTGGACGGTGAAGGTCACGTTGGCGCTACCGGTGCAACCCTCAACACCCGTTGCGGTCCATCGGTAAATTGCGGCCGGTGTGGTGTTGAGCATCGCCAGGCTCATGGGGAACGGGCTCTGTGCGGAACTGCTCTTGGGCAGCATCGGGTAAGACTTCGGAATCACAATGCCTTGTGCGTCCAGGTTCTCGTAACTCAGGTGGTATTTGCAGTAACCGGTGCCGTAGACAGTCAGCAACGTGGCGCTACCCGCAGGCATTGCCAGCGGTGCAGCAGAGCCTTGCTTGGTGTTGGGTGCGCCAGTCATCGTATTCGACGAGAGCGCTATGGATACGATGGTGGCGGCCACCACCGGTGCGGGGCTGCTGGCGGGCTTGACCGGAGCGCTCAGCTTGCCGGAGCCTGCGATCGCTACCGTGTTGTCTTTGGCGGGGACCCCGGCGCTTTGGGGGTGGGGGTTGTTTACCTGCACATTCGCGGTGTAAGGGCCTTTACCACTGATCTTGCAATTGCCCAAGGGTATGACAGTGGCGATGTAGGGTTTGAACGTGACGTTGGACGCCATGTCGGTGCTGCTGTAGGCGTAAGGCCTGGTAAATGGCAATGTGCCTTTGAAAACGGTGGTCTGTCCGTCGCCGCTGGTCAGTTTGAGCTCGCAGTAGCCAGTACCTGCAAAATTGAAATTCAGGTCGGTGTTCATGTTGACTTCGGGCGCGGCCGTCATCGCGTCTAGCGTGCCGGGGAGCGTTGACGCGGCGACGGTCGTCGTGTTTTGGCCGGGGCGCGTGGTGGGGGCTGATACGACGGGTTGCGCCGCCAGTGCAGCGCCTGTAGCGCAAAGGCACACCAATGACAGCGCCAATTTGTTAATGACCAATACGTGTTTTGCACTCATGATGGCTCTTTCAATGGTTGTTGAGTTTGTTCCTGGCATTGCAAATTGCGACGCTCGCATCTATCTATCCAAGACGCGTGCCAACAAAAAACCCTAATGAAATCAACGGTCTGGCGCACCGTGTGGGTTGGGGCTTGTCGGCCTGGGCCGACACCATTGGTCTCGGCATTGGAAAAGCCAATGAAATCAAGGGGTGTGCTGCGTCGGCGATTGCCGACACGGCGAATTCAGTCGGTTGAGTCATCGTGCTGATGCTCCTGAATATATAGCTAGTAAAGCTTATTTCACGAGGGCTACAGACCGATTTAGTCAGCATACGGTTGCCAATCTGCCAGGCGAAACGGTCGGCAGCGTGACCCCGAATGTGCCGCGCCAGAGGTGGCTAGACCAAACCCAGCAGGTGCGCTGCACCCATGGTCGCCATGGCAACAGTGACCCATAGCACCCACGACCCGAACACCCGCGGCTCCAACACGGCTTGGGCAGGGTTGGAGCCAACGCAAAACACAGTGACCTCGCTGGCCGCAGGATAGCGGTGTGTCCGAAAGTGCAATAGAAGAGGTGACGCGGCAACCAGGCTTTCGCCAAAAGGAATCCGGTCCCCGTCATAGGCGACACCGCTCACCGTATAGGTGTAAATCACGCGCGACCGAAACGCGGTGCGCCACGGGCGATACCAGTCAAGCCGTAGTGTCCGTGCACAGACGATCCCATGTCCTGGCATTTGAAGTGGTAGTTCTTTGCTTGGCTATCGTCATGCGCGCCATAGAGCGGCACGGCGGTACCGTGGAAGTAATCAGTGAAATGGGGCGCGGTACCCGGTTCTCGATTGCACTGCAGCAACCCTGAACCCCATACGGGCCATTTTTTCTAGTTGGTTTGCCCCAAGCGCACGGTGAAACAGCTGCCTTTGCCCGCATTGCTGCAGACGGCAATGCTGCCACCATGCAGATCAACGGATTGCTTGGTGATGGCCAATCCCAGCCCGGTTCCCGGTATGGCCCCCACATTGCTGGCTCTGTGAAAAGACGTGAATAATGCGTCGGCTTCACCGGGCGGAATGCCAATGCCCTGGTCACAGACTTCAAATACGGTTTGCACGTCTTGAGCGTAGACCGTCATGCGGACCTCACCGCCATCGGGTGAGTACTTGATGGCGTTGGATAGCAGGTTGCTGAAAATATGGCGCAGCAATTTCTCGTCGAACGCGTCATCGCCTGCCGAGCCCCGAAAGTCCAGTGTGAGCTGGCAACTGCTGCCCTGGTGCTGATTCTTGGCCTCTGCAACCAAGTCTTGGCATAGGGTTTCAAGGTTCAACTTTGCGGGTTTGAATTCCAGCATATTGGCTTCCGCCTGGCCCAGCAACAATACACGTTCCAGCATGGATGTCATACGCTTCACGCCCGATTCAATCAGGCCCAGCAGCTCCAGCTTTTCCGACTCGGGGATGCGGTCGCCGTACATCTTCAGCAAGTCCTGCGCAGACAAAATCGCCGCCAGTGGTGTGCGGAATTCATGGCTGGTCATGGCAACAAATCGTGAGCGCAGGTCGTTTAGTTCTTGTTGCCTATCCAATGCCGCACGGGTTTCCAGTTCGGCGGCGTGGCGCTCGGTCACGTCGAGAAAAAATATGAGCAAGCCCTTGCCGCCATCCCAGGGCACCAGGTTATCGCCAAATTCCAGCCACTTGGTTGCTTTGTCGGGCAACTCCAGCCGCACCTGGCACCGCGCATCAATCGGCTGGCCTGCAAGCCGCTGGTGCAGGCGTTCGATCAACAGTGGTCTGTCGTCCGCATGGATCTGTTGCATCACTCCGTCCTCGATGATGCTGGCCTTGGTCGCCTCCAGAATTTCGGTGGCTCTGAAGTTGACGAAAACGATGCGCTGGTTTTGTAAGACCACCATGCCTTCGGCTACATGCTCGATGACGGACCGGTAACGCTGCTGCAGCTGCTGCAAGGCATGTACGGTGGCTTGCTCGGTAGATACTTGCACCAGCGCAATGTCCTTCTCGCGCCGGGCCACATTGATGCGGTCTGCCAGCGCCAGTGACAACAGAATCATTTCAAATGACGACCCAATTTCAATGGCGTTGGCGCTAACTGGGCTGGAGGGAATCAGCCCACTGTTGTGCAATACCTGGACCACTACACTGGTCAAAAACGTGGCCCAGGCAAGACCAAAGTATTTGGCACCGGGTCGCCGACGCCGAATGCTTAGGACCGTTGTAACAACTACGGCCAGCACGCCCGCAAGGCTGAGCACGGCCAATAAATCCCGCCCGACTTTGTATGGCAATGCCAGGGAAGCGGCAAAGGAGAACACCCATAAGGCAACCAAGGCCAGCAAACACTTGTCCATTCTGGGCATGCTGGTGCGGCTGGCCAAGTAGCTGCGCACAAACAGAATGCTGAAGGCGCCACTGCCGGTTTGAAAGACGATGGGCGCGCGGTTGTTCCACCAATCGGATTGCGGCCACAAAAACTGTGCGGCCAGTCCGTTGGCAGACGCTACGCCCAGTCCTATGCAGGCAACCATGCTTGCGTACAGCAAATAGGCCGGGTCGCGGACCGACACAAAAAGCAGCAAGTTGTACAACAGCAGGCCGATCAATAGACCCAGGTAGAGGCTGAATACGGAGTAGGTCTTCTGGTCCTCTTGCCACAGCGCAGCGGGCTGCCATAACGTGGTAGGCACCATCACCACACCCTGCGACGCCACACGCAGGTATAAGGTCGAGGTGCTGCCGGGCGCGAGGTCCAGCGACTTGACGTGGTTGTGATGCTGCACAGAGCGTTGGTCGAACGGCAGTGAGTCGCCGCCCACCTGGTGGTCAAAACTTCCATCGGCGCGGGACAGGTAAACATCCAACCGGTCCATGGGCGCGTTGTCTACCTCCAGCATCCAGCGCGTGGGCGCAGCGGTTTCCGTTTGCAGTTCGATCTTGAGCCAGATGGCCGAATCCGTGGCGCCAAAGTTGGTGGACGTCGACCCTTGGGCTACCGGTTTGAACCGGGCCTGCGCATCGGGTGCCAGGATGTTGTCCAGGGTTTGGGTAGTCGTCGCGTCTTCGAGGTAGGAGAAGCGGTTCGACAGCACGTAGCTGTCGTTATTGCCGATCTGCACCGCCGCAGTTTGCGCATGGGCGTGCTGCAGGCAGAGCGGCAACAAAAAAAGCAGAACAATGCATTGGACCCAGAGGCCCCAGCCGTTTTGCTGGTTAGCGATGCGCAGCCTATTTTTCGCGGCCATAGGCCATAGATGGCGTCTTTGCAACCCAGGCATCACGGGCGCCTGTAGGCTACCTGCTGCGTTGCCCAGTATTTGGAGCCCAGATGGTCCAAACGCACCTCGCCGCCGGTGGATGGCGCGTGTACAAACCGGCCTTGGCCCACATAGATGCCGGCGTGGGTGACCTGGTCGCGTTGGGAGAACAGCACCAGGTCGCCGGATCGAATCCTGTCCGCCGCAACCGGGTTACCCCAGCCGTTGAGCCTGGCCACCGTGCGCGGTGGTGCAACATGCGCTCGCGTCTGGTAGACATGGCCAATCAGCCCGCTGCAGTCAAAGCCCGACTGTGGTGTGTTGCCGCCGTAACGGTAGGGAGTGCCCACCAGGCCGATAGCATAGATAGTGACGTCACCAGCCTGCTCGGGCGTCAAGCGGGATGGGGCTTCCACCCCATCGGAATAACCTGAGCCACTACGGGTCATGGGAGCCGTTCCACAACCCACCAGCCATTGCAGGGCCAGACCCAAGCAGACGATGGAGAAAAGTCTGGCGGGTCGCGTGGCAAGACCTAGGCTTGTCACAAAAGAAGCGGTACTGGGCATACCTGCACTTTACAAGAACACGGTGAACCGGCGCAAAGGGGCCTTCACAATTGGCAGACAAATTGTTTTGCGAGCCCGCCGACCCCAAAGAATCTAGAATGACTTTCGACCCAATTTTCTCTTGGAGCTGTTTATGAATAAGCGCGATTTTCTGACGCGTTCTGCGTTGGCGGGTGTGCTGCCCGTGGCTGGTGTGCAGGCAGCCAGCCCGCAGGCCCGTGGACCAGTGCTGTTGACCATTGGTGGCCCGGTCGTCACCAAAAGCAACCGCGGCCCGCTGGACCCAGCGCTTGACCAGATGATGTCCAAACACGGGGTTCAGTTCGACAAAGCCCTGGCTTTGGACGCTGTCGCGCTGTACCGACTGCCAACCATTCAGATCAAACCCACACTGGAATACGACGCCAAGGTCCACGCCTTATCGGGGCCGCTGATCAGCACGGTGCTGGAGGCTGCGGGCGTTGCACCGACCAGTACGGTGCTGGTTGGTTTGCGGGCGGTGGATGGCTACAACGTGGCCATCAGCCTGGCAGACATCCGGCGCTACCGCATGTTGATAGCCACCCATATGGATGGTCAACCTCTGGCGCTCGGTGGGCTAGGCCCGCAGTGGGCCGTCTATGACGCCGACAACCTGGTGGACTTCAAAGACAAGCCGTTGAAGCAACGATTTGGTCTTTGCCCTTGGGGCGTGTACTACATAGACGTAAAACCGGCGTAGCGTACGTTTTTCGCAAACGCTATAAAAACAATAGCTGTTAATCCATATTCGGCGAGGGCTATCGGACTATTTGGCTATTGCCACTTCCACCAGACAGTCGTAAAAGGTCGGCCCCCGGCCCATGTCGGTGAGCTTTTGATTGGTGAGCTGGTTGACATTCGTGCCCGCCAAGCCCAGCTTGCGCCACCACACGCCCAGACCGTTGACGACGCCGGGGCGGGCGCGGGCCGAGATCTTGGCCTTGCAGTGGTATTCGCCACGCTGGTTGAACACCCGCACCACGTCGCCGTTCTGGATGGCGCGGGCCTGGGCGTCGTCGACGTGGATTTCCAGGATCGGTTCACCTTCGATGTCGCGCAGGCTCTTCACGTTGACGAAGGTCGAGTTCAAAAAGTTGCGGGCCGGTGGCGAGATCATGGCCAGCGGGTAGGCGGTCGAACTGCCGTGCAGCTCGTGGTTGGGGATGTAGCTGGGCAGCGGGTCCAGGCCCTGGGCCTGCAGGCGCGCACTGAAAAATTCGCAGCGGCCCGACGGCGTGGGGAAACCACCTTGGGCAAACGGCGCGTCGGCCATCTGCAGCGTGGCAAAGCCCTGGCGCAGCAGCAGCTCAAAGTCCACCGCCGGGCCATAGGCGGCACGGCACAGGCTCTCGTCGCTCTCGGTAAAGCAGGGCTCGTCAAAACCCATGCGGGCCGCCAGTTCGCGGAAGATTTGTGTATTGGGCTTGGCCTCGCCCACCGGGGCAATGGCCGGGCGATTCAGCAGAACATCGGTGTGGCCGTAGCTCAGGTGCACGTCCCAGTGCTCCAGCTGCGTAGTGGCCGGCAGGACGTAATCGGCGTAGTCAGCCGTGTCGGTTTGGAAGTGTTCCAGCACCACCGTGAACAGGTCTGCGCGGGCAAAGCCCTGCACCACCTTGCTGGAGTCGGGCGCCACCGCCACCGGGTTGCTGTTGTAGACCACCAGCGCCTCAATCGCCGGGCCAAACGCGGGCGACGCGGGGCGAAGCAGGTCGTCGCCAATCGTCACCATGTTGACGGTGCGCGGGGTGCGCCCGGCCAGCAGATCCGGGCGCTGCAGCGCTTGGTCGTCCACAGGAAACATGCCCGAGCTGGACAACAACACGCCACCCGCACGGTGCCGCCAGGCACCAATCAGCGCCGGTAGGCAGGCAATGGCGCGCACCGCGTTGCCGCCGCCCCGCACGCGCTGCAGGCCGTAGTTCATGCGGATGCCGGCGGGCTCCCCGCGCTGGAAACAGCCTCCGTAGTCGCGCGCCAGGGATCGGATGTGTTCCGCCGTGATGCCGCAGATATCGGCGGCCCGCTCGGGCGTCCACTCCAGCGCGCGCTCGCGCAAGGCATCCCAGCCCAGCGTGTACTGGGCGATGTAGTCATGGTCCAGCCAGTCGTTGGTGATCAGCTCGCGCATGACCGCCAGCGCCAGCGCCGCGTCGGTGCCGGGGCGCAATGCGATGTGTTCGTGGCATTTGTCTGCTGTTTCGCTCCTGCGCGGGTCTATGCAGATGAGTTTGGCACCGTTGCGCTTGGCTACTTGGGCGTAGCGCCAGAAGTGCAGGTTGCTGGCAATCGAGTTGCTGCCCCAGATGATGATGAGTTTTGATTCGGCAAAAAACTCCACCCGCATGCCCACCTTGCGGCCCAGGGTTTGCGTCATGCCCTCGCCGCCAGCGGTGGCGCAAATCGTGCGGTCCAGAAAAGAGGCGCCCAGCTTGTTGAAAAAGCGCGCCGCCATGCTCTCGGCCTGCACCAAGCCCATGGTGCCGGCATAGCTGTAGGGCTGAATGGCCTGGGCGGCGTCCGGTCCTTTGGCAGCAATGGCGGTGAGCTTGTGCGCAATGTCGGTCAGCGCTTCCTCCCACGAGACCTGCTCGAACTGGCCCGAACCCTTGGGGCCGGTGCGCTTCAGCGGGTGCAAGATGCGCTCGGGGTGGTAGGTGCGCTCGGTGTAGCGCGAGACCTTGGTGCACAGCGCGCCGTCCGTGTGCGGATGGGCGGGGTTGCCATGTACTTTGGTGGCCACGCCGTCTTGCACTGTGGTGACCAGGGAGCAGGTGTCCGGGCAGTCGTGCGGGCAGGCGCCCACAACGTCGTGTACGGCGTCGTGGGAAGGGTGGATGGGGATGGAAGGGGTTGAGTCACGCATGTTCAGCATGGTAAAGCCTGCGGCGTAATAATGTGCTTTCCACCGCAAGAACACGATCGATATGAAGCTAATTCCCGAACTGGTTGCCGCAGCGCCGGCCATTGGCGCCATCCGCCGCGACATCCATGCGCATCCTGAACTGTGCTTTGAGGAAAAACGCACCGCCGACGTGGTGGCGGCCCAGTTGACGCAGTGGGGCATACCCGTCCACCGCGGCATGGGGACGACGGGCGTGGTGGGTATTGTCAAGGCGGGTACGTCCAGCCGCGCCATTGGTCTGCGCGCCGACATGGACGCCTTGCCGATGCAGGAATTCAACACCTTTGACCACGCCAGCAAACATGTCGGCAAGATGCACGCCTGCGGACATGACGGCCATACGGCC
>NZ_JANXUQ010000128.1 GCF_025356155.1 Rhodoferax sp. | reverse complement strand
ATCTTGGCCTTGCGCGCGTTGTCCCAGGCCCAGGGGCCGGTGATCATCATCGCGATCTCGCCGCGGGCAAAGCCGGATTCCATCTCGGCGTAGCGCGCACCGCGGGGCATGTAGCCCTCTTCAATCAGGCGCGACAGCATGTTCGCACCCGCGACAGCACCGGGCGAGTTGACGCCTACGACCGACGGGTCCAGTTCCCCATTGCTGCTGCGGCCAAACACCTGGCCCCCGGCACCGGCCAGCATGGGCCAGGTAAAGAAAGACTTGTTGTAGTCCCACAGAATGGCTTTCTTGCCTTTTTTGACCAGCTCCTTGTCCAGCGCCATGACCTCGTCAAACGTCGTGGGCACCGTCTTCACGAGGTCGCGGTTGACGACCAGACCTACTGCCTCAATGGCCAGCGGGTAGCCCCACGTCTTGCCCTTGTAGGTGAAGGCCTTCCAAGCTGATTCATCAATCTCATCGCGCACGCGTTTGGACGGGTGTATGGGCACCAGCAGGCCCGAGCGCGCCCACTCACCCGTGCGGTCATGCGGCCAGCAAAAAATATCAGGGCCCTTGCCTGCGGCAGCCGCGGCCTGGAACTTGTCAGTTGCGCCTTCTGGGTGTTGCACCACCACGTTGACACCAGACTCTTTGGCAAAAGCATCGCCCACCTTTTGCAGGCCGACGTAACCCTTATCACCATTGATCCAGATCAACAGTTGGGGTGCATCTGCCGCGTGCGCAGGCAGTGCAAAACCCGCGGCCACCACAACCGCCAAACCCAATGAAACCAGACGAAACACCATCACGCTTCCCCGTGCGCAGGCACCATGCGTTTGAAGGCCTTGCCTGTCGCATCAAACAAATAGCAGCGGTCGGGTTCCACACCGAGCTCCAGCGTGTCGCCGGCTTGCACGCGCACCATGCCCGTCAGTTCACAGGTCAGCCCATCTTGCGCTCCGGGCAAGGCGCAGTACGCATGGGTGACGCTGCCCAGCGATTCGACGAAGGTCACCGTCGCCGTCAGCCGATTGGCGTAAGGCACACGGGTGATGTGCTCGGGGCGTATGCCCAGCGTCACCTTGTCGCCGGGCTTGGCTTTGGGTGCGCTGACCGCGCATTGGATCAGCGCACCGTCGTTCAGCCGCACGGTCACGTCCGTCGCACTACAGGACACAAATTCGGCGGCAATGAAGTTCATGCTGGGCGAGCCAATGAAGCCCGCCACAAACAAGTTGTCCGGGTGCTCGTACAGCTCCAGTGGAGAACCCACCTGCTCTAGCTTGCCTGCCGACAACACGACGATGCGGTCGGCCAGCGTCATGGCCTCGACCTGGTCGTGGGTCACATAAATCATCGTTGTCTTCAAATCGGTGTGCAGCTTGGCAAACTCGTATCGCATGCGCACACGCAGGGCCGTGTCCAGGTTGGACAAAGGCTCGTCAAACAAAAACACCTCGGGCTTGCGCACAATGGCGCGGCCGATGGCTACGCGCTGGCGCTGGCCACCGGATAGGTCCTTGGGTTTGCGGTCCAGCAAATGTTCTATGCCCAGAATCTTGGCGGCGTTTTGCACCAGTCGGTCGACCTCGGCTTTGGGCATTTTCTTGAGCTGCAGGCCAAAGGCCATGTTGTCGTACAGGTTCATGTGCGGGTACAGCGCATACGACTGGAACACCATGGAGATGCCACGCTCGGCCGGCGGCACGTCGTTGACCAGGCGCTCGCCAATGTGCAGCGTGCCGCTGGTGATGTCTTCCAGACCGGCGATCATGCGCAACAGCGTGGACTTACCGCAGCCGCTGGGGCCGACAAACACGACAAATTCGCCGTCACGGATGTGGAGGTCGATGCCCTGCAATATGTTGATGTCGCCAAACGATTTGCCCACACCCGATAACTTGACATCCGCCACCTTGTACCTCCGTTCCGCACACCGGTTGCGGTTTTCAATGTTTCAATCCACCCGGCCCCATCGACGCAAGGCATCTCTGAGTATACTCATCATAAGTAGTAATACAACGCAGTACAAACACTGATCTGCTGGTTAAATTTGTGGAAATTTCCCTGAGTCTAAAGGGTTTTCCCTTACTATTTGTACTATTACTACTTTTATTTATCCACTTTACGACTCGATCTGATGGCTAAAAACTCCACACCCAAGTCGGGCCATAAATTGCATGTCCTGGCCATCGCCTGGCCGTTGCTGGCGGAGTTGGGGCTGGGCTTTGGTGTCGGCTTTCTGGGCATGTGGTTGGTATCACAAGAGTCCGACACGGCCTCGGCCGCGTTTGGTTTGGCCAACCAGGTGCAAAGCGCTTTCTTCCTGTTGTTTCGCATCATCAGCATGGGTGTGGGTGTGGTCATTACGCAAAACCTGGGCGCTGGCAACCGCCGCGATGCAGACCGCACCGCGCTGGCCAGCCTGGGCGCCAGCACTTGGCTAGGCTTGGGCGCCGCGCTCGTACTCTTTGCGGCAACCGGCCCGCTACTGGGCGCCATGCAGGCCACCGCCGATGTGCGCGAACTGGCCACACCCTACCTGCACGTACTGGCACTGGCACTGTTTCTGGATGCCTTCAACGCCAGCATGGCGGCCGTGATGCGCTCACACCTGCACACCCGTGAGACCATGCTCAACATCCTGTCCATGCACGCCGTGCACCTGGTGCTGTGCTTTGCGTTGATGCGGGGCGTGGGTCCGCTGCCCGCCATGGGCATGGTGGGTTTCGCGCTGGCCTTGACCATCAGCCGTGGCTTTGGGCTGGGCGTGCATATCTGGCTGTGGCGCGCCGTGCTGAAGCTGTATCCCAGTTGGCACGATGCGGTGGCCGTGCGATGGGGTACCTTGCGCAGCTCCATTGCGATTGGCCTGCCCGGCGCTGCCGAAAACATTGCTTATCGCATCGCGATGCTGGTGTCAGTCACCGTGGTGTCGACCATGGGCACTGCAGAGCTGGCAACGCAGGGCTATGCCATGCAGATCATGAATGTCATCGTGCTGTCCACCGTGGCACTGGGTTTTGCGGGCGAGATCCTGGTGGGCCACTTGATTGGCGCTGGGGAGTTGCGCGCTGCCTGGAAGCTGGTGCGCAAATGCCTGCTCTGGGGATTGGGGGTGTCACTGACGGTAGCCATCATCACAGCTACCACGGCGCCGTGGACGCTGCGCCTGTTCACGCATGACCCGTTGATTATTGCGCAGGCCACCACGTTGCTGTGGATCACCGTGCTGCTGGAGCCGGGGCGCACCTGCAACATCGTCGTCATCACAGCGCTGCGAGCAGCGGGCGATGCACGCTTTCCGGTCGTGGCGGGTGCGGCGTCCATGGTGGTGGTCATGGGCTTTGGCTCGTGGCTGCTGGGCATCCACTTTGGTTTGGGACTGACCGGTGTATGGATTGCCTATGCGCTGGACGAGTGGGTGCGCGGTGGCATCATGACCGCGCGCTGGTTACGGCTGGGGTGGGTGAAGCAGGCGGTGGCTTCACGTAGGCTGGTGAGTCGGCAGGTGGTTTAAACCCGCACGCAAAGGGTAGAGTACAGCCCGCAAACGCAGGGCTGAATGCATTAACCCATAGCAGCAGGCCCACCCGTGGGCTTGGCCTGCGACGCGGTACCACGCCCATTGGTGTTGTTGTTCACCGACCAGGGAATCACCGTAGCCTGATCCAAAGGCTTGGCCTTCGTGAAGAGAGCCTGCCAGAAAAACCCGCTCTGAAAGGCGATGACTTCAAACAGAATATAGCTCTGTGAACTGCTGCTGAGCCACAGGTTGTAGGTGGGGTAGAACACGATGGGGGACACCAGCAGCGGCAGGATGATGCGCTCGACCTGAACTGCATCCAGACCCTTGCCCATGTTGAACAGGTCCCAGTAGTAGTTGGAGAACATACCCAGTGTCATCCAGCACGCCAGGTGCCAAACAAACACGATGCCATGGTTGCGAGCCAGCAGGCTGATCCAGGGAGCAGAGCCTTCGTCCGCGTTCACGATGAGGACCATGAACGCTCCCGTGGTGATGAACACCACGAAGTAGATGAACATCAGGAATTTGAGCGCTCTGGACATGAAACCCCCGGGTAATAGTTCGCGCTATCTTACTCGGGGTTTTCGCGCTTTCTGCGTTTCAACGGGGGTCGACACTAGTGGTCTTCCCCACCCGCAAGAACACCCTCAATCAGTTGGAGACCGAGCTACGCTGCGCTTCGGTCTGTGTCCCGCAATCAGATTAGTTGCACGCCCGTCTTGGCCTGCAGGTCCTCACGGCTCACGCCAGGTGCCAGCTCCACCACCTTCAAGCCCTCGGGCGTCACATCCATTACAGCCAGGTCGGTAATGATGCGGTCGACCACACCAACGCCGGTCAATGGCAGGGTGCAACTAGGTAATATCTTCAGATCGATAGTGCCGTCTTTTTTCTTGGCCACGTGCTCCATCAACACGATGACGCGCTTGACACCCGCCACGAGGTCCATGGCGCCGCCCATGCCCTTGACCATCTTCCCTGGGATCATCCAATTGGCCAAGTCACCCTTTTCGCTGACCTGCATGGCACCCAGGATGGACAGGTTGATCTTGCCGCCGCGGATCATCGCAAAGCTGTCGTGGCTGCCAAAGATGGATGAGCCCTTGATGGTGGTCACCGTCTGTTTGCCGGCGTTGATCAGGTCGGCGTCCACCTCGTCTTCGGTGGGGAAGGGGCCAATGCCCAGCATGCCGTTCTCGGACTGCAGCCAGACTTCCTTGTCTGCTGGCACAAAATTGGCTACCAAGGTAGGTATGCCGATACCCAGGTTCACATAAAAACCGTCTTGCAGTTCTTGTGCGGCGCGTGCCGCCATTTGGTCTTGAGTCCACGACATGATCAAACTCCCTCTTTCGATGTGACGGTGCGCTTCTCGATACGCTTCTCGGGGTTGGGGTTGTGCACGATGCGGTGCACATAAATGCCGGGCAGGTGAACCTGGTCAGGCACCATGGTGCCGGTCTCCACGATCTCTTCCACTTCCACAATGCAAACCTTGCCTGCCATCGCAGCGGCGGGGTTGAAGTTGCGTGCCGTCAAACGGAACTGCAGGTTGCCCGACTTGTCGGCACGGTGCGCCTTGACCAGCGCCACGTCTGGCACCAGGGCGCGCTCCATGACATAGGTTTCGCCATCGAATTCACGCAGCTCTTTGCCGTCCGCGACGACAGTGCCCACACCGGTCTTGGTGAAGAAGGCGGGAATACCGGCGCCACCGGCGCGCAGCTTCTCGGCCAGTGTGCCCTGGGGTGTGAATTCGAGCTCCAGTTCACCGGCCAGGTATTGGCGCTCGAACTCCTTGTTCTCACCTACATAGCTGGAAATCATTTTTTTGATCTGGCGCGTCTCCAGCAACTTGCCCAGGCCAAAGCCGTCAACACCGGCGTTGTTGGAGATCACCGTCAGGTCTTTGACGCCACTGTCCTTCAGCGCGTCGATCAGCGCCTCGGGAATGCCGCACAGGCCAAAACCGCCAACCGCCAGCAACTGGCGGTCCTTGACGACACCATCAAGCGCGGCTGCAGCGCTGGGAAATATCTTGTTCATTGCACCTGTCTCCTGTGAAAAGATTCAACTGCCGTACGATACTACTTATCCATATACGTAGTTTTTCGTAAAGCCTAACCCTATGGACATCAACTACCGCCTCGCATTCGACCTGGCCCCCATCGGCCTGGCGCTCTCCAGCAACCGCAGTATCACGGACTGCAATCAACGCCTGTGCGAAATGTTTGGCACTACACACGACCAACTGATTGGGCAATCCTTCCAGGTGCTGTACCCCAGTGCCGATGAGTTTGAGCGCACCGGTGCCCGCATCGCCCCCATCCTGAACCGCAACGGCACCTATGCCGACGACCGCATCATGCGCCGTATGGACGGCCGACTCAAGGGAGAGGCCTTTTGGTGCCACGTATCGGGCCGCGCGCTGAACCGCGACGCGCCGCACGAAGCTGGCATCTGGAGCTTTGAAGACCTCAGCGCACAACGGCCCGTCAAAGCCGAATTAACTGCACGCGAACGCGAAGTTGCCGCGTATTTGATGCAGGGGCTGACGTCCAAACAAATCGGCAAGACGCTTACCATCAGCCACCGTACCGTGGAGATTTACCGGGCCCGGCTGATGCGAAAGTACAAGTCTTCCACAACAGGCGATCTGGTACATAAGCTGATGTCGGGGTAGGTTTTTTGCACGCGCCCGCGGCCGGGCTGGGGTGGGCGCCACCGTTCGTGTCCCCCGGCCTTCGGCCTCCTCCT
>NZ_JANXUQ010000109.1 GCF_025356155.1 Rhodoferax sp. | reverse complement strand
CAAGGCGGACTTGATTGGCGGGCTGAACGTGCAAAGCAAAGACGCTACCGTGCAACGCGCCCTGCTGGACATGAGCACCACCGCGCAGATCAACGACAGCCTGAAACTGGGCACCACGCTGCTGGGCGAGATCGGCCGCGTCGGCAAATTGCACAAGCCTAAGGTGGAGCAAGCCGGTTTTGCAGTGCTAAAGGCGCCCGATATTCCCAGCGTGTTGGTGGAGGCTGCGTTTATCAGCAACCCTACGGAAGAGGCCAAGCTCAACAGCGAGGACTTTTTGACCCAGCTGGCCGACGCATTGATGCGCGGCATAGAGCGCTATTTCTCCAAGAACCCGCCGCTGGCGCGTAATCGGGTCAGGAGTTAGGACCCCAGGGCAGCAGCGGCCTTGCGGCGCGCGCGCCAAGCGCCAAACAGAATGATCAGGCCCGGCACAAAAATCATCGCCCAGATGATCTTGTCCAGATTGGCCTTCACCCAGGGGAAGTTGCCAAAGAAATAACCAATGGTGATGATGCCGCCCACCCACAGGGCGCCACCCGAAATGTCATACAGCGTGAAGCGCGTGCGCGTCATGCGCGCCACACCGGCCACGAATGGCGCAAAGGTGCGCAGGAAGGGCATAAAACGCGCAACGACGATGGTGATGCCGCCATATTTTTCGTAAAACGCGTGGGCCGAATCAAAGGCCTTGCGGTTGAAGAAGCGCGAATCCTCCCACTGGAAAACACGCGGCCCTATGTAGCGCCCAATCGCATAGTTGGACTGGTTGCCCAGCACCGCCGCCGCAAACAGCAGGCCGACGGACAGCGGGTAACTCATCAAGCCCAAACCACACATGGCGCCCACGACAAACAGCAGCGAATCGCCCGGCAGAAACGGCATGACGACGACGCCGGTTTCGACAAAGATGACGACAAACAGCAGCGCGTAAACCCACAGGCCGTAGTGTTCGACAAAGGTCTTCAGGTGTTTGTCCACGTGCAGGACGAAGTCGATGAGAAAGGTGACAAATTCCATGGGCGGGGTGGTCTGGTTGAAGGTGAGCGGTTGGCGACTAGGCGCAGATTGTCAACGATTGGCGTGGCATCTCACTTGGCGTCCTGGGCCATGGCCACAACCCGCGTGATGGCGTCGATGACAGCCTGCGGTTTGTCGAGCTGGATGTAGTGCTTAGCGCCCGGCACGATTTCGTTTACACCCCGGGTGGAGAGTTTGGCGACGTCGTCGTGCAGGGTCACCCACAGTTGCCTTCTAGCCGCGCTCAACGCCTGCGCTTCTGGCGTTTGGGGGTCTTTGGGTGGAGGCCGTGGCCCGCTGGTCAATACGATCAAAGGTAGCTTGCCATAGGAATGGCGAGAAGCCCGCACCTGATCGGCACTGGCACCAAATACCTGTTCACCTTCAGAGAGTCCAGCTTTCTGCATGGCCTGCCCCATTTCCTGCTTCTGGTTGCTGGCATTGACCGCCTCGCTGTACTGCACAAAGGGATCAGATATACATTTTTTGAACATCTCCGTACCTTTGGCAAATCCAGTAGAGGCTGCGGCCACGCATTCCCGCCCGTCCCGCAGATTGGGCTCTACCGTATCCACATAATATTGCTCGGCATCGCGTTTCTGCGGGTCCAGCGCACGGTATCCCGCCAATTGGTCCTCAACCGAAGGGTCCACCAGCACCATGCCCACCACTTCGGTCGGATAGGTGTCCGCATACAGCCGCACCGTCATGCCGCCATAGGAATGGCCGACGAGCACATACGGTGGCTTGATCGCCGCAGCAACCAGCAGGCGGTGCAAGTCATCCACAATATTTTTACTGTCTGACGCGCGGGTTGCCGCGTCGCTAAAGCCCAGGCCTGCGCGCTCGTAGGCGCAGGTGCGGGTCTTTCGCGCGACCACGGGTTGCACGAACCCCCAATTGCTAAGCGGCACGCCCAGACCTGACTCCAACACCACGGTGGGTGACCCGGTGCCCGCGCAGTGCAGGTTGAGGCTGCGGCCCGGCTCCACCTCCACCATCTGCCGGGGCTGTGTGTAGGTGGCGCCATCGATAAGTGGCTGCACCGTGTCGGTGGCAAACGCCGCGGTGGAAAGCACAGAAATCGCAATGGCCGTGAGCACCAGGTTTTTACAAGTCAGCATATCTCTCCAAAAATACCCAAATGGGGTTTTATTAGTCATTTTCTGGGAAAATCCAAATCAAATAGGCCGATAGCCCTCGTCGGATATACACATACCGCTATAAAAACTATAGTATTTCCAAAATCAGCCAGCACCTGAGGGCGATAACGCAGCGGCCAACTGGTGCGCGACCTCTGCCATGGAGGGGCGGTGCGCGGGATTGTCGTCCAGGCAAGCCCGCGCCAATGCGGCCACATCCGCCAGAGCACCGGTGTCCCCACCATCCGTCAGTTGCTGCGCATGCGCCACCAGCTCCTCCAGCAAACAGCCAAAGGCCCGCACTTCCGGCGCCTGCAGCGCACGGCCCACACCAGGCTGATCCACCGGCAGCAGCGTGCCCGCACCAAAGTCGCTGAGCAGCGCCTGGCCGCTGGCCGGGTCCCACAAAATATTGTGGGCATAGAAGTCGCCGTGCATGACGCCCTTGCGGTGCAAGTGCGCCAGCGCATCGGCCATGTCATGGGCCAGGCGCAGCATCGCTGGCGGTGGTATGCGCAATCCCGGCGCATACACATCGCGCGTGCAGCTCTCCAGGCTGGGCGGCCCGGCCAGGTTGGTGTAGTGCGGTGCAATCAACGGCAGCAGCAGGCCGCGTGTGCCCTGCGGGTGGTCCGCCAATTCCGCGCTGGGCGTGCACAGGGCGGGGTGCTGGCCCGCGGCCTGGCAGGCGGCCAGTTCGTGCTCGGGCAGGCCATCGCTGGTGACCAGGCCTTTGAAGAGTTTGAGCGCGAATGATTCTGTGCTGCCCTCTTGCTGCACGCGGTAGATGTGGCCCGACGCGCCCTCCCCCAGCAGGCCGACCACGCGTAGCTGCGCCCACGGCACACGGCCCATGGGTGCGGGCTCTGCGTGGTGCCAGCCCAGCGGGTTGCCGGCCAGTGCCAACCAGCCCAGCCGTGGCAGCTCGGTCAGCCAGCCGGGCAATTGCGCAAACTGGTTGGCCGACAGGCGCAGCAGCTCCAGCCTGTGCGCATCGGCCAAACCAGCGGGCAGATCACGCAGCCGGTTGCCCGCCAACATCAGCTTTTGCAGGGCGGGGAGCTGGCCTACTTCCGGCGGCAGTTTCGCAATGGCGTTGTCGGTCAAGGTCAGCCAGCGCAGCAGTGGCGGCAAGGCGGTGCCGGGCACTTCGGTTATCTGACAGGCCTTAAATCCCACCTGTTGCAGCGCAGCGCAGTCGCCCAGTACTTCGGGCAAATGGGTAAAAGGATTGTTGGAGCAGAAGATGGCCTTGAGCTTGTGCAGGCGCGGCAGGTCTCGCGGCAATGTGCTGAGCCGGTTGCCCGAGAGGTTGAGCACCTCCAGCGTGTCGGCCAGGTCAAACACCTCGGGCGGCAGTGCGTCCAGATCACAGGACAGGTCCAGGCGGCGGGTGCCTGCGAGTGCGCCACTGCGCAGTTGGTCAAGGGTGTGCATGCAATCGGGCCAGACAAAACAACAAAGCCCGGGCAGACCGGGCGACGGCGCCCATTATCCCGTTCTGGCGTTGCTGACCAGCAAAGAACCTCGAATCACCCAAATGTGGGATAGGCCAGGTTTGAATGGAATGGCAAAATCGGTCCGGCCCACTTGTGCCATTTCACAGAATTTTTTTGCTGCGCTTCAATGCAGTGCGCAGGCCAGAACGCAATGCCCCAAGCCAACCTCAACCGCGCGCCAGCTTATCAAGTAGGTTTCCACACATTACCGAACTTTCAGAAAAACACATGCGCTACTTTTTAGGGTTGGTTTTCGGTTTGCTACTGGGGCTCCAGCATGTACATGCATGCCTAA
>NZ_JANXUQ010000125.1 GCF_025356155.1 Rhodoferax sp. | reverse complement strand
ATCAGGCCCATGGCGATACCGGCCACGTGGGCTTTCATAGGCACGCCAGCGTCCATCAAGGAGAGGCAGCCGCCGCAGACCGAAGCCATCGACGACGAACCATTGGACTCGGTGATTTCCGACACCACACGCATGGTGTATGGGAATTCTTCCTTGCTTGGCAACACTGCGACCAGTGCGCGCTTGGCCAGACGGCCATGACCAATCTCGCGGCGCTTGGGTGTACCGACGCGGCCGGTTTCGCCAGTGGCGAACGGAGGCATGTTGTAGTGCATCATGAAACGGTCTTCGTAATCACCGCTCAAAGCGTCGATACGCTGTGCATCACGCTCGGTGCCCAGGGTGGTAACGACCAAAGCCTGGGTTTCGCCACGGGTAAACAGTGCCGAACCGTGGGTGCGTGGCAGCACGCCGTTGCGGATTTCGATGGCGCGCACGGTGCGGGTGTCGCGGCCGTCAATGCGGGGCTCGCCTGCCAGAATCTGGCCGCGAACGATCTTGGCCTCGATGTCGAACAGCATTCCATCCACGGCTACGCTGTCGAAGTCGACACCCTCGGCCTTCAGACCCATCTTGGTCCATGTCGTCACTTCACGCGTGGCGTGCGTACGGGCCTGCTTGTTGCGAATTTGGTAAGCCGTAACCAGTTTTTCCTGGGCCAACGCACCCACTTTGGCGATCAGGACTTCGTCCTTGGCAGGCGCTTTCCAGTCCCACACGGGCTTGCCGGCTTCGCGCACCAATTCATGGATGGCGTTGATGGCAATAGCGCCTTGCGCGTGTCCATAGACGATGCCACCCAGCATGATTTCTTCAGACAGCTGTTGGGCTTCGGACTCGACCATCAGCACAGCGGCTTCAGTACCAGCAACGACCAGATCCATGATGGAGTCTTTGCGCTGGGTCTGACCTGGGTTGAGCACGTATTCGCCATTGACGTAACCCACGCGGGCTGCGCCGATGGGGCCGTTGAACGGCAAACCGCTGATGGACAGCGCAGCGCTGACGGCGATCAGAGCCGCGATATCAGCATCCACTTCGGGGTTCAACGACACGGTATGCACAACGACGTGCACTTCGTTGAAGAAACCTTCTGGAAACAGCGGGCGAATGGGGCGGTCGATCAGGCGGCTGGTCAGCGTCTCAAACTCGCTGGGGCGGCCTTCGCGCTTGAAGAAGCTGCCGGGGATCTTGCCTGCAGCGTAGGCTTTTTCCAGGTAATCAACGGTCAGTGGGAAAAAATCTTGGCCGGCCTTGCCTTCCGTCTTGGCAACGACGGTGGCCAGAACAACGGTGCCATCCATGTCCAACAGCACGGCGCCGGTGGATTGGCGTGCGATTTCGCCGGTTTCCATCGTGACGGTGTGTTGACCCCATTGGAAGGTCTTGGTGACTTTGTTGAAAATACTCATCGTTTTATCTCCTGATAGTGCGGGAACCCGCTGGCAGGTAAAGGCCACCTGCCAAGCCCGGAGGCAACAACGCAGAACACGATGCCATTCCAGAGAAACTTGGATTGCGGTTCAAAAAAACCGCCAATTTCCTTGGAATGACACAGCTTCGCTCTGCTTTTGCCGTCTCCGAAGTAAAAAACGCCTGAGCTAGTGAACTAACTCAGGCGTCTGTCATTTGGTGCAGCGCTTGGTTACGCAGCTTACTTACGCAGACCCAACTTGGCGATCAAAGCAACATAACGGTCGTGGTCTACGCGGTTCAGGTAGGCCAACAGGCTCTTACGTGTGTTCACCATGCGAACCAGTCCGCGACGACCGTGGTGGTCTTTGGCGTGGGTCTTGAAGTGGGGCATGAGTTCGTTGATACGGGCGGTCAGCAATGCAACTTGCACTTCTGGGCTACCGGTATCGGATGGGCTGCGGGCGTTGTCTTTGACAACTGCGGCTTTGATGCTGGATGCAATCATGTGTTTTCCTGAGTAGTGTTTCAACTTGCGCCAGGTGCTGGAACTGCTCCTGGCGTGCGCCGTGCCGAATGCAAAGCCTGTCGATTATAGCCCGATACAAGGCAGTGTGTACAAACGCCCCTTGTTGCGGGCTCTGCAAGGCTCAGGGCCGTTGCATTTTGCAACTGGTGGGCAACTCCGCTGCCTCGGGCGCAAGGGTTTTGATCACGCGAAAGCCGTAGCCCGAGCCCTCGACGTCAAATTTGACACCCGGCGTGCCTTGGCGGTCCATGACACCGACCACCAATGGCTGCTGAAACTGGTGATCCGCAGCACGCATAGCACCGCCCTGCCCGTTCAGGTTGACCTTGACTTTCTCCATCTGCGTCGCTACAGCGGCAATATCCAGACTGGCTGAATTACCAGCGGTTTGTTTGCCGGCCGCCTCCATGGCCTGCGCCAGTGCTTCAACCAACAGCTGCATGCGCATGTGAACATAGTCATCCGCCGCCAGCGGATAACGGGTGCGGAAAGACTTGTAAAACGCCTCGCTGCCAGCCGTCTGCACGTTGGGCAACCAGTCCGCTACGGCCACCACCTTGCCGATGCCCGCGTCGCCAATAGCGGCCTGCGCGCCCAAGGCATTGCCGTAAAAGGTGTAGAACTTGCCTTCAAAACCCACCTCTTTGGCGGCCTTGATCAACAAGGTCAGGTCATTGCCCCAGTTACCAGTGATGACAGCCCCTGCCCCGCTGGCCTTAATCTTGTTGGCATAGGGCAAAAAGTCCTTGACGCGCGCCATGGGGTGCAGCTCCTCACCGACGATGGCAATGTCCGGCCGCTGCACGCCCAACTGGCGCCGCGCCTCGCGCAGTACCGATTGGCCAAAGCTGTAATCCTGGCCAATCAGGTACACGCCTTTGAGCGCCTTGTCATCCTTGATGACGTCCATCAAGGCGGCCATGCGCATGTCGGCATGGGCATCGAAGCGGAAGTGCCAAAAGCTGCACTTCTCATTGGTCAATGTGGGGTCAACCGCCGAGTAGTTCAGGAACAACACGCGTTTGCCCGGTTCACGCTCGTTGTGTTTGTTGATGGCATCTATCAAGGCAGCGGCGTTGGCAGACGAATTACCTTGCAACACAATGCGTGCGCCACTGTCGATGACAGAGCGCAGCGCCGACAAGGCCTCCTCGTTTTGCCCCTTGCTGTCGTAACGCTCCAGCACCAGCATTTGGCTACCACCGGCGGACGTTGGCAGCTTCACACCACCCCGTGCATTGACCCGCTCCACCGCCCAGGCCAGGTTACGAAACACCGCTTCTCCGGGGGCTGCATTGGGTCCGCTCAAGCCTTCGATCATGGCCAGCTTGATGGGTGGTGCAGAGACGGTCTGCGCAGTGGCTATGCCGCCCGCGAGGGGCAATACACATAGCACCGTCGACACGGTTTTCAAGACCTTGTCGAGAAGAATAAACATGGGATTTTTTTCTTGAAAAAAGAAGAACAAGTCGCAGCTTAGATCCATGCGGCGATCGCTGTGAGAGCCGCGCAGTGTACTAGGAGTACTCACCATGTTTTTCGCTACTACCGCTCACCCTCATCTGCATCGCCACGCCCAAGCAAACGCCGGCCGTACGCTGGAACGTTTCATGGACGAAGCGCTGGGCACCAGCGCCAACAAGGCCGTCACCTATACCCAGGATGAAACCAGCTTCACGCTGAGCCTGGACATGCCCGGCATCGCCAAAGACCAACTGAGCATCGCCATCGAAGGCGCTGTGGTGCGCATCAGCAGCAAGGAAGGCGCTGCACGCCGCTACAACGCCGCGTACGAATTGCCGCTGGAAATTGATACCGCGACCAGCGAAGCCAAATTGGAAAACGGTGTGTTGACGCTGAAGTTGATCAAGAAGGTACCCGTCAGCAATGCCGCTGAATTGACCATCCAGTAGAGGAGAAAGCCCCAGGGGCGGGGTAGCGCTTTCGCTATGCACCCGCAGCAGGCATGGGGTGGCCGATGCCTGCGGTTTTTCTTCGGCTCAGCAAAACCAAGCAGCGCAGTATCAATCGGGTAGTGGGTTTTGCGTAGGTCAAGGCGGAGCCTGAAGGGCGGGGTACACGGAGCAAAATCCGCTACCCGATTGATACCAAAGTCACTTTGGCACTCACGTTGCCTAGAGGCTATCCAGCGGCCAGCGGGGCTTCACGTCAAACGCGTAGGTCTTGGTGGCCTGCTGCAAGCCACTTTGCAAACGCATCGCAGCGGCCATGGCAATCATGGCGCCGTTGTCGGTGCACAAATGCAGCTCGGGGTAATGGACACGGATATTGCGCTTGGCGCAGGCCGCATTCAGCTGCTCGCGCAGGCTGTGATTGGCACCCACACCACCCGCTACCACCAGGCGCTGCAACCCGGTCTGCTTGAGAGCCGCTAGTGATTTTTTCACCAGCACCTCCACAATGGCCGCCTGTGTAGAGGCCGCCAAATCACAACGCTGCTGCACAGGCAGCGCATCAAAGCCTTCGGTACTGCCTCCGTTGGCTTGCGCAGTTGGCACCGGCAGGCCTGCGGCCAACGCCACCGCAGCGGCAACCATGCGTTGCGCCTGCACCAGCACTGCGGTCTTGAGCCCCGCAAACGAGAAATCCAAATTGCCACTGTGCAACAAAGGCCGTGGCAACTTGTAGGCCACGGGGTCGCCCCGCTCCGCCATTTTTGCCAACGCCGGCCCACCCGGGTAACCCAGGCCCATCAGCTTGGCGGACTTGTCAAAGGCCTCACCCGCCGCATCATCAATCGTCTCGCCCAACAGCGCGTAGCGCCCCACGCGATCCACCTGCATCAACTGCGTATGCCCACCCGACACCAACAGCGCCGCAAACGGAAACTGCGGCGGATCGGCACTTAAAAACGGCGACAACAAATGCCCCTCCAAATGGTGCACGCCCAAGACTGGTTTGTCCAGGGCCGCCCCCAATGCACAGGCCACGCCAGCCCCCACCAGCAATGCACCCGCCAGACCTGGGCCGCGGGTATAGGCCACTACGTCCACATCGGCAAGGGTACGGCCACTCTCAGCCAAGACCTCTTTCGTGAGCGGCAACACGCGGCGGATGTGGTCGCGGCTGGCCAGTTCGGGCACCACTCCGCCAAAGGCTTGGTGCATGTCGATCTGGCTGTACAGCGCATGCGACAGCAGCGTGGGCATGGCCTGCCCCTGCCATTGCACCAACGCCACCCCCGTTTCATCGCAGGACGATTCAATCCCCAAGACCAGCATGTTTTCCCCTATGAGGGGGCGAGTTTAGCCGTCGCCGGGCCGCCCCAAGACGGCTAAGGCCCTCTTCGGGGGGCAGCGCAGTACGCGCAGCGACAAGCTCGGGGGCGTTTGCCCGGAAGCGCGCCCTTGCGCTCGGCACAATAGAGTTCCAACCCCAAAACCGTATGCACAACTTGACCTTGCCCCTCACCACTGACGACATCGCCAGTCTTGAACGCGCCACGCTGGATGCTGTAGGCCCACTCGCCACACAAGAAATCGACGGCTGGCTGCTGCCCTTTGACAACTCCACTATCAGCCGCGCCAAAAGCGCCGTGCCACTGCGCCACGACAGCCTGGATCCCGCGCACATCAGCCATATCGCGACGCTGTACGCCCAGCGTGGTTTGCAAGCCGCCTTTCGCATGGCCGATGTGCCAGCGCTGGACAACATCCATGCCGAGTTATCACGCTTGGGTTACCAAGCGCAGCAGCCCTCGCTGGTGCAGGTTGGCACGGTGCAGCAAATGCGCAGCATCTGCCAGGCGCCACCGGCTGAGGTCAGCGACAGCCCCACGCCCGCGTGGTCTTCGGTGTATCTGGCCGAAGGCTTTGACCCGGTCGACGGCGCGCACCGCGTGCAGGCGCTGAGCCGCAGCCTCCACGTGGTCTACGCCTCGGTACAAGAATCCGGCCAATCCGTGGCCGCAGGCACTGCTGCGCTCAGCCAAGGCTGGGCCAGCATACACGGCATGCGCACCGCACCCAAACACCGCGGACGCGGCCTGGCAGCCCAGATACTGGCGGGCCTGGCCGATACGGCGACCGCGCGCGGGCTGGATCGCGTGTTCTTGCAGGTCGAAGAAGGCAACAGCGCAGCATTGGCGTTGTATCGGCGTGCCGGGTTTGTCACGGCGTGGCGTTACCAATACTGGCGCCGCGCCTGAAACGCGAAACTCGCCAAGCGGCGCTGGCGCGAATTTTGCGTGGTAAACACCATGCATGAAGCCCTGCGTATCGTCGTTATCGCCCCGGACCTGGACGTCACCGATCCGGGCGACACCCACGCGCTGGACCAGGCGGAGCGCTCGCGCAGTCTGCGCATTGGCTTGCTGGAAAGCGGCTTCAACCTGGTGGCCAGCCTGCCGGCCGACACGTTCTTGCACGAACGCCTGGCCCAGTTGCAGCCCGACCTGATCATTCTGGATGCCGAAAGCGAAGCCCGTGACGCGCTGGAGCATGTGGTCATGGCCACGCGTGACGCACGCCGCCCCATCGTCATGTTCACCAATGACAGCGATGCATCCAATGCCCGCGCCGCCGTGGCAGCCGGTGTGTCGGCCTACATCGTGGCGGGCCTGTCACCCGCGCGCATACGCCCCATTCTGGACGTCGCCATGGCCCGCTTCGAGCAAGACCAGGCCTTGCGCGCCGAGCTGGCCGACGCCAAAACAGAAGTAAAGGACCTGAGTACCGAGCTCAAAAACCGCCGCATTATCGACCGGGCAAAGGGCCTGTTGATGCAGCGCCAGGGTCTGAGCGAGCAAGCCGCGTACGAGAAGCTGCGCAAGTCGGCGATGGACAAGGGCTTGAAGGTGGTGGATGTGTCGCAGCGCATGCTGGATGCGATGGACCTGCTGGGCTAGTGAGGCACATCCTGGGGATTGATTTTTTCTGAGAATAAAACCAATAAAAAAGCAGGTGATTTACACCTGCTTTTTCTATTGACGAATGGGTGTTAAACCGAATGGCACTTACTTAGGCCACGTGACGATGAAGTCTTCGACGTAAGCATTTGAATTTGAAGGCAAAACGAGGTGGCTGACCAAGGGATTGATAGGATGGTTGTTACGAAGCTCCCAAACCATCTTTCTGAAGGCCAGCCACCATGGATCGTAACGCCCGAAACGCTTTGCATCAACGTCAAACGCGTATCGGACGCCAAGCCAACGCAACCCCGGCGGTGGAGTTCTTCAACATCCTGACAAGTCCGCAATTGCTCGATACGACCGAGGCGTTACTGCCCGAGCACCGCGAGCGGCTGTATCCGCCCACGGTTGCGCTGTCGATGTTCATGCGCCAGGTGCTCCAGGCCGATGGCTCGTGCCAGAAGGCGGTCAACGGCTGGGCCGCGCAGCGTGCGGTCGATGGTCTTTCCCCGTGCAGTGTTCGCACCGGCGGGTACTGCCGAGCGCGCCAGCGCCTGCCGCTGGGGATGCTCAGTACGCTGACTCGCGAAACAGGGCGCCTGCTCAGCCAGAAGGCGCTGGCGCCATGGCTGTGGCGTGGGCGCTCGGTGAAGCTGGTAGACGGCACTGGTATCTCCATGCCCGATACCCCAGAGAACCAAGCCCTCTATCCCCAGCCCAGCACGCAGGCTGCGGGAGTAGGCTTTCCACTGGCGCGACTGGTCATGGTGGTTTGCTTGGCCACTGGCGCGGCACTCGATGCAGCGATAGGGCCATACAGCGGCAAAGGCACCGGTGAGCTAGGACTGGTGCGCAGTCTGCTCGAAGGCTTCTGCCCAGGTGATGTGATGCTTGCCGATGCTTTGTACTGCAACTATTGGCTGATTGCCACACTGATGGCCAGGGGCGTAGACGTACTGTTTGAGCAAAATGGTGCGCGCATCACTGACTTCCGCCGTGGTCAGTCGCTGGGCACGCGCGAGCACATCGTGCACTGGCCCAAGCCTGCGGCGCGCCCAGAGTGGATGACGCCTGAGCAGCACGCTGACTTTCCCGCCGAAATCAAGGTGCGTGAAGTTAAAGTCGCACATCAAGTGCTGGTCACCACTGTGCTTGATCATCGCAAGGTCAGTAAGGACGATCTCTCGGCGCTGTATGCGCGGCGCTGGAACGTCGAGCTCGACCTGCGCAATCTTAAGACCACCACGGGTATGGACGTGCTGAGCTGCCAGACGCCGCAGATGAATGAAAAACAACTGTGGGTCCATCTGCTGGCCTACAACGTTATTCGGCTACTCATGGCGCAGGCCGCCTGCAATGCCGGTATAAACCCGCGCGAACTGAGCTTCAAGCACACTGTGCAATTGTGGACGGAGTGGGTCTCGCGAGGAATGTCGGCTACGAAAGATGATGGGCTGCTGTTCACATTGATCGTCCAGTGCCGAGTCGGCAATCGACCTGGACGCCTGGAGCCGCGAATGAGAAAGCGACGACCCAAACCCTACCCGTGGCTAAAGGTCCCGCGCACCCATGCTCGCCGCGAAATCAAGCGGCATGGTCACGACTGGGAGCCTAAGTAAGTGCCATTCGTGTTAAACCCACCATTAGAGATTAACAACTTGTCGTAGTAACAGTCAGTGTTGGTGCTGTGTTGACAGCGGTTGGCTCAGTGTACTTGGCATAACAAGACAAACCGCCAGGGCTACCGGCAACACTGACTGGAATAACTGCAGTTTCTGTCGCCGTAGTTGCAGGCGAATTTGCGGTTGCAGCAGAACCCGCCGCAATGACTGTGTAGTCGGAAAAGTTAAGACCGGAAGCTTGGGCAAAACCGGAATCCGCCTTTGGATAACCAGATGCAGCAACAGTTGCGAAAGTAACCGTAGCACCTTCCACCGTAACCGTTGTCGGGGAAGGTGTAGTCACCAGAAACTTTCCGTGCGCCATGGCAGCAGCAGCAGCCATTGCGCCTTTTGCCGCATTCAGGGAAGCAATACGCGCATCCTTTTGCAGATCGGCAAACTTTGGCAGCGCGATGGCCGACAAAATGCCCAAAATCACGATCACGACCACCAGTTCGATGAGTGTGAAACCACGCTGTCCAACTTTTTGTATGTTCATGTTTGTCCTTATAAAAGAAATAATTTTGCCGCTTAATGGACTAATACTACAACAAAACGCCAATAGAAGCGTGCCGATGTAGGGGCCAGATGGGCACCAATTTCCCGATTTAAAGGCTAAGGTTCATCGCACGCGCCAGCGCAAACACACTGTTGACGCACAAGTGAGACACATTGTTGGCCTTGTTGGCACCGCGCGCGACTGCGCAGTCTCGCCCATACTGGGTGATCACATAGTGCGCACAGGTCACCTGCCTGCCTGGCCCCAGAATGGCCGACGCGCGCGACGCGATCACCGCGCCCAACACCTCCAGCCGCGCCAAACGGTTGCGGGTGGATATCTCGGGTGCGCTAACGTCGTGCGCCAACTCCTTGATCGTCATCGCCCGATTCTGCGCCGACAGGTGCCGCAGTATCTCCAGCGACTCCGGCCATTGCTCCACCGGAACATTGCGGTTGGTAGAGTGCGTTTTGGTAGTTTCGATGTTGGGGGCCATGTGTTGTTGTCGGCAACATGGCGCCATTTCTTAAGGCATAAGCTTTTTTTGGTGCAGCGCACAAGCTTGGTGCCCACAGCAAGTGCGCAGCAGCGGCATATGAAGAATCAGGCGCTAGCCTTCGAAACCATTGGATAGTGCGCTATCAAAATAGAAGTAAACCCAAAAATGCACGCATCCGGATCCCACCGACCCAAGCTGGCACGCACATTGCGTATGGGTTTACGAGACCAACGATGGTCACCGACATGCACTACCCAATGGCGGGTAGCGCGGGTCAACACCGGACAAAGGCGTCCCCACCTGCACGCGGCTTTTTGACAAGTCGTGCGCAATGTGAGGACGCCTTTTTTTATTGCTCGCAATTTGCGCCACTTTTAAGGACGAAGGCCACCATGACCAACCTCTTGCACAACAAACTCAGCCGCCGCACGGTGTTGCAGTCCGCTGCCGTAGGCGCCATCGGCATCACACCCGCCCTGCGCGCCGCAGTCTATGCCGCAGGGTCGGACGCGCCGGAGAAGACCGAGGTCAAGATTGGCTTCATCCCGCTAACGGATTGCGCCAGCGTCGTCATGGCCTCTGTGCTGGGCTTTGACAAGAAGTACGGTGTCAAGATTGTTCCCAGCAAAGAAGCAAGCTGGGCTGGCGTGCGCGACAAGCTGGTCAATGGCGAGCTGGACTTTGCCCACTCGCTGTACGGCCTGATCTACGGCGTGCACCTCGGTATCAGCGGCCCCAAGAAAGACATGGCCGTGCTGATGACGCTGAACCTCAACGGCCAGGCCATCACGCTGTCCAAGAAGCTGGCCGACAAGGGCGCGGTGGACGGCCCCGGCTTGGCTAAGCTGATGGCGGCCGAGAAGCGCGAATACACCTTTGCCCAGACCTTCCCCACCGGCACCCATGCCATGTGGCTGTACTACTGGCTGGCGGCCAACGGCATCAACCCCATGCAGGACGCCAAGGTCATCACCGTGCCACCACCGCAGATGGTGGCCAATATGCGCGTGGGCAATATGGACGGCTATTGCGTGGGCGAGCCCTGGGGACACCGCGCCATCATCGACGGCATTGGCGTGACCGCCATGACCACGCAAGACATCTGGAAAGACCACCCCGAAAAGGTACTGGGCACCACGGCCGAATTCGTGAAGAAGAACCCCAACACGGCCCGCGCTGTGACGGCCGCGATTCTGGAAGCCAGCCAGTGGATTGACGCCAACCTGTCCAACAAAAACAAGATGGCCGAGACCATTGCCGACAAGAGTTATGTGAACACCAGTGTGGACGCCATCAACCAACGCATTCTGGGCCGTTACCAGAACGGTATGGGCAAAACATGGGACGACCCCAACCACATGAAGTTCTACAACGAAGGCACGGTGAACTTTCCCTACCTGTCCGATGGCATGTGGTTCCTGACGCAGCAGAAACGCTGGGGCTTGCTGAAGGACCACCCCGATTACCTGGCAGTGGCCAAGCAGATCAACCAGATCGATGTCTACAAACAAGCCGCCACCGCTGCCAAGGCGCCCATCCCCAAAGACGTGATGCGTTCGGCCAAGCTGATGGACGGCATGGTGTGGGATGGCAAGGACCCGAAGAAGTATGCCGACGGTTTCAAAATCAAAGCGTAACCCCCTACCGCTTGCCTCGCAACTTTGAAAGGTACCACCATGGTCAGCGCCATATTCCACTCCCCGCTGGACGCAGCCAGCGACAGCAATGCTATTAAAAAAGAAGCGCATCCCGCATATTCCACGAGGGCTAGCGGCTCAAAGCCCTTAAGCCACCCGGCCACGGATGCAGCACCCGCGGTACCCCGCACGCCCTTCGACTGGCGCGCGCTGGCCTTGTCCGTGCTGCCGCCAGTGATCGGACTTGGCCTGCTCATCGGCATCTGGGCGCTGGTCAGCATCAGCACCGCCAGCAGCATCCCCAGCCCCTGGGAAACCTGGAAGCAGGCCGTCGTGCTGTTCAGCGACCCGTTCTACCGCAAGGGACCCAACGACCAGGGCGTGGGCTGGAACGTGCTGATGTCGCTGGAGCGCGTGGCGGTCGGTTTTGGTCTGGCCGCAGCCGTGGGCATTCCGGCAGGTTTTGCGATCGGCCGCTTTGAATTCTTGGGCCGCATGTTCAACCCGCTCATCAGCCTGCTGCGCCCGGTGTCACCACTGGCCTGGTTGCCGATTGGCCTGTTGGTGTTCAAGGGGGCCAACCCGGCTGCCATCTGGACCATCTTCATCTGCTCCATCTGGCCCATGGTCATCAACACCGCGGTCGGCGTGCAACGCGTACCGCAGGACTACATGAACGTGGCACGCGTGCTGAACCTGAGTGAGTGGAAGATCGTCACCAAGATTCTGTTCCCAGCCGTGCTGCCCTACATGCTGACCGGCGTGCGCCTGGCCGTTGGAACCGCCTGGCTGGTCATCGTGGCTGCCGAGATGCTGACCGGTGGCGTGGGCATTGGCTTCTGGGTCTGGGACGAGTGGAACAACCTGAACGTCAAGAACATCATCATCGCGATTTTTGTGATCGGCATCGTTGGGCTGGTGCTGGAATACGCACTGATCAAGATTGCAACAGCCTTTACCTTTGAGGAAGTCAAATCGTGAGCACTTTGAAATACATAGAGATCCAAAACGTCGCCCAGTCCTTCAAAACCAAAAAGGGCCTATTTCCTGCGCTGCGCGACATCAATCTGACCGTTGCCAAGGGCGAGTTTGTGACGCTGATCGGCCACAGCGGCTGCGGTAAATCCACGCTACTGAACCTCATCGCCGGGTTAACAATGCCGACCGAGGGCACGCTGCTGTGCGCCAACCGCGAGATCGCAGGCCCCGGCCCAGAGCGCGCGGTGGTGTTCCAGAACCACTCGCTGCTGCCCTGGCTCACTTGCTTCGAGAACGTCTACCTGGGCGTCGAGCGCGTGTTTGGCGCGGGGTCCAAGAGCACAGGTGCGGCATCGGAAAACAAGGCCCAGCTAAAGGACCGCACCGACGCCGCACTGGCAATGGTGGGCCTCACACCGGCCGCACAAAAACGCCCTGGCGAAATCAGTGGCGGCATGAAGCAACGCGTGGGTATTGCGCGGGCTCTGGCCATGGAACCCAAGGTTTTGCTGATGGACGAACCCTTTGGTGCGCTGGATGCGCTGACCCGCGCCAAGCTGCAAGACGAGCTGCTGGACATCGTGGCCCGCACCAAGAGCACGGTTGTCATGGTGACGCACGACGTGGACGAGGCTGTGCTGCTGTCCGACAAGATCGTCATGCTGACCAATGGGCCTGCCGCCACGATAGGCGAGGTGCTGAGCGTAGCGCTGGAGCGCCCGCGCAACCGTGTGGCGCTGGCCGACAGCGCGCAATACTTGGGCTACCGCAAGGCCGTCATCGACTTCTTGTACACGCGCCAGGCCCACGTCGAAAAGTCCGCCGCCTGACGTTGGGATGGCGTCTCAAGACGCCATAATGTCACGCTATGGAAAACACCCTGGCGGGGCCACAACAACAGAAACTGTCGCATGAGCGCTGGGAACTGATCCTGCGCGGAGTGGATGCCGCGCCGTGGGATTGGGACTTGCTCACGGGCGAGGTCTACCTGTCGCCCACCTGGTGGAACATGCTGGGCTACGTCAATGCAGAGTTGCCTGCCACCTCGGGCCTGATGGCCAGCTTCTTCCACCCCGAAGACGCTGCGGCCATAGACCACACCTTCACCACCGCGCTGCAAGGGGGTGGCGAGACCTGGCGGACCGAGTGCCGCATGCGCCACAAACAAGGACACTATGTGCCCGTGCTGCTGCAGGCCTACATCCAGCGCAACACCCAAGGTCAGGCCATACGCTTGTCGGGCACCAACACCGACCAGACCGAGCGCGAAAAGAGCGAGGCCACGCTGCGCGAGAGCGAGGCACGTTTTCGGGCGCTGACCGAGCTCTCGTCTGACTGGTATTGGGAGCAGGACGAACACTTCCGCTTCACCGTGTTGGGTGGCAAGGTCTACAACAGCACCGGCTTCACGATGGACCAGCACCTGGGCAAGACGCGCTGGGAGATTCCGTGCCTCAACTTGGGTGAGGCCGATTGGGAGGCGCACCGCAAGATCTTGAACGCACACGCGGCCTTCAGAGACCTGGAGATTCGCCGCCCCGACACTGGCACCACCGTGCACTGGGCCAGCGTCAGCGGCTCACCCATGTTCGATGCGGATGGCCAGTTCTGCGGCTACCACGGCATTGGGCGCGACATCTCGATCCAGAAGCAGGCCGATGAAGAGATTCACCGCTTGGCCTTTTACGACGCCTTGACCGGCCTGCCCAACCGCCGCCTGCTGCTGGAACAACTCAAACGTGCGCTGCACACCAATGCCCGCCACCACCGCCACGGAGCCCTGCTCTTCATCGACCTGGACAACTTCAAGACCCTGAACGACACGCTGGGCCATGACGTGGGCGACCTGCTGCTGCAACAGGTCGGACAACGCCTGTCCGACTGTGTGCGCGAGGCCGACACCGTGGCCCGCCTGGGCGGTGACGAATTTGTGCTGGTGCTGGAAGACCTAGAATCCGACCGCCACGCCGCCGCACTGCAAGCCGACAGTGTGGGTAAAAAAATTCTGGCCAACCTGAACGAACCCTACGACCTGGTGGGGCGCGAGCACCACAGCTCACCCAGCATGGGCATCACGCTGTTTGACGCGCACAGCAGCAGCGTGGACGATCTGCTCAAGCAGGCCGACCTGGCCATGTACCAGGCCAAGGCCGCGGGCCGCAACACGCTGCGCTTTTTTGACGTCAGCATGCAGACCGAGCTGGAGAGCTGGGTGGCGATGGAGTTCGACCTGCGCGATGGCCTGCAGGGCGGTGAAGAGCTGGTGCTGTTCTTCCAGCCCACCGTGGGCGCGCAAGGCCAGATCACCGGTGCCGAGGCCCTGGTGCGCTGGTTGCAGCCCACGCGCGGTTTGGTGATGCCTGAGAACTTCATTGCGCTGGCCGAGTCCACCGGCCTGATCGTGCCACTGGGCCGCTGGGTCATGAACATGGCGTGTGAACAATTGGCCACATGGGCGCAATCGCCCACCACCGCCCACCTGAGCCTGGCCGTGAACGTGAGCGCCCGCGAGCTGCGCGAGCCCGGCTTTGTGCCCGGTGTGCTGAAGTTTTTGCAGCTCTGGAAAGTGCCGCCCAACCTGCTGCGCATTGAGCTGACCGAGAGTGTGCTGGCCCACCGCGTGGACGACATTGTCGGCAAGATGAACGAGCTCAAGGCGCATGGCGTGGGCTTCTCATTGGATGACTTTGGCACCGGCTATTCGTCACTGAGCTACCTCAAACAGCTGCCACTAGACCTGCTGAAGATCGACCGCTCCTTTGTGCGCGACGTCCTGAACGACCCCAACGACGCGGCAATAGCGCGCACCATTGTGGCGCTGGGCACCACTTTGGGCTTGTCGGTCGTGGCCGAAGGGGTGGAGACACAGGCCCAACGCGACTTCCTGGCCAGCATTGGCTGCTTTGCGTACCAAGGCTTTCTGTTTGGCAGCCCGGTTCCCATTGAGGAATTCGGCCGTTTCCTGGCGCCGCGCGGCGACGCGCACTGATTTGACAGATAAGTGGCACGGGTTTCGCTTTGGTGCATGGGGTAACCCCCATTTCTAGGAACTGTGCACCATGTCGGGATTTCGTAGTTTTTTGAAGAGCGGCCACGCGCCCACGCTATTCGCCTCGTTTTTGTATTTTTCGTTTTCCTGCTGCATCTGGGTGCTCAACGGCGCCATGGCGCCCTTCATCTCCGAGACCTTTAACCTCAGCCCCGCGCAAAAGGGCTTGATGCTGTCCATCCCCATCATCGCCGGGGCGCCGATGCGTTTTCCGCTGGGCATTTTGTCGCAATACATAGGCCGCAAGCGCGCCACGCTGGTTGAGATGGGCATGATCATGGTGGCCATGCTGTTTGGCTTCTTCTTCGTCAAAACCTTTAACGACCTGCTGGCCATGGGCGTGTTGCTGGGCATTGCCGGTGCCAGCTTTGGCGTGGCGCTGTCCTTGGGCTCGGGCTCGTTCCCAGCCCGGCACAAGGGCCTGGCCATGGGCCTGGTGGGCGCGGGCAATGTTGGCACTGCGGTATCGGTACTGGTGGCACCCCCACTGGCCCAGGCCTTTGGCTGGGTCGCGGTGTACGGCATAGCGGCCGTTGCCATCAGCATCCCCATGGTGGTGATGGTCGTGTTCGCCAAAGAACCAGACGACCGCGCGGCCCACGCATCCTTCAAAGAACACATTGCCTGCCTGTTTGAGAAAGACGGCTGGGCTTTCAGCCTGATCTACGCAGTAACCTTTGGCGGCTTCATCGGCCTGGCCACTTTTTTGCCCACTTACTACTACGACCAGTTTGGCGTCAGCAAGGTGCAGGCCGGCCAACTGACCATGCTGGCCGCCTTCATGGGCGCGGCGGTGCGCGTGCTCGGCGGCTGGATATCGGACCGCTGGGGCGGCGTCAACACGCTGAACGTGGTGCTGTGCACGGTGGCAGCCACGTTGGTGCTGTGCGGTTTGGCCACCGGCTCACTGGCCGTGACGACGCTGCTGGTGATTGTGTGTTTTGCCGCACTGGGCGCAGGCAACGGCGCTGTGTTCCAACTGGTGCCGCTGCGCTGGCCCATGGCCACTGCCGTGGCCGGCTCCATGATCGGCGAGATCGGCGCACTGGGCGGTGGCCTGGTGCCCAATGCCATGGGCTTGTCCAAGCAATACATGGGCAGCTATGCGGGCGGCTTCTTTGTGTTTGCCGTGCTGGCAGTAGTGATGCTGGTGATGCTGCGGGTGATGCAGATTCGGTGGACGCGGACGTGGGCTGAGAAAGGTGGGCGGGCGCGGACGCCATAAGACTTAAAACAGGCCGCATTTAGCGGGCTGATCTATAGGATTGCTTTCTTGACCTTACAAAGGTCAGAACTCTGTGGTCGGCAAATTCCGGGTGTGTTGGGTGTCTGGCATTTCTGTCGTCAAGTTGAATTGACGCGGCGCAGGGCCTGAACTCACGCTTTGACGAACAGTGTATGTAGACCGGGGGGTGTAGCCAATACTGTCAGATAGACTTTATCGCTGATACGGAACTCTATACCGCAAACTCGTCTGGCGCCATACGTTTTGAGGCCATCCATGGGAAACACGGTGTGCGTGCCCGCGCCCACCCCATGCGGGCCCGAGACCCGCATGGTGCTTAAAGGTCTGCCTTAAAACCCTTGCGAAGACTTGAAGTACGGCGTGGGCGCCTGGCCAGAATACGCGTCGGACACCGTGCTTCCCGTCACGTCGAACCACACGCTGATCAGCGTAGTCTGGAAGGTGGTGGGGCTGGTGTAGGCCCATGCCGTGATGGTGAAGTTGCCCTGGTGCTGTGAAAAAGTGGGAGAGCTTGCGCAACCCATGATGGCCGCGACCTGCGACGCAGACATACCCAGCGAAATGGCGTTGAACTTGGCGGTGGTGAAGTGTGCTGCGGTGCACGCGCCACTTGCGCCGGTATAGGGGGCGCTGGTGCCCACGCTGTTGAGCGTGTAGTCACTGAGGGTGACGACGACATTGTTGTAGGTAACACCGTTGAACACCACCGAATCCAAGGTCAGCTTCTTGGAATTGGCGTCAAAGGTGTCGATGGCGAAGGCACTGTGGCTCGCCAAAACGAGTGCTAAAGGGGCTAGGTATTTGCGCATGCGCTTTCTATCTTCCATGGTTGATTGCTAGGGCTCTGTTGTGTGACGGAGCGGATTCTAGCAAGCACTGTGCGCGGTTTGCGGCGAATTACATGGTGTAACGATTTAGGCGGTTTACTACAAAATAGATAGCGACAAATTCATATAAGACGAGGGCTACAGCCTATTTTGGTAAAAACAAAAGCCAGTAAACCAGCAGCAGATTCATCAGCACCGAAACCGCCAAACCCGCCTTCCACAACGCTGTCGGGTCGCGCTGCAACAGCGGTGTGGCCGAGGGTGCGGACAGCGGGCGTGAGGCACCCCGCTCCAGCGCCAGGCGGAACTCTTCGGCCGTCTCGAAGCGCTGGCGCTTGTCACGCGCGACGGCTTTGAGCAGCACGTGGTCCAGCCAGATGGGGATCTCCGGGTTGTGGCGGCTGGGGGCCAGCGGGTCGCGGTAGTAGCGGCCCGACTGGTAGGGCAGCACCTCGCCATAGGGTAGCTTGCCGGTCAGCAACTGGTACAGCGTGACACCCAGCGCAAACAGGTCACTCTGGGGATCTGGCAACTCTTGGGGCACATCGGTGCGCTGGCCGCCAGTGCGCGCACTGGTCTTGCAGTTGAAGCCCCATTGCTCGGGGTTTACATAGCTGGGTGTGCCAGCGTGCAACTCATGCATGCTTGCAGGCTCACGCCCGCTCAAGGCCACGCCCAGGTCCAGCAGACGCAGTACGCCGTCTTCGCCCTGGTGCAGGTTGGCGGGTTTGATGTCGCGGTGGATGACACCCTGGCGATGCAGGCGGCCCAAGGCTTTGAGGGCTTGCAGGCCCACGGCCAAAGCTTGGGGCAGCTTGAAGCGCTTTTGTTGCGCCAGCGCGTGGTGCAGGGTCTCGCCGCCATGCCAGTCGTACACCAGGTAGAAGGCGCTGCGCGATTGGCCACCAGGCAGCTCGGTGTGGATGTGAACCAGGTTATCTGCCGCGCGGGACGACTGCATGCGCTTGGCCAGCCAGGCCTCGTGGGCCAGCATGGCCAGGTCTTCGCGGTCGTGGGCGCGCGCGGGGTGCAGGGCCTTGATAGCGTAGTGCTTGTCGGCATCAGCGCCCGCTTGCGGTGCTGCCAGCTTGGCCTGGTACAGCACATTGATGCCGCTGTCCGCTACTTGGGCCGTTACCACCAGGCCATCGAGCACATCGCCCACCTTCAGCAACGGCGGTACGGGCAGGCTGTGGGCAGCGCGGTTCTCGTCTTGCAGTGTGGCGTCCAGCAGGCCCAGCACACGCACCACCAGAGCGGTGACGTTGTCGCGGCTACCAGCCTTTAGCGCGGCGTCCAGCAGCGCCTCGCAAGTGGCCTGGGCGTTGTCGCCCTCGGCCATGGTTTTCAGGCGTTTGTCCGACAGGGATCCATAGACACCGTCGGTCAGCAACACAAACACATCGCCCACCTGCAAGTCGCCCTGCACGTAGTCCACCACTACGCGGTCTTCCAGCCCCACGGCACGCACCAGTTGGTGTTGAAAGTCGGGGTGGTTGACGACGTGGTCGTGTGTGATTTGTTGCATCTGGCCACCGCGCAGCAGATAGGCGCGCGAATCGCCCACATGGGCCAGCGCGTAAGACTGACCGCGCAGCACTACAGCGGTCAGTGTTGTCATGCCCACTGCGGGCTGGCGCCGCCGGTTGATGCCACACAGCCAGGCGTTCTGGCTGGAGATGATGCGGTCCAACGCCACGGTGGCATCCCAGGTCTCGGGCGTGCCAAAGTAATCACGCAGCAGGCTGACCACGGTAGTCTGCGCCGCCTCCTTGCCCATGCCGCCGCGGCTCACCCCATCGGCCACGGCGGCGATGACGCCCATGCCCTCCAGGCCAGGCTCGGGCATCAGGGCGCCGCAAAAGTCTTCGTTGCTGTCTTTGGTGCCCGCGCTGGACGCGAAGCCGATGTCGAGTTCAAATGCCATACAGCAATCAGGATCCGGTCAGCATTTGCATGCTGTGTTCGTAGTGCACCGACAACTGCTCCAGCACGGCCAATAAATTCTCGCTGGCTTGCGCCAGGTTGTGCAGGCTGTTGGCATGCGCCTGTGTGCCCTCAGCCGCCGCCACTTTGGTCACCGCTACCAACGTGAGCCAGCCAATGCCGGCCGCCTCCAGCGCAGTGTGGATATCGGGCGTGCTTAGCGGCAGGCTGTTGAGGTAGGTCAGCGCCGCCTCGAACGCGGCGCGCGACTCAGCCATGCCGCTGGCGCTGCGCTGCTGCAGTTGCGCATCACCCAGCAAGGCCAATACGGCGTACTTGGCAAAGCGCTGCGACAACATGCGCTGGCGCCCTGCCAGGTTGAGCACGCGCAGAGGCGGCGCGGGGCTGGCGCTTTCCAGCTGGCCAGTGAGGCGCTCTGCGCCTTGCAGCAGGCGCTCGGCCAGCCCATCGAGCAGGACGTAGGCCGATGCGGCGGCGTCGGGCGTCGGGCTGGCGTACAGCACGGGCTGCAGGTCAGACCACGTTTGCTGCACCTGGCCCAGTAGGTCGCCGTAGGTGGCTTGCGACAGGCTTTTGGCCAGGTAGGCCAAGTTGGCATCAATGCGTTGCACTGACTCCTGCAACTGCTGTACACAGGGCCCGGCTTGCAGGCCAGCACCCTGCAGAACCTGCAACACATACAGCGTTGTCAGGCGCTGCGACAGCATGCGCAACTGGCCGCAACGGTTCACATCTTCGGCCAGACGCGCGGACTGCACAATGTGTTGCGACACCTGCCCCAGCCGTTGGTTGGTGTGCATGGAGGCCGTGCGCAAGATATGAAAGGCGTCGTCATCCGACAAATGCTGCGTGTGCATCAGGATGCCCTTGGCGCGCTCAACCAGCTTGCGCTCTTCAAAGCGGGTGGAGATATCGACCAAAGCCTCGGCTTGCGCCTGCTGTTGGCGAAAGCGGGCCTGGGCCAGATGCACCAGCGCCCGCAGGCGCTGCGCACCGTAGCCATTGACCACGTAGGCATGAATACCCGATGCAAGGGCGCGCTCCATGTGGCCAACATCGGCGTCCAGTGTGAACACGACGACTGCACAAGGCGCCGTTTCCGCTATCGACAGCGTCGTTTTGAATAGCGCATCGTCCGGCGCGGGGGCATCACAAATGAGCACATCTGGTGCATGGCGCACCACTTCTTGCAGTAACTTGGCACGGTCTTGCACCGTGGCCCGCACTGCAATGCCGGCAGCAGCCAGGTCAGCCAGCAGCGGATGGGCCGTCTTCAAACCATTTACATAAACCAGAGCAGAGGGCATAAAACACGATTTTGGGAGGGAGAACCTGTGGCTGGCATGCAAGAGACGCACCAGTCACCCGGGTCACGCGGTGGAAATTGGGGCTTACCCCATCATATGGCACAGGTCTTGCGTAAAGCATTGCAGGCGTAACGAAGCGCCCATGACCTTAGCGACTGCACTGCGGGTTCTGCATACAACGACGTATGCAATGTTGTGTCTTGTAACCGGCCGCATGGTCGTGTTCGAACTATTCAATTTTCTTTTTTTATTTGGCACGCGGCGCAGCCCTGTGTCCAAGGTTTTCGATACCAGGAGTGGCCGCAATGAAAAAATCCAAGTTGGTAATGATAGGCAATGGCATGGCGGGCGTTCGCACGCTGGAGGAGCTGTTGAAGATTGCACCCGAGCTGTACGACATCACCGTCTTTGGTGCCGAGCCCCATCCCAACTACAACCGCATTCTGCTGAGCCCGGTGCTGGCCGGTGAACAGACGCTGGACGAGATCGTGCTGAACTCTTGGGAGTGGTACACCGACAACCACATCACGCTACACGCTGGCCAGAAGGTGTATGCGGTAGACCGCGTCAAGCGCATCGTGCGCGCCAAGGATGTCAATGGCGTAATCACCGAGGCCGAATACGACCGCCTGCTGCTGTGCACCGGCTCCAACCCCTTCATCCTGCCCGTACCTGGCAAAGACCTGCAAGGCGTGATCGCCTACCGCGACATTGCCGACACCAACGCCATGATCGAAGCGGCCACCCAATACAAGAACGCCGTCGTCATCGGCGGTGGCCTGCTGGGCCTGGAAGCCGCCAACGGCCTGATGCTGCGCGGCATGACCGTGACCGTGGTGCACGTGATGCCCACGCTGATGGAACGCCAGCTCGATAGCGTCGCCGGCAAGATGCTGCAGAAGTCGCTGGAAGACAGGGGCCTGAAGTTCCTGATCGGCGCACAAACGCAAGAGCTGGTCGGTGGCGCCGATGGTCGCGTCACAACGATCAAATTCAAGGACGGCACCGAAGTGGCCGCCGACCTGGTCGTCATGGCCGTGGGCATTCGCCCCAACACTGAACTGGCCGAGAGCATGCGCCTGCACTGCAACAAGGGCATCGTCGTCAACGACACCATGCAGACCACGACCGACGCGCGCATCTACAGCGTGGGTGAATGTGCAGCCCACCGCGGCATTGCCTACGGTCTGGTGGCGCCGCTGTTCGAGCAGGCCAAGGTAGCAGCCAACCACCTGGCGCAATTCGGCATTGGCCGCTACCAGGGTTCGCTCACCAGCACCAAGCTCAAGGTCACCGGCATCGACCTCTTCAGCGCGGGCGATTTCACCGGCGGCGACGGCACCGAAGAACTGGTGATGAGTGACCCCTACGGCGGTGTCTACAAAAAATTGGTCATCAAGAACGACAAGCTGGTTGGCGCCTGCCTGTATGGCGACACGGTGGACGGCAGCTGGTACTTCAAGCTGCTGCGCGACGGGCGCTCGGTCAGCGACATCCGCGACAAACTGATGTTTGGCGAAAGCAATATCGGCGACACCGGCCACGAAGGCCACAGCAAGGCCGCGACGATGCCCGACACGGCAGAAGTCTGCGGTTGCAATGGCGTGAGCAAAGGCGCTATCTGCAAGGCCATTAAGGACAAGGGCTTATTCACGCTGGAAGAGGTGCGCAAACACACCAAGGCCAGTGCATCCTGCGGCTCCTGCACCGGCCTGGTGGAACAGATCATCATGTTCACCGCCGGGGGCGACTACTCCGCCACGCCCAAGACCAAGGCCATGTGCAGTTGCACCGACCACGGCCACCAGGCCGTGCGCGACGCCATCCGCAACCACAAGCTGCTGACGATTGCCGACACGTTTAAATTCATGGAATGGAAGACGCCGAACGGTTGTGCATCGTGCCGCCCGGCCGTCAACTACTATTTGATCAGCACCTGGCCCAAAGC
>NZ_JANXUQ010000290.1 GCF_025356155.1 Rhodoferax sp. | reverse complement strand
TCGACAGCTATCCCCATATGCTGTCCGGCGGAATGAAGCAGCGGGTATCCATTGCGCGGGGCATGGCCATGGAACCTGATGTTCTGTTGATGGACGAGCCCTTTGCAGCGCTGGATGCGTTAACCCGCCGCAAGATGCAGGATGAACTGATGCGCTTGTGGGAGGACACCCGCTTCACCGTGCTGTTCGTCACCCATTCGATTGAGGAAGCCATACGTATTGGCAATCGCATTCTTTTGCTATCTCCCCACCCAGGGCAGGTGAAGGCGGAACTGAACAGTGTCCCCGTGGAAGAAATGGGAACCGCCAGCCAGGCGCAACTTGAAAAACGCATCAACGACATGCTGTTTGCACACTGAGGATGGACATGAAAACCCTGAACACAAGCCTCGCTCACATGGAGCCATTTGTACGCCCCGAAATCGTTCGGAACACCCAGGTCGAGGAAGCGGCCCAACTGCTGCGGCCCCTGTCCATTTTTGAGACCTTCTACGGTCACGCCTGGCTGCGAAAAACGGTGATTCTGATTGCGCTGGCCGTGATCTGGGAAATCTATGGCCGTTGGTTGAACAACCCTTTGCTATTTCCCAGCTTCACCGAAACCCTGCGTGCATTTTGGTCCGACATAGCCAGCGGCGTACTACCGCAGCGAGCCGGGTCATCGTTGCAAACACTGCTGATTGGGTACGGTCTTGGCATCGCCTTGGCGGCCTTGCTGACAACCGTTGCCATCAGCTCACGTATCGGTACTGACCTGCTGGAAACACTGACGTCCATGTTCAACCCGTTGCCCGCCATTGCGTTGTTGCCGCTGGCGCTGATCTGGTTCGGGCTGGGAACCAACAGCATCATTTTTGTGCTGGTGCACTCCGTGCTCTGGGCCGTCGCACTGAATACCCATGCAGGCTTTCGCTCAGTGTCGAAGACACTTCGCATGGTCGGTCAGAACTATGGCCTCAGCGGTTTTTCTCTGGTGGGTTCCATTTTGATTCCAGCCGCGTTCCCGAGCATCCTGACAGGACTCAAGGTTGGTTGGGCTTTTGCATGGCGCACGCTGATTGCTGCGGAGTTGGTGTTTGGCGTGTCCTCCGGTAGCGGTGGCCTGGGTTGGTACATCTTCGAGAATCGCAACCAGCTGGAGACTGCGAACGTATTCGCCGGACTGTTCTTTGTGATCCTGATCGGCTTGTTTGTTGAAAACTTCATTTTTGCAACCATCGAAAAGCGCACCATCCATCGCTGGGGCATGCAGCACTAAGTGCCGACTTACCTACTATCAAAAAACAGGAGACTCTCATGACACGCCGTACATTCATCGCAACGCTGACAGCCACAAGCATTGCTCTTTCGACCCTGGTATCCAATGCGCATTCGGAAGCCTCCACCGTGCGCCTCTCCCACGGCTACGGCATTCTCTATCTGCCGCTGATGGTGATGCGTGATCAGCAACTTCTGGAAAAGCATGCAAAGCTCCTGGGATTGGGCGATGTCAAGACCAGTTGGATGTCTCTGGACGGTGGCAACGTCATCAACGATGCCATGCTCTCGGGCAACCTGGATATCGCAGGCACCGGCGCGCCCGGGTTCATCACGCTGTGGTCCAAGGCGCAAGGCATTCCCCGCTCCGAAGTGGTCAGTTTGGGCGCCATGAGCACGACGGGGCTGACGCTGTTGACCATCAATCCTGGCGTGAAATCCTTGGCGGATTTCACGCCCAAGGACAAGATCGCCATCCCCGGCATCAAGACATCCCTGGCTGCGGTGGTGCTGCAAATGGCTGCCGCAAAGGTCTTTGGCATCGAGAACTACGCGAAGCTCGATCCTTACACTGTAAGCCTAAGCCACCCGGATGCGACCAATGCGTTGATGTCGGGAAAAACCGAAATCACTTCGCATTTTTCGACTCCCCCTTTCTCCTACCAAGAGCTCAAGGATCCCAAGGTTCACAAGGTGCTGAACTCACCGGAAGTGCTGGGTCACATTACGTTGGACGTGGTCTTTTCCCCCAAGTTCTTTGTCGAAGCCAATCCCAAGATCACCAAAGCATTCATGAACGCGCAGGAGGAAGCCAATACCTACATCGCCGCCAACCGAAAAGCTGCCGCAGAAACCTTCATCCGCGTCTCCAAATTGTCGGTGGCAGCGACCGACGTTGAGGCCATGCTGGCCGACCCTGATACGAAGTTCAACACGGAACCGCAGGGCATGATGGACTACGTGACCTTCATGGAGAAGGCCAAGACCATAAAGACCAAACCCGCGAAGTGGTCTGACATGTTTGTGCCAAGCTTTCTAAGCCGCAAGGGCAGCTGAGCATTGTGTTCAGGAGATGGAAAATGACCCAAAAATCCACCGTCGCGCGGCAAGGCTTAAACGGATTCCTTGTGGGCCTGGCCACGCCGGACTTTTCCTCGGTTGCCTGGAGGAATCTGCTGTCAGAGATCAAGGCTAGGCGATGGCATTTTGAGGTGCACCGCGCCGCGCGTGAACTGCCAGCCGTTTTGGATCCCCGATACTTGCAACTGTGCACGTGGTGGTGGACCACTTTGGCTGCCCCGATGACAAAAGTGGGGTGAATGTCTTCATCTCATCGCCCACAATTCCCAGCGGTCAACCTCGCGACAGAAGGGCCTCGCGAACGATTTACACTAAAGGGTTTTCCCCAAGTCCGTTTTTGAACCATTGCAAGGCCCCCCATGAGTGCATTCCAGGAAGAAACCGTATTGAGCGTCCACCACTGGACGGACCGTCTGTTCAGCTTCAAAACCACCCGCGACCAGTCTCTGCGCTTCTCCAATGGGCACTTCACGATGATTGGTCTGCGCCAGGAAAACGGCAAACCGCTGTTGCGTGCCTACAGCATCGTCAGCGCCAACTACGAAGAACACCTGGAGTTTTTCAGCATCAAGGTGCCAGACGGTCCGCTGACCTCGCGGCTGCAGCACATCCAGGTAGGCGACAAGATTGTGGTCGGCCGCAAGCCCACCGGCACGTTGCTCATTGACTACCTGCTGCCCGGCAAAAATTTGTACCTGTTCGGGACCGGCACTGGTCTCGCGCCGTTCCTGTGCTTGATCCGCGACCCGGCCACCTACGAAAAGTACGAAAAGGTGATCCTGTTCCACGGTGTGCGCCAAGTCGAAGAACTGGCCTATGCTGATTTCATCAATATCGACCTGCCCAATGACGAGTTTCTGGGCGAATTCGCCAAGGCGCAGTTGCTGTACTACCCCAGCGTAACGCGCGAACCGTTCAAGAACCGTGGCCGCGCCACCGACTTGATCGCCAGCGGCAAGCTGGAAGCAGATTTGGGCCTGCCCACGCTAGACCCGGCACGCGACCGCATCATGATCTGTGGCAGCCCGGCGCTGAACAAGGACATGCGTGAGTTATTGGACGCACGTGGCTTTGTTGAGGGTAACACCACATCGCCCGGCGACTACGTTGTCGAGCGCGCCTTTGTCGAGCAGTAAATTACCCGTACAACATGACTACACATTACGACCTCTACGCCATTGGCAACGCTTTGGTGGACTCTGAATACGAAGTGAACGATGCGCAGTTGGAGACCATGGGGGTTGAAAAGCGTCACATGACGCTGATCGACGCCGAGCGCAAGGCCTATTTGACAGAACAAGTCAAGGGCCAGCATTCGCGCCGCACTGGCGGTGGCTCGGCCGGAAACACCGTGGTGGCGTTGGCCCAGTTGGGTGGCCGTGCGTTTTACTCGTGCCGCGTCGCCGATGACGAACTGGGCGCCTTCTACCGTGACGACCTGATCGCCAATGGCGTAGCCAGCAACCTGACCAACAGCCGCTCGCCCGTTGGCCAGACCGGTAGCTGCATGGTGATGGTCACACCCGATGCCGAACGCAGCATGAGCACCTTCCTCGGCGCAACAGCAGATATCGACCATACGTCGCTGCACCCGCAAGACATTGCACGCTCCAAGGTGTATTACATGGAAGGCTATTTGGCCGCGTCACCCACTGGGCTGGACGCCGCGCTAAAGGGCCGTGCGATTGCCAAGGAAGCGGGCGTGGCCCTGGCCGCCACGCTGAGCGATATGAGCATGATCAACTTCTGCCGTTCGGGCTTGGAAGCCATGCTGGGCGATGGCTTGGACTACCTCTTTTGCAATGAAGAAGAGGCCCAGGTCTGGTGCAATTCCAAAGACTTGGATGCTAACTGCACGAAGCTCAGCGCGCGTGCCCGTGTTGTCTGCCTGACACGTGGCGCCAAGGGTTGCCTGGTGCTGGAAGGCGGACAAAGCACCGCGGTGCCTGCTGCCACCGTGGTCGCCATGGACACGAATGGCGCGGGTGATATGTTCGCCGGTGCCTTCTTGTACGCCGTAACCCATGGCTACAACCACGCCCGTGCAGCCCAACTGGCCAACCAGGCCGCTGGGCAGGTGGTCAGCCAATATGGCAACCGCCTTTCGCTCGCTGCGATGGCCCAAGTTAAGGCACGTTTTACCCAGCAGGTTGGCTAACTGCGAGAGGCGTTGCACAATGTCTCTGAGATGAGCGGTTATTTGGCGGGTGATACCGTCGCCGCACTAAGTGAGGAGGCCCACATGCACTACGTTGAACTTTTTACTGACGGTGAACTGGTACACATCGTTGAAGAGGGCTTGATCTACATGTGCGCCTGCCCAGCGCAAGTGGCCGATGGCCTGCGTAAGTTACGCGAACTCTATCGGTACCAATTGAATTGCCTGCAGGACCCCAACAACGTAACCATTGTTCACCAAACCATCGCCGACAGCACTATAGTCGCGCACGCTGAATTGCAGGAGTGCTTGGGCCGGGTGCTGGTGCTAGAGGGTTGGGATCGCACCACGCTGAGCATGCCCGAGGGCTTGCGCAAGCGCCAAATGAATGAACTACTCGGCGACTAAGCCGTAGCAAAGTCTTGTACCGAAGTTGTGAGCCGGAGTTGTTGTGGCGCTTTAAGGCCCTAGCAACGTCTGCTCGGTCATCCGTTTGCGCAAGCGAACCTGGTCGCGGTCCAACTGGCGTAAATCTGCTCGCAGATCTTTTTTCTCGTCGTCATTTTTGGACTCTTCCAGGCGCTTTTGCAGGCGTTCGGATTCGCTGGCGTTGTGGTGCATTTGCTCCTGCGTTTTGTGCACTTGCAAGCCAGCCTCCAAGTAGCGGGAGAATCCGACAAAACCGGCCTGGCCTTGGCAGACCGATGCCTTGCTGGCGTGGCCCTCGGTGCCTTCGCGCCAGCCGTTGGCGGGGGTGCAAAACTGAACGATGCCCTGGTCCCAGCCGTATCGATAGAGCTTCGCATTGGGCACGACACCGGCCTTGCCGCAATCCTCGGTGTAGGCCGCTATACGGCGTTCTTCGTCACCGCGCGAGCCATCGGCAAAGCCTACCCGGCCCCAATCGGCCACCTTGCATTCGGAGACCGACATGGACTCGCAGCCTGCGAGCAGGATGGGTATCAGCAGTAACAGGGCGTTGTGCTTTTTCATGGCGGGTTTTGTGAGAGCCAAGTGATTTCAAATAATACCGCGACTTTTGCGCTGCTCCAAACGGTAGGGCGGCAGCCCCGCCAGCATGCGACGGCCATAACTTTGCTGCACCAGTCGCTTGTCGTAGCAGATAACTGCAGCATGGTCGTCCTCTGTGCGAATCGCGCGGCCGGTCCATTGCAGCAGCTTGATACCGGTGGCGGGTATGACCAGCTCATTAAACGGGTCACGCCCCACGCTGCGCAGCCACTCGGCGCGCGCTTCGTCCACGGGCTCCGAGGGCGGTGCAAACGGCAGCTTGGTGATGAACACGGTTTCGCACAGCGCACCCGGCAGGTCCAGGCCCTCGCCAAAAGACTGCATGCCAAATATGACCGAAGGCAAGCCCGATTCCACCCGCGCCATGTGGGCGCCCAGCAGGCGCATGCGCGACTGCGTGCCTTGCACCAGCACCACTTCCATCAGGCTGGCAGGCAGGGCCTCGGTCGCGGTGCGCATCTGCGCGCGTGACGTGAAAAGCACCAGCGCGCCGCGCCGCACGTCCTTCAAATCCTGCATCAGCTCGGCCACCATCTCACGGGTGTAGGCATCGGCCTGCTTGGGTTCGGCCTGTGTCAGCACCACGGTCAGCACGCCTTGCTTGGCGTAGTCAAAGGGGCTGGCCACTTCCAGCGTTTGCACATAGGGTTTGTTGATCAGCCCGGCTTCGTGCAGAAAGTAGTCAAAGCTGCCGCAACTGGTCAGCGATGCGGAGGTGACTATCGCTCCGCGCACCTGGCTCCACAAGAACTGGCGCAGCAGGTCGCCGGGCACGATGGGACAGGCATGTGCGGTCACGGTCAAGTAGCCGTGTTCGCTCTGGGTCTTCAGCCACTTGGCCAGGGGCTGGTCACCATGCTCCAACAACAGATTGGCCGTTGAGACTATGGCGCCCAGGCGTGGGGCCAGGCTGCCCAGCTTGGCGTACAACTGTGCGCACAGCGTGGCCTGTGCCGGGTCGTCCTTGGCGATGGCTTTGACATCCACGCCCAAGGCTTCCAACACTTTGGAAAGGCCGGTGGCTTGCGCCTGGATCTGTGTCACCGGCTCGGTCAATGTCTCAGGCAATACGCCGTGCGCAAAGCGCAGCGTGCCGTCCTGGCCTTCACCCGCTGCATTTTGGCCGGTCTGCTCCCACACCAGCTCCATGGCCATGCGGGCCAGTTGGGTCAGCGCGCCCTTGAGCTGGCTGGTGACGGTGGCTACGTCCTCACCCGCGTGCAGGTGCAGGACGCTGCTGACCTCGCCCACGATCTTGGGCAGCTTGTCCAGCCAGCGCAGATTGCTCAAATCCATGCTGCTGGAGAATTGGTCCAGCGCCACGGCGGGCAAATGGTGGCCTTCGTCAAAAATCACCAGGCAGTTGTCCAGGTCGGGCAGGGTCTTCATGCCCAGCGATGCCAGCACCAGATCGTGGTTGGCGACGATGACATTGGCCTCGGCCAGCTTGGTGCGCGCGCCGTAGTAGCTGCAGTCGCGAAAGCGCGGGCAGTGCCGCACGGTGCAGGTGTGGCGCTCGGCGGCCACGCCTGCCCAATCGCGGCCGTCGGGGGCTTCGGCCAGCGAGTCGCGGTCGCCATCCCAACTGCCGGTGGCGAGCGTGCTGGCCATGGTCTCGTAGAGGCGGATGCGGCGTTCTTCGGCTTCTTCTTGTGACAGCGTGTTGCCAAACTTGGCGGGCTTGGGTGCGTCGTCATCGGCGTCAAACAGGTCATCGGCGCTGCCACCGTTGCCCACCAGGCGCTCCAGCTTGAGCTTGCAGACGTAACGCCCGCGGCCCTTGGCCAGCGCAAACAAGAACGGCGTGTCCATGGACTGCGCCAGCGCGGGCAGGTCCTTGGTCATCAACTGCTCTTGCAGCGCCACGGTCGCGGTGGAGATCAACACGCGGGTCTTGCGCTCCAGGGCCAGCGCGATGGCCGTGGACGCATAGGCGGCGGACTTGCCCACGCCGGTACCCGCCTGAACGACGGCAATGGCCTTGGTAGGGGTAGGGTGCTCGCCGAGGTCGGCACGGGCCAGCGTGGCGGCCACACAGGCTGCCATTTCGTGTTGGCCAGCACGGGGCCTGAAGCCGGGTGTGGCGCCCACTATTTTTTCAAAAGCCGCTAGAGACAGGTCGGCCAATTCGTCAGAGCTCAAACAATTTCATCCAGAGAAGGGTGCGCAGATTGACGCAAAAAAAGGAGGCCGGGCGGGCCGGAGCGTTGAATATACCGGTGAAACCTGCCGAGATGCTTCGCCAGCTTTCAAAGACCAACCATAGGGATTAACGCTTAAATGGTTTAGAGTCTTTTAACAGCCGTTCGGGCCACGTAATCGGGTATTCTGTAGACCTAATCTATAAGGAGACACGCGGTGGCCAAACCCAAACTGATTCTGGACTATGTCTTTGACCACGAGGCGAAGTTGGCCGACCGGGTCTACCTGACCCAACCCACGGGCGGTGGCGAGGTCATTGACTACACCTGGAAGCAAACCCTGGACCAGTCGCGCCGCATGGCGACCCACCTGAAGGCCCAGGGGTTTGAGCCGGGCTCGCGCATCGCCATCCTGTCCAAGAACTGCGCCCACTTCTTCATGGCCGAGCTGGCCATCTGGATGGCGGGTTGCACCACCGTCGCCATCTTCCCTACCGAGACCGCCGAGACGATTGGTTATGTGCTGGAGCACAGCGGTGCCAGCATGCTGTTTGTCGGCAAGCTCGACACCTGGGACCAGCAAAAGCCCGGCGTGCCTGCCACCTTGCCCTGCATCGCTTTCCCCCTGGCACCGAAGAACAGCTACGAGGGTTGGGACACCGTTGTGGCCCGCGCCACGCCGCTCGCCGGCCGTGTGGCACGGCTGGGCACCGACATCGCCATCCTGTTGTACACATCCGGCTCCACCGGCACCCCCAAGGGTGTGATGCACAGCTTTGAGCGCATCACCAAGGTCAGTGAGAACATCGCCAAAGACATCAAGTCGCGCATTGGCGATATAGATGACAACCGTATCCTGTCCTACCTGCCACTGGCCCACGTTTTCGAGCGCGCCTGGGTGGAATGTTCGTCCATGGTCGATGGCAAAACCCATGTCTACTTTGCCGAATCGCTGGACACCTTTGTCAAGGATCTGAACCGCGCGCGGCCCACCACCTTTATCTCCGTGCCGCGCCTGTGGCTCAAGTTCCAGCAGGGCGTGTTCACCAAGATGCCGCCCAAGAAGCTCAACCGTTTGCTCGGCATTCCTATCCTCAGCGGCATCGTCAAACGCAAGGTGCTCAAAAACCTGGGCCTGGACCAGGCCCTGCTGGCCGGCAGTGGCTCGGCACCCATTCCTGCCGAGTTGATCACCTGGTACCGCCGCCTGGGCCTGAACTTGATAGAGGGTTATGCGATGTCTGAAGACTTCGCTTACTCGCACAATTCCACTCCCGAAGTGAATGCACCCGGTTGCGTGGGCCTGCCCTTGCCGGGCGTAGAGGTCAAGATCAGCGAAGAGGGCGAGATCCTGATCAAGTCCCCCGGCCAACTGGTGGGCTACTACAAGCGCCCTGATCTGGATGCCGAAGTGTTCACGCCAGACGGTTACTTTCGTACCGGTGACCGTGGCGAGCGCCGTGCCGATGGCCTGTTGAAGATCACCGGTCGGGTCAAGGAACTGTTCAAGACGTCCAAGGGCGAATACGTGGCCCCCGCACCGATCGAGAACAAGCTCAACTCCCATCCGCTGGTCGAAATGAGCATGGTCTCCGGCCCGGGCCAACCCGCCGCCTACGCGCTGGTGGTGCTGGGCGAAGAGGTACGACCCAAGCAAAAGGACGTGGCCTTCCGCAAGCACGTGGAAGCCGAATTGACCCAGTTGCTGAAGGATGTGAACGCCGATCTGGTTGCCCACGAAAAACTGCAGCTGATCGTCATCGCTCAGCAACCGTGGACGATTGAAAACGGCTTCTTGACGCCGACGATGAAGATTCGCCGTTCACGTATTGAGGGTGAGGTCGCCCCCAGGGTGGACAACTGGTACGGCGGCAAAGACAAAGTGCAGTGGAGCTGAGTGTGTTTGCAGGGTGCTACAAGGTTTGTAGCACCTTGCGCATATTCCACCAGGGCTAGCGGCCTATTCTATTGCGACAGGTCTGCCAGATCACGCAGTTTGCGCTGGCTGTGAAACTCCCGCCGCCCGCCACTGAGCGGGTCGATAAACGCAGCGCTCTTGGCCAGCAATTGCAGTGGCTGGCTGTAATGAACATTGCCCTCCGGCGTCAGCGTCGGGTAGATGCCATCGCCCAGCATCGGCAAGCCTAGGGCGGCCATGTGCACACGCAACTGGTGGCGCTGGCCGGTGACGGGTTTGAGCGCGTAGCGGGCTATTGCGCCCAGCACCTCGATGGGCGCGATGTGGGTCAGCGCGTTGGGCGCACCATCCACTTCGGTTTGTTGCATGAAGTGGGCCGACGGTGCGATGCGGCTCTCACGGCGCAGCGGCCAAGGCAGGTCAGCATTCCACGGCGCTATGCATTCATACGTTTTGTCGACCTGGCGCGTGCGAAACAGCTCCTGGTAGGCGCCGCGACTGGCCACCTGTTTGGAGAACAGCACCAGGCCTGCGGTGTCGCGGTCTATGCGGTGGATGGGGGATAACGCATCGAGCCCCAGTGCGTTTTTCAGGCGCACCAGCACCGTTTCTTGCAGGTACTTGCCGGAGGGCATGACGGGCAGAAAGTGCGGTTTGTCCACAACCACCAAGTGCTCGTCTTGCCATAGCACGGTGGCTTCAAACGGAATGGGCGGCTCCACTTCAACGGCGCGAAAGTAGTACAGGCGAAGTCCAGCGCGGTAGGGTGCATCGGGCCCCAGCACATGGCCCTGGTCGTCGATCACATCGCCCGCCTGCAGGCGCTGCAGCCAGGTGTCCGTGCTGACGCCTGGAAAGCGCTGCGGCAAAAAGTCGATCACCCGGGCCCACGATCCAGCAGGCAGCACCACACAACTGGCGCCCACGCCGTTGCGGTTGGGGGGAGGGTTAGGCCGGTGCAGGGCCATGGGTAGCGTGAAGGCCAACGGTCTGGGTGGCAGCGGGTTTTGCTCCGTGTCCCCCGCCCGCCTTGCGGGCTCCTCCGTGACCTGCGCAAAACCCACTGCCACCCAGACCGTTGGCAGTGTCGAGGGTGGCGGTCATGCGGCGGGCCATATACCTACGCCCGCTCGAACACCAGGTCCCACACTCCGTGCCCCAGCTTGATCCCGCGGTTCTCAAACTTGGTCAGCGGCCGGTAGTGCGGCTTGGGCGCGTAGCCCTGCAACTCGGGATGGGTGGCCAGCGCGCGGTTCTTCAGTAGCGGCTCAGCCGTCAGCACTTCGAGGATCTGCTGGGCATAGGGCGCCCAATCCGTGGCACAGTGCAGGTAGCCGCCCACCTTGAGCCGGCGCGTCAGCTTGGCCACCAACGGCGACTGGATCAGGCGGCGCTTGTTGTGCTTGGTCTTGTGCCAGGGGTCGGGAAAGAAGATGTGCACACCGTCCAGGCTTTCCAGCGGCAGCATGTGGTCAATCACCTCGACCGCGTCGTGCGCACAGATGCGGATGTTGGTCAGGTTCTGCTCGCCAATGCGTTTGAGCAACGCGCCCACACCGGGCTCATGCACTTCGCAGCACAGGAAGCGGGTGTCGGGCAACACGCCGGCAATGTGTGCTGTGGCCTCACCCATGCCAAAGCCGATTTCCAGCACGATGGGGGAGTGGCTTAAGCCATTTTGGCCGCTAGCCCTCGTGGAATCTGCATATGCCGCTTCGAAATCGATAGCACTTTGCTGGTAGGGCAGCAGGAACTGGGGCCCCAGGTCTTCAAACGCCTTGGCCTGGCCAGTGGTGGTGCGGCCGGCGCGTTTGACAAAGCTCTTGATCGTGCGCATGAACGGCTTGGCGGGCGTTTGGCCCTGGGCATCGGCCACGGCGGGGGATTCGGTGGAGGGCTCGTTTGGGGGGAGTTGGGTGCTCATTCGTCGTCTTTCAGGGGCTGGCGCGCAGCCAGCGGGGTGGCCTGCATTGTAAGGAGGCGGCCCGCGCTAACTGCCGACCGGCAAGCTGCCCGAGGCCTTCACTTCCTTCAGCGAAAAGCTAGTCGCAATTTCCTTCACTCCCGGCAGGCAGCGGATCTTGTTGCGCACGAGCGCCGAGAAGCTTTCCAAGTCCACCTCGAGAGCCTCAATCAGGTAGTCGTAGTGGCCCGACAGGTTGTGGCAGGACACAACCTGGGGTAGGGCGACCACCTCGCGCTCAAAGGCGGCGGCGACCTCGGCTGTGTGGTTCTGCATTTGCAGGTGGATAAAGCCGGTCACGCCATAACCCAAGTGTTTACGGCTCAGCGCAGCGTGGTAGCCCTCAATGACACCCGACTCTTCCAACTGCCGGACCCGGCGCCAGCACGGGGATTGGGAAAGCGACACGTGCTCGGCCAACTCGGCCATGGTCTGGCGCGCATCGCGCTGCAAGGCCAGCAAAATGGCCTGGTCGGTGGTGTCAAAGGGCTTCATGGGTGAATTTTGCCTTGAATGGCTTTGATGTGATGATTTTTACCCCAATCAATGGCATATAGCTGGAATTTTGCGAAATTTATCCCGGCTGCTTGCATAAAAATTCTCCGATACAACACCTATAGGAGACCGCGCCATGAAAGCCAACGACCTGCCATTCGATTCCATCCCCGCAGCCGCCAAGCCCAAGTCCGGTGGCTTCAGCACCCGCGCCATCCATTGGGGCTACAACCCGGCCGACCACCAGGGCGCACTGGTGCCGCCGCTGTACACCTCGTCCACCTTTGCTTTCCCCGACGTCGCCTACGGCGCACGCTGTTTTGCCGGCACCGAGCAGGGCTACTTCTACACCCGCATCGCCAACCCCACGCTGGCACTGCTGGAAGCGCGCCTGACCAGCCTGGAGCAGGGCGCTGGCGCCGTAGTCTTTGGTTCGGGCATGGGTGCCATCACAGCCACCATGTGGTCCCTTCTGGAGCAGGGCGATGAAGTACTGGCCGACATCACGCTGTACGGCTGCACCTTCGCCTTCTTGAACCACGGCCTGACACGCTTTGGCGTCACCGTGCGCCATGTGGACATGACCGACCCAGAGCAGGTGGCACAGGCCATGGGCCCCAAGACCAAGGTGGTCTACTGCGAGACGCCTGCCAACCCCAATATGCGCCTAGTGGACATTGCCGCCGTGGCTGATATCGCCCACAAAGGCGGTGCCAAGCTGGTGGTCGACAACACCTATTGCACACCGTACCTGCAGCAACCCCTGTTGCTGGGCGCCGATGTGTCCGTGCACTCCATGACCAAATACCTCGGCGGCCACGGTGATCTGACTGCCGGCGCTGCGGTGTTTGCCGATGCTGATCTGGCCAAGCACGTGCGCCTGGTCGGCCTGAAAGATATGACTGGCGCTGTGATGTCGGCACAAGACGCTCAACTGGTGATGCGTGGCCTGAAGACCCTGACATTACGCATGGACCGCCATTGCCAGAGCGCCCAGACCGTTGCCGAATTGCTGCTAGCCCATCCCGCCACCGCCGTGGTGCATTTCCCCGGCCTGCCCAGCTTCCCCCAGCACGCCCTGGCCAAGCGCCAGATGCGCCAGTTCGGCGGCATGATCGCGTTTGAACTGAAGGGCGGCATGGAAGCCGGCATCCGTTTCATGGATGCGCTGCAACTGGTGACCCGCGCCGTCAGCCTGGGCGACGCAGAATCACTGGCCCAACACCCCGCCAGCATGACCCACTCTACCTACACACCCGAAGAGCGCGCCGCATGCGGCATCAGCGAAGGTTTGGTGCGTTTGTCGATTGGCCTGGAAGATATTGAAGACATCGTGGCGGACATCACACAGGCGTTGAGCTGTGTGATGCCCGTGGCGCAAGCCGCTTAAAGGTAGCCTCCCGATCCGTTCGCCCTGAGCCTGTCGAAGGGCCGCCAAGGCTTCGACCCTTCGACAAGCTCAGGACAGGCCAGGCTCAGCCCGAACGGGTCCCAAGCCGCGTGCATTGCCGCCCGCAGGTGCAAGCTGCCGCCGCTCACACTATTTTTGGCATTTTGTGCTGCATGGCCTGACTTTTTAGATGCAGATTGGCAGCACATTCGGTGCCTGCGTTTGTATAGTCAGAACCCATGAACACCACCTCGCACATCCCCACGCCCGCCATCGATGCTGACCCACAAGAAACAGCCGAGTGGACCCAAGCCTTCCAGTCTGTCGTTGCCACCCACGGCGCCGAGCGCGCGCGCTTTGTGCTGGACCAATTGGTGCGGCTGGCCCACACGGCGCAAGTCGGTTGGTCGCCCGAGCTGGCCACGCCGTATGTCAACACCATCCCGGTGGACCAGCAGGGCAGCTTTCCCGGCGACTTGGCGATTGAAGAAAAACTGGCTTCTCTGATGCGTTGGAACGCGCTGGCCATGGTGGCGCGTGCCAATGGCGCGTATGGTGAACTGGGGGGCCATATTGCCAGCTACGCCAGTGCGGCCGATTTGTTCGAGGTGGGCTTCAACCATTTCTTCAAAGGCTCTCGTAATGGCGACCTGGTGTTCTTCCAGCCCCACAGCGCACCCGGCGTGTATGCGCGGGCCTTTCTGGAAGGGCGGTTGAACGAAGCCGACCTGGCCCATTACCGGCAGGAGATCACGGCGCCAGACCAGGGTGCACGCGGCCTCTCCAGCTACCCCCACCCCTGGCTGATGCCGGATTTCTGGCAGTTCCCCACCGGTTCCATGGGCATCGGGCCTATCAGCAGCATCTACCACGCACGTTTCATGCGCTACCTGTCGCACCGCCAGTTGCAGGACTGCGCGGGCAGAAAAGTGTGGGGCGTGTTTGGCGATGGTGAGATGGACGAGCCCGAAAGCATGAGCGCGCTGACTCTCGCCAGCCGCGAAAAGCTGGACAATCTGGTCTGGGTCGTCAACTGCAACCTGCAGCGCCTGGACGGCCCGGTGCGTGGCAACGGCCGCATCATCGACGAGCTGGAAAAGCTGTTCCGCGGCGCCGGCTGGAACGTCATCAAACTGGTCTGGGGCAGCGATTGGGATGGCCTGTTCGCCCGCGACACCACGGGCGCCCTGGTGCAGGCCTTTGCCAACACCGTGGACGGCCAGATGCAGACCTTCGCCGCCAAGGATGGCCGCTTCAACCGCGACAACTTCTTCGGGCAGAACGAAGCTTTGAAGCAACTGGCCCAGGGCCTGACGGACGAACAGATCGACCGCCTCAAACGCGGCGGCCACGACATCGTCAAGATCCACGCCGCCTACGCCGCGGCCGCGCAGCACAGCGGTCAACCCACCGTCATCCTGGCCCACACCAAGAAGGGCTACGGCATGGGCCAGGCCGGGCAGGGCAAGATGACCACCCATAGCCAGAAGAAGCTGGACGAGGCCGCGCTGATTGAATTCCGCAACCGCTTCAACCTGCCGCTGACCGACGCGCAAGCCGCCAACCTCGAATTCTTCAAACCCGCGGACGACAGCGCCGAGATGCGCTACCTGCACACCAAGCGTACCCAACTCGGTGGTTACCTGCCGCGTCGGGAGACGGCTGCCAATGTAGTGCCGGTGCCCGCGCTGAGCAGTTACGCGGCCTTCGCCACCGCAGCCGCAGGCAAGGAAATGTCCACCACCATGGCCTTTGTGCGCATGCTGGGCAATCTGCTGAAGGACAAGGAACTGGGGCCACGCATCGTGCCCATCGTCGCCGACGAGGCGCGCACCTTTGGCATGGCCAACCTGTTCAAGCAGGTGGGCATCTATTCCAGCGTCGGCCAGCGTTACGAGCCCGAAGACATTGGCTCGGTGCTCAGCTACCGCGAAGCCATGGACGGCCAGATTCTGGAAGAGGGCATCAGCGAGGCGGGCGCCATCGCCAGCTGGACGGCTGCGGCCACCAGCTACAGCGTGCACGGCCTAGCCATGTTGCCGTTCTACATTTATTACTCGATGTTCGGCTTCCAGCGCGTGGGCGACGCGATCTGGGCTGCGGCGGACCAGCGCTCGCGTGGCTTCCTGCTGGGTGCCACGTCCGGCCGCACCACGCTGGGTGGCGAGGGCCTGCAGCACCAGGACGGCAGCAGCCATTTGGTGGCAGCCACGATACCCAATTGCAAGGCCTACGACCCGGCCTTTGCCGGTGAGATGGCCGTCATCATCGACCATGGCATGCGTGAGATGCTGGTGGAGCAGAAAGACGTTTTCTACTACGTCACGCTGATGAACGAGAACTACGCCCAGCCGGATCTGCCCGCAGGTGCAGAGGTTGATGTGGTGAAGGGTTGCTATAAATTTATGAGCTACTCACGCAGCACCGACGAGGGCTACAGCCAGAATTCTCTTAAGGACGTCACGCTGATGGGCTCTGGCGCAATTCTGACCGAGGTCGTCAAGGCAGCGCAGTTGCTGGCCCTGCAAGGCGTCAACGTTGAGGTCTACAGCGTCACCAGTTGGAGTGAACTGGCCCGCGATGGCCGCAACAGCCTGCAGCGCCAGATGGCCGGCGATGCATCAGCGCCCATGCCCTTCATCGAGCAGCAACTGCAAGGCAGCGCCGGCCCCATCATCGCCGCCACCGACTACGTGTGTGCCGTACCGGAAAGCGTGCGCGCTTTCTTGCCCGCAGACCGCAGCTACTTGACCTTGGGAACCGATGGCTTTGGCCGCAGCGATACGCGGGCCGCGCTCCGCGGCTACTTCGGGGTGGATGCAGCGAGTATTGTGCGGGCGGCCTTGGGGCAGTTGGCCTGATTGGCCTTATGCACTTTCGCATGTCTGCGGCACAGTAGGAGGTTTGCTGCATCGGTGGGAGTCCGCATCTCCGGTCGATTCGATCCACTCAAAGACCAACATGAAAAAATTCAGCGACCGAACAATTGATCGCTTAAGGCATTGGGCCGCAGAGAGTTTTCGGGTGAGAGTTACACCGGCAGGCGCGCAGGACGCTAGCAACTACTTGATCGCTAGTCAGGCGTTTAAGCTGTGGCGGTAGCTGAGACTCCAGTTCTCGGAGTTGCACGGCTATCGAAAGGCGCTCGGTGCCATTGAATCTACAGGCTTGGAGCCACCGCCAATTTTCTTCGAAAACTCCACGAGGTCTTTCTCGGCGGTTGTGAGCTCCACAAGCGCTGGTGCAATTTCCAGATCGTCCTGTAGTCGCAGTTGGGCGAATTGCCGAATGCGCCGCAAACCATCCAATGCGCCAGGAACATCGCGCGTCTCATATCCATAGCCCTGGTACATGCGTACAAGATTCGTCGCCAGCCAGGGCTTTTTCTCGAAGCCCATCGGCTGGCCCGCAGTGATTCTCTGATCCCACCCGGACAACAGTGCATCGGCGCACTGCTTCAGCAAGGCGCGATCGAATCCCCGCAGCGCCATGTGGAGGCAAACGATGTTCCTGATCTTCAGCGCTGCGTCGGATTGCGGAGCAAGCGCGCCGGACTTGTCGTACCAGGCCCGCAGAAAAGCCCCCGCCTGCGGGCGTCGACCCTCGGGTTGAACCCCGCTCCATAGGCCCCGTTCGGCGGTATCGAACAGGTCGTAGTCCAGCGAATTCAGCTGTGGCACGCGCGCCGCAAGGGTTGCCAGCGATTGCTTCGCCGCTTCCACTTCTTCTGCGCGATAGCCCCAGCCGAGGCGCCGAAAACGCAAGCCCTCCGCCCGAAACGCTGTCGGTGAGGCCGCCTTGCCGGCCTTCTGTAGCGCCTGGATCACCTCCTCCAGATACCAGCGATCCCAAAGAGTTTCCCGATATCCCTGCAGGCCGATCACCGCTACCATTTGCGGCGCGACCTCTTCGGGCGCAAATTCCAGCCGCACGCGCAGCAATTGCAACGCGTAGCCGCATAGCCAGCCCGTACTCTCCGTCGCATCCCTGAGATTACTATGGCGCAGCGCCGCCAGTGTCGAATCGAGAGTCTGGCACGTGTCGAGTGCCCGTAGGCTGCGCGTCCTGAGGTTGTCCGGCGCTGGTGGCATGGCTGCTTCCTGGGTCATCCGCCGCAGCAATTGAATGGAATTCTTGAAGGTGAGCCAGCTTTGCGGACTGCCGCACGGAAACCGGCTATCGACCTCCACCGGGCGGCCGCGGAATTCGAATTTCCTCTCGCATGCGTTGCTGTCTGCAAATTCGACCTTCAGCTTGCGCAGCCCGAACCAGCCGCCAAACAGCCACTGGAGCCCGGCGGGACGGAAACAGTGCAATGACCCGTCGCAGTCGAAGCCGAGAAAAACGGGCATGCCCTCGACTTCGTTGATCCAGACCACTTCGACGTGGGCGTCGGCCTCGGTGTGCGCTCCTTCCGGGCGATCGCGGTCAATCCGCATCCGGCCGCGGTCGAGCGCGCACGTGTGCGCAGCCAGTTCGTCGCCGCTGCATCCCGCGTCCATTTTGTCCAGCTTCCCGTCGCCATCGGGGACCGGTATGACCAGGCTGATGCTGCGCGGTCCGTCCGAGGTTTCGGCGATGACGGGATTGCGGCCTTGGTCCCATTCGCCGAAATCGGCCACCGGGACCGAGAGGCGCAGTTCGCTCGCATTCGACGAAGCCACCCATTGCAGCGCATAGGCCTGGGTCACTTCGACCTGCCGCACGGTTGTGGTCCTGTCGATGCGCTTCGAGGTCGGCAGCAATGACATGATGATCGCCAGCACCACCAGACCCAGCAGCATGCACAGAATCGTGCTCAGAAAGATCACCCGGTTGCGCTTTCCATACCAGGGCGACGCAGAGTCTGATCGATGCATCGCAGTTAACCCTGCCTGGACCGTTGAGGGAGAGCTCCTCCCTTCGCCGCCTGCAGTTGGACTCTCAGCAGTTGCAGGCGGCGCTTGCCGACATTCTGTTCGGCCAAGCCTTGCGTCCACTCTTGCGCCTCCTGGTGTGCCGACTGCAGATGAGCAGCGATCTGCGGCCGTGCCACCGTCGCCAGGGCCAGGCAGTCCGGCGCTTGTTCGCGCAGTGCGCAATGTGCCAACGCCATGGCGCTTGCCACCGGCAGCGGCGCTTCGGCCAGCGATGCCCTGACCGGCGCAAGCCCGGCTTCGCCGAAACGCGCCAGCAGTGCCGCCGCAGCATCGAGTTTCTGCAACTGGGCAACCGGCAGGGCGTCCGGCGCAGCCAGCATGTCCGTGACCTGCTTCAAGTTGATGCCGACCACGCGTTGCCGCGAAACGTCGCTTAACTGGTCGAACCGTTTCAGGCGGTCAATTCCGTTGTAATGAAAGTTCGGTGCCAGCGGAAAGTCCAGTACCTCGCCGGTGGCGGCCGGTAGCAGCAAGCGCACGCCACCCGCCGGCTGTTCCGGGACGTCGCCCGGGGTCGGCACGCGCAGAGTCTTTCCAGCAACGGCAAAATCCAGCGAGGTGACGGCGCCGGTCATCGAATCGAACACGAGGTCGATAGTCTGCGCCTCGCCGGAAAACGACCTGGTGCCGCAGCGGCGCACGATTCGCATGTCGTCGCCGGTCGGCGTGCCGCCACCTTCCGATTGCAGCGGCGAGCACTGCAGCCCGAGTTGCTCCAGACGCAGCACGATCTGCTCGCGCGGCCCCATGTTCTTCGGTTGACCATTCCAGCGTGGCGGCCCGTTCTTCGCGCGTTCCGCCCGAGCATAGTCGCAACTGGATGGCGAAAAACAGGCGCCCGATATGCCGCCGTCATAGGCATCGAGCACCAGGTCGACAAACCGCGTCGGCTCCTTGAACTCGATTCCGTTCGCGCTGGCCACGGTGCCCCCGGGGTCGAGACCGCCGCCAAACCAGCGCTTGCCCGCCAGCTTGCGCAACTCCAGCGAGACTGGACGTTGCCGCGGCAGCTCGATGCCAACCACCAGGACTGTGTCGCCGGGGCCAGGAGGGCCTTCGCTCCGCCCGCATTCCAGATAGTGCCGGCCCAGTTTGCCCTCCATGTCACCCGCGCGCAGGCGCAGCAGTGCGGCCTCGCAATGGTAACTGGCGCGCAGAGCCACGGCGGCGGCCTCGTCCAGCGTCGAAAACTGGTTGATGGCCCTTGCTATTCCGCGCAGCGCGGCCGGCTCGGGTCCGGCCAGAGCCTCCCGTACCGGATCGTCGCCTTCACGCTGGCTGTCGCGATGTTCCCGGACGTAGTTCCACGTCAGGAGCGCCGCGGCGACCAGCAGCAAGCCCATGACGATTGCCGCACTGATCGCCACCTTGCGCAACACCTCGCGCAGAATCTTGCCGGCACTCATGGGCTGCATGCCCCGGGATGCGCCGACAGTGTCTCGCGGTCGAACTTGCAACTACAGGTCTTGACCTCGCCCGTCGGACGATTGTCGGAGACTGTCCGGCAGTGAAGATAGGTCACGCGCGCGCCGACTTCGACTTCAAACTTCGGCAAGGCCGTGGGTTTGACATCGGGATGGATGTCGATCGCCTTCAATGGGGCGTTGCGGTGGCCGCCATGGATTCCGACGCGCAGTATTTCATCGTGCATCCACTGCGCCGCCTTGCGCGCGCGTTCCACGGCCGCCTTGTCGGCCAGCAGCCTCTCGGCTACCACGGGGACGATATACAGTTTTTCCGGACCGGTGTTGTGCGTCCACCCGCTGAGTGCGAACAGCTTGCGGCGCGTGGCTTCGGTGGGGTTTCCGGTGGCGTCGAATTCGGGCGCAAATTCCCAGGGTTTTGTCCATTCCATCTGCCGCAGGCTGGGCACAACCGAAGGCCAGAAGCCGGGATCGATCAGGACCGCGGTCAGGCGCGTGACACCCTGGTCCTCGAACGCGGACAAGCCCGCCTCCAGCGTTCGACCGGGTAATTTGAAATTGAGCGTCCGGGTCGTGCCTGACCAGTAGTAGGGTGTGTTGGCGGGTGTCCAACCGGCCTGCCGCAGCGCAATCTGCCACGCCGATAAGGCGTCGCTCTGCGTGAGCTTGGCCGCAATCTCATACCTGAACTGGCGCGCCGGAACATAGACCTGGACGGTACTCGCGCTACCCGGCCGGTCCGGAAAATCCTGTTGTTCCCACACTATGCCTTCACTGACCAGCTTAGCCCCCGGCAGCACGAACAGGGGGGCGTACTCATCCGCCCGCGTGATGTCAAAGTCGGCTTTCGGCGCGGGCAGCTTAGCCGCGTCCTGAAGTTGGCCGCGAGCCTCCAACACCAGGTCGAATGTATGCGAGTAGAGCATCGAGAGTTCGACCCTGAGCGTGCTGTTGCCCCGCTCGCGTTCGTAGGCGGCCGATTTCGGAATCGGAGTTTCGCCCGTGCCCATGACCGGCCCCTCGACCCTCTTGAAGCCCTGGCCGGCAAGCAACCTGTCGAAGTGCGCATACAAGGCCTGCGGCGCGTCGCCGTAGGGCCGCGATTCCCCCGGCGATAGGGGAAACGCATCGGTGCTGAAGTTCATCGCGGCCTTCATCCGACGCTCTGGTGCGTTGGCAATCAGGGCTTTGCCGGTGGGGCCTTCCTCAGTGCACTTATTTAGGAACAGTTGCGGGTAGTAGGGCATGCGCCACTGGATGTCCCAGCCCTTCAGGCACTCGGCGAGCGGGCGCATGTCCAGCGCGTGCTGGGCGATGGCGTGCGGAGGTGAAGCCAGGCAGGCGCATGCCAGCAGCCCTGCGGCGATGCCCCTTATCACGGATTGGCGTTGGCCAACATGCGCCTCGACTTGGCTTCGATTAGCTGTTGAACCATCTTGCAAACCGCCTTCCCCTTCACCCTCGCCTACGACGTCAGCGTTCGTGACAACGGAACGCTTGATGATGACAAGAGCAAGCATCGTTCTCCCTTTTGAACTGAATGAGTTGATCTTCAGATTCTACGCACGCTGAGTCCCATTGCCAGACGGTTCCGTCGGATCCTTCGACGTTCATTGCAGACAGCACAGATTGCACCGGATGCCAGCCGACAAGGCAAAAAAAGGGTCGGCTTTCCTGGGTGAAGCCGCGCTACACAGTGCCGGACAAGCAGCCAGCTGCCGAAGTTCTTCGTTTTGCGAAGTTGTCGGCTTCGTTGAAGCGGTAAGCGCCTGCCCGCTTTTTGCGCGTAAAAATACAGGGAAAATCAATATAAATTGCTTGATCCTGCGCGGAAGACTCGGGGTTACTGGCATTTGTTCGGTGCGACTGTCAAGGTGAGAATTTTCTTTGATCCATTCTCAACATAGTTGTACTGATATTCAAATATCACCCCTCGTTTGGAAAGCTCTTTCATTGCGCCCATACAAGTCATCGCAACAGCGTTGGCCTCATAGGTGGAACGCTGGTTGAGATTGAACGCGGCGGTATTGTCGATATCGTAATTGAGCCGATAGATATTGTTTTGAAACTCCACCTGGTTCATTGTTATACCGGGAGCGACCAATTTTGGCAGTTGCGCGTTTGTTGCCCGCATCGCTTCAGCAATCGCTTTTTTGGTAACTGTTGCTTCGTCCTTCCCCATCACCTTCATCACAACTTTCGGGACAAAATAGAGTATCGCGAGGACAGCAATAATCTTCAAAAATCTCTGCATATAGCTTCCTGTGGATCGGTTGTGTTCTGGCGACTGTAACCGTCCGTGTTGGACCTAGTTGCAGCAGTTTATCCCAGCGGGCAGGCTGGCAATAGTGAAAACCAGGGCGCGTTGCGACTTCTTCTGGGGAGCTACTTGCGGATGTATTGGAGCGGGACAGCAGTTACCTGACCTTGGGCACCGACGGCTTCGACCGCAGCGACATGCTCGACGAATACGTCAGGTTGATGAACGAGAACTACGCCCAGCCCGATCTGCCCTAAGGTGAGGCGGCCGATTTGGTATGGGGTTGCTACAATTTTAGTAGCTTAAAACGTAATTCCGACGAGGGCTAGAGCCGGATTTTCTTGAGGAGGTGACGCTGCTGGGCTCCGGCGCCATCCTGACCGAAGCGGCCAAGGTCGCGCAATTGCGAGCGGAGCTGGGGCAGTTAGCCGCGCAGCGAGACGCGGGCTATGACGACCGAGGCGTTCCGACTTTGCTGCAGGCGCCGTTGGCTTTGACGGACTTGCAGTTGGGGCCTTTCTCGCGTTGATCAGGGGCCGTTTGCTGGACCTGGTCCGCAGCACTGGCGCTGCGTTTGCCCTGCGCAAGTTGCTGGTTCTCGAACCAGCGCTCAAACGCCTCGTTGTGTGATGGGTTGCCTGTTTGCTCGGCTAGTAGGTTGGAGAAGCATTCATGCGTAGCGGCTTCGGCCAGTTGATCGCCATCGCCTTGGATGCTGGGCTCCAAACTGAACTTGCACCGACTAGGCTCCTTCTGTCTGGCCTGGGATATGAGCTTCTCCATGGCGAATTTGCGCACCTCTGCACGCGCTGGCGATTTGTCTACCGAATTGGCGACCAAGTTGACATCAGCCTGTTTTGCGGCGTCTTTGGTGCACAACACGTCGCTGTAGGTCACCTTGCCGTCCGGCAGCAGGCATTTGCGCACTTGTGCGTGGGTCGCGCTCGCCAGCGTTGCCAATAGCAACAGGGCTGCAGTAGTTGTCTTCATGGTCTGACACCCTTCAAAATCGTGGAAACCTTGCCATCGCCCCTGGGTAGGCCCAAGGCTCGCAATGCCCCCGCATTTTCAGCCACGAATACCGTTGCGCCCCGTATTGGATGGGTGTAATCCGTAACGATTGGTAACGCTAGGCAATGATGCGTGATGCGCCTGGGGGAAATAACTCGGGTGAATCAACGCCTGTTGTCGCGCGCAGCCCTTGTTCTACAAAGTCCACGAACTGACGCACCTTGCTCGTGCGGCCCAGGCGGGCGCTGGTTAGCGCGTGGATGGTCTGGTCTGGCAGCGCGTAGTCCTGCAGGATGCGGACTACTTGCCCGTCCAGCCGTTCACGGGTCCAGAACCACTCCGGCATGATGGCAACGCCCAGACCGGCACAGACTGCGTCTTGCAGCGCATCCACAGTGGACAGGGTCAAGCGCCCGTGCACATGCACGGTGACTTTGCCCTTGGGGCCGTCGAAGCTCCACACCGCAGGGCGCTCGGCGCCGCCAAACAAGATGCACTGGTGGCTCTCTAAATGCGCGGGTTCAGTCACCGGTGCATGGCGCTGCAAATACGCGGGCGACGCCACCACAATGCGCCGCGATACCCCAATGGCCCTAGCCACCAGGCTCGACTCCTGCAGAGGTGCGGTTCGAAAGACCACGTCGATCCTTTCTTCGATCAGTGGTGACAACTGGTCTGATAGCGACAGCTCCAGGTGCAGTTGCGGATGCAGGGCCTGCCACTGCGCCAGCAGGGGGATCACCAGCTTGCGGCCAAAGCCGTTGGAGCAGGCCACGCGCAAGCGCCCACGCAGGCTAGACCCACGCTCTTGCACAGCGGCGTATGCCTCTGCGTGCAACTCCAGCAAGCGCTGCGCGTGCTGCAAATACAGCTCGCCCTGCTCTGTCAGGCTGATGGCGCGCGTGGAACGATGGAACAGACGGCAACCCAGATGCTTTTCCAGCGCCACCAATTGGCGACTGATGGTGGCCTGGTTGATGTCGATGGCAATGGCGGCACCGGTCAGGCTGCGCGCTTGCGCGATGGCCACAAAGACTTGCAGGTGTTCCAAGAGACCGTTATTCATGCAGTTTTATCATAACTAAAAGTATTGTGGCCCGTTGAATCCTGTGGTTGTTTTTTCTACATTGGAGTCCTCTTCATACCCCGTAAAGGAAAGACTCCATGTACGCACTGCTAGACCCGCAAACCGCCACCGGTGCCGCAAAAGATCTGCTGGACGCCACCCAAAAACAACTGGGCCGGGTGCCCAATCTGTATCGCGCAATGGCGAATAGCCCGAAAGCACTGGGTGCTTACCTGGAGTTTCGCGGTGCCTTGCAAGGTGGCTTGCTGGACAACGCCATGTGTGAACGGATTGCTTTGCTGACAGCGCAGTTGAACGACTGCGACTACTGCGTCGCCGCGCATAGCTTTCGTGGCACCAAGCTTGGTTTGTCGGCCGAGGACCTTGCAAAGACACGCCTATCCCAGTCCAACTCACCCCAGATTCATGCAGCTTTGGTATTTGTCGAAGAATTGGTCAAGGGCAGGGGAGTCGTCTCTGCCTCTACGCACGATGCCTTGCTGGGAGTTGGTTGGACCGTCAGCGAGATTGGCGAAATGGTCGCACATGTGGCGCTGAACGTGTTTTCCAACTACTTCAAGCAAATCGCACACCCTGCGCTGGATTTCCCCGCAGCACCTGCGTTGGGCAAGGCCACCGCGCCCGTGGCACATGCCTGACCGATGCACTGCCATGGTTGAATGTCAACTGTGCGATTGGTCCGCGTTGAATGCGTCGCGCACCGCGTGCACACATCTGTCCGCACCGCAAGATGTGCGCTGGGCGGGCATTCAAACCCTGGCCCCCTTTGACACGTTGGACTTGCAACCCCACGCGCGCCACGATTTGTATGTTTTGCAGGGCAGCGTTCTGGAACGCGGGAAACAGCATGCCAGAGGGACTTTTTTTAGCCGCAATCAGCCGCTTGCATTGACTGCCGCAGCGGATGGAAGCGTTGTCTTCTGGTACCGCGACACCGTGGCGCGCAGCAGTGGCAACGAGACCTGGGCCAGCGATGAGTGGGATTGGTGGGACGGCAGTGTGCCCGGTATGCGGGTCGTGCCACTGTCCAAACTGCACCACCGCGTGTCTCTGGTGCAGTGGCGGCCGGGCACGCGGGCGGACATGCACACCCATCCCCATGGCGAGGAGATCTTCGTGCTATCGGGCGAGCTGCGGGATGAACGCGGCGCCTACCCAGCGGGCAGTTGGATTCGCTTTCACCCGGGGTCCGGGCATGCGCCTTATGCGGAACGCGACACGATGATTTTGCTCAGGAACGGACATCTTTCAGCGTAGGAAAACGTCTGCACAAGCAGATGCCAGCACCCTTTTTTTTACACAACCATGAACCAACGTGACATTCACTCCCAGAACCCTTATCGCCGCTCTCACACTCGCTGCCTTGGTAGGATCCGGCGCACCCGCTTTTGCCCATGCCGCGCGTTTAAACACCGAAGCGTTGCACACGGCCAACAAGATCACACAGACCGATTCGACCATGCGCGATCTCTGGCTGGGTCATGCTTTTTGGGTGCGCGCGGTGGTAGTGGAAACCATCAACGGCAACGCCGCCGCTGCAGCAGCAGCGGAAAACGCAGCGGTCAATAACGCGAAATCCTTGTCGGCCGCGCTGGAACCCTTCTACGGCAAGCCAGCGTCTGAAAAGACCTTCGCCTTGCTTGCGGGCCACTACTCCGCTGTCAAGCAATACCTGTTGGCCACCAAGGCAAAAGACAGCGCTGCACAGGACGCCGCACGCAACGCCATGTTTGAGAACGCCGACCAGATCGCCACCTTCTTAAGTACCGCCAACCCCCACCTACCTGTCGACGCTCTACGCGGGATGCTGCTGGCACATGGCGGCCACCATGTAGTACAGATTCAACAACTTGAGAACAAAGAGTATGCGCAAGAAGTGCAGACTTGGGACGCCATGAAGAATCACATGTACGGCATTGCCGATGCAATGACCTTTGCGCTAGCCAAGCAGTTCCCCGACCGTTTCAAATAACCCCACGACTGGCCCTGACGTGCAAGTACGAAGAATCACAATTCCGGCGTCTCTTTTCAGTGCGGTACTGGGCCTGGTGGGCTTGGGCAATAGCTGGCGCGTGGCCCACCAATTGTGGGGGTACCCGCTGGCGGTCGGAGAGTCAATCCACGCCAGTACCATCGCGGTGTGGCTGCTGTTGTTGCTCCTCTACACTTTGAAGTGGATACAAAACCCAGACGCGGCCAAAGCCGAGATGCACCACGGCGTGCAAGGTAATTTTGTGGCACTGCTGCCTATCTCCACCATGCTTATTGCCTTGGCGGTGTGGCCCGTTTCGCAGCCTATTGCCAGCCTTGTATTTCTGCTGGGGTTCGCCGGTTGGTTGCTGTTTGCACTGTGGCATGTTGGACGCGTGTTCACAGAAAGCGGGGCGATGACCAATCTCACCCATGCGCTGTACATACCGTGGGTGGCAGGCAATTTCGCCGCCGCCCTAGTCGGCAACGCGCTGGGGTGGATCGGCTGGGATCAACTGTTCTTTGGAGCAGGCCTGGTGTCCTGGCTGGTGTTGGAGTCGGTAGTACTGCTCCGTCTGGCTACAGCGGAGCCTTTGCCTGTCGCGCTGCGTGCCACGTTTGGCATTCAGCTGGCTCCGCCCGCAGTGGGTTTGGTTGCCTACCTGGCCGTGACACCGGAGCCATCTGCATTGGTCGTGCATATGCTGTTGGGCTATGCTGTGCTGCAAGTCGTGATGTTGGTGCGTTTGCTGCAATGGATATGTGCACAGGGCTGGTCCATGTCGTACTGGGCGATCAGCTTCGGGGTGACCGCACTGGCCCTGGGTGCACAGCGTTGGGTGGAACACAGCGCAACGGCTCCGGTAGCGGCGCTTGCGCACCCATTGTTTTTCTTGGCCAATGGCACGGTAGCGTTGTTGCTTATCGGCAGCATTTGGGCTTTTTTGCACTCACCACGGGCCATAGACGGTTGACTCAGCGCAAAGATGTACTGGGTATGAAGACCAATTGCTGGGCGGGTCAATGCGCGCCTACCAGAGCGCGACGGACGGGGCGGCCCTTTGACCCGTCTCGCGACCTTGGGGGGTCAATCAAGTAGAGCCGCTGGGCCAGGTCACCTGCGTGCAGTAGCAACTGGCGTGCGTCAACCTGGGGCAGGTGCCACTTCCAGGAAAGCGGCATAGAAGGCATTCACTTGCATTTCTGGTCCGAGGCCGTCTTCGAGGCCGCGGCCAGTGCCGAGCAGGCCATTGCATCAAAACCCAACAGTGACTCTATTTTGCGTTGATGGGCAGAGTAAAGAGCATCCGCGTCCCTTGCCCGGGGCTACTTTCCGCCCAGATCGTGCCGCCATGGGCTTCTACGATACAGCGTGAGATGTAGAGGCCCAAGCCCAGTCCACGCCGGTCGTTCTTGCCGACTTGCCAAAATCGCTCGAATACGGCCTCCAGCATGGCAATGGGAATACCCTCTCCGGTATCTTCCACGCAAAATTCAAACGCCTCAGCCACGCTTTTGCAATGCACGCGGATACTGCCGCCTTTGGGGGTGAACTTGATCGAATTGGCGATCAGGTTGGCGAGTACCTGCAGCAGGCGATCGTGGTCGAAATCTGCCGCACACGGTTCCTGCGCATTGTGTACTTCGAGAGAAATGCCCTTTGCCGATGCGGACACCTGAAGCGCGTCCACCGCCTCTTCCACCAGCGCGCTGACGTCGCCGGAAACCGCGTGCATGGCCAACTTGCCCGAGTCGATGCTGGCGACATCCACCAGGTCGCCAATGAGCCGATTCATGCGCGCGCCGTAGCGCTCGATACGCGCGGTCTCGATCAACAATTGCGCACTGTCGCTGTGTTTTTCAAGCTTTTGCGCGAGGAACTGCGAGCTCACCACGACGCCGTTCAACAGATCGCGCAAGTCATGGGAGACCATGCCGAGAAAATCGTCCCGGGTCGCCAGAGCGTCGTCGGAACGGGCGCGCTCGGTCAGCAGGTATTGGTCGGTCGCATCGCGCTCAAGCGGCAAAAGCCGCGTGAGCAGGCGGGTCTTGGCGTCGCGTTCGCGGCGCACACTCCTGTCTGCGGCAGCCCGTTCATCACGCAGGGCCTGGTCTTCGAACTCCCGATCCAAGGCGATCGTGGATTGTGTTGCCTGGGGTGCGGCGCTGTCTGCTTTCTCGTCCGCTTTTTCTCTGGCTGCGACCATGACAGCGTCAGCGTTCTCGCGGGCATGCTCGACGACCGCATCGGCGTCTTTTTCTACGGCCATCCGGTTCGCCATCATCTCCCGGTCTGCTTTTTCGCGTTCCTCGCGCAGGCTCGCGTCGGTCAGGTCGCGTTCGGGCGATTCCAGGGGATTTGGGGTTGGTATCATAGAACGTAGCTCCCGTCGGTGTATTGGAATCAATCGGAATCCGGTTCCATTTCGGCGAAGCGACCAGTATATGACGGTGCATGGCCGGAGCCCCCGTTTGACGCGCGACCTCCAGATCAGGTTGCTTTGGATTTACGGCGACGGGCGATGGCGCCCACCAGCCCCATGCCAGCGAGCAGCATGGCGTAGGTTTCTGGTTCCGGTACCGCAGACACGCCAAAGCCGACCGCGTTGTCGCCAATGCCGTCGAGTAGAACGAAGTTGCCCGGTTGGAAGTTGCGTGCGTTGGTGCGGATCACCTGGACAAAGCTGGTCGTGCCAGGATTGATCTTTGAATTTGGCTATTGGCGACGAAGTTAAAACCAATTACACCAAACCCAGTGCGGTCCGCGTAGTCAGATTGCTCTGTTCCGACTGTGAAGATTCCGAAGGCCTAATTCGAAGCGTTCAACGCCATTTGTGGATGTGGTGACCCCCCGAAGAATGTGCCGCTGACATCGACCGATGTGGTCGGGGTGTTGGTGACCAGCATCGTCGCCTACGCGCCGCCGACGGCACCTGTCGGATATCTGTGACACAGCGCACAGACTCGGTGAAAAAAGGCGCGATCAAGCCCGATTCAATGGCTGCATTAGGCCCTGCATTAGGCCCTGCAGTGGTCACAATTGCTCGGCCCCTTGATGCGATACTGGACGGCATGCGGTTGAACTATTTTTTTTTGTCGATCCTGCTGCGGCGGCCAATTCGGCGACACCCAGTGCCATGAAGTGGAGATGCTGTTTTGCGGCCCTTTTGCTCGGGTATTCCGTCAGTCTGTTCGCGCAACAAAAGGCCGAGTCCACGGGCCCAAACGCAGACCAGGCGCATGTGGCTTTTGATGTGCAGATTGACGCGCCGGCATTGATTCGTGATCTGCTGAACACCCATCTGGAGATCATTCGTTATCGCGAACTGACCGATCTGAGTGACAACGAATTAACCCGCTTGATGCAGGTCGCCAAGGCAGACAGCCGCAACTTGCTGGCCACTGCAGGGTACTTCACACCCGACATTCAGGTTGAGCTCGATACCAGTCCCGTCGGTGGGCGGCGGCGCACGGTCAAACTGTCGGTCGATCCCGGCGAACCAGCCGCCGTGGGCGACGTCGAGCTGCAGTTTACGGGCGCCATCGCCCAGGACCCGGACGGTCGGCTCATGCGCGAGCAAATCCAGAACGACTGGTCACTGCGCAGCGGCATGCGGTTTACCCAGGACCGCTGGGACGGGGCCAAACTGCAGGCTGTGCAGCAGTTAAGCCGCGAGCGTTTTCCGACCGCACAAATCGAAGCCTCGCTGGCAGACATCGACCCGCTTGCCCACAGCGCCAGTCTGCGGGTCACGCTGAACTCCGGCCCCGCGTACCATCTGGGCGCACTGCAGATCACGGGGTTGGAGCGGTATGACACCGACCTCGTGACCCGGCTGATGCGCTTGCCCGTCGGTGCCGACTATGACCAGGGCGACATGGTTGCGGCACAGCAGCGCCTGGCCAGCAGCGGCTACTTTGACGCGGCCTATGTGTCGCTGGATACAACGGGTGACCCCGAGCGTGCGCCCGTGCTGGTGCAATTGCGCGAAGGCAAGCTGAAAAAGGTCGTGCTGGGCGTGGGTGTCAGCACCGACAGCGGGCCGCGGTTGTCAGTGGAACACACCAACCACAAGCTGCCGTGGCTGGGCTGGCGTGCGCTGTCCAAGCTGTCGCTGGACAATAAGACGCGGTCCATCGGCACGGAGTTGACGGCCCCGCCGGATGCGGACAATTGGCGCTGGATCACGTCTGCCCAGGTGCAACGCCAAAAATCCGATGGTGTGGACGTCAGCAGCCAGCGCTGGCGCGGTGGCCGACGCCAGGATAGTGAATCCATGGACCGCAGCTACTACCTTGGGTACGACCGCGCCGACACCGCGTCCAGCACCGACGCCCAGCCGGTGGTGGCCCAGTCGCTGAGCGTCAATTACGCAGTCACCTTGCGGCGGTTTGACGACGTGCCGTTTCCATCCAACGGATGGGGTCTGGGGCTGGAGGTGGGCGGTGGCACCACACTCGGTGCGCAGCAGGATATTTTCACCCGGGTGCTCGCGCGCGGCAGGTACTACGTCTCCTTGGCCAGCCATGCTGACGGTTCTGCGGCGCAGCTGCGCGCGGGCCGTGTGGTGTTGCGCGCCGAGGGCGGGGCTGTGTGGGCCAAGGATGGCGTCTCGCTGCCCAGCACCCAACTGTTCATGACCGGCGGCGACACCACGGTGCGCGGCTACAGCTACCGGGAGTTGGGCGTGATCGGGGCCGACGGCTTGGCCGTGCCCGGGCGCTACATGGTCAATGGCGGCGTCGAATGGCAGCGCCCGCTGGTGTTTGGTGGCCAAGTGTCGGCCTGGGAGAGTGCAGTCTTTGTGGATGCCGGTGCGGTGGCTGATGATCCGGGCCGGCTCAAAACCAAAGCTGGCGTGGGCGCCGGTGTCCGCTGGAAAAGCCCTATCGGGCCATTGCAGATCGACCTGGCCTACGGCGTGGACACCCAACGCCTGCGGCTGCACATGAACGTGGGCTTCAATTTCTGATGCGGGTACTTCGCTTTTTCCGCTTTGGCCTGCTCGGCCTGCTCACCTTGTTGTTGCTTGCCATTGCGTTGCTGGCGGGTGCCTGGTTCTGGGGCGGCAGTGCCGAGTCGCTCAACAGCGCGGTGTCGCGTGTCGCCCAATACCTGCCGGCGGGCCAGTCGCTGGACGTGCGGGGTGTCACTGGTTCGCTACGCGCTGGAGGGCGCATCGACTCGCTGCGCTGGCGACGGGGTGAACTGCTGGTGGAGGCTGAAAATGTTGAATTGGAATGGTCGCTGCCACCCCTGTGGGACCGTGAACTTCGCATCAGCCACCTCCGCATTGGGCAGCTGCGCATAGAGGACCGTCGTGCGCCCACTGTGGCGAAGGATATTGCGCCACCGGTAGATTTGGCGCTGCCCATTCGGGTCAATGTGCAATTTACGATCGACACTTTGCAGTGGGTTGGACCACCGGCCATGGTCGCCACCGGCATGACCGGTCGCTACAACTACGATAGCAAAGAACACAGCATTGACGTGGGCCAGGTGCATATTGCGTCGGGCACGTATGGTCTGCAGGCCAAGCTGCAGGGGCTGGCACCCATGGCGCTGGTGGCCACGTTCGATGGAACGGTGGACACCGCCGTACCGGGCTCCAGCAAGCGCATGGCGCTCAAAGCCCAGGCGCGTTTGGAGGGCGCATTGGCCACGACTGATGCGAGCCTGCGCCTTCAGGCCCGCTTGCAGGCAGATGCTAGTGGCCAGCGTGTCCCGGGCCCCAAAGCCTTGGCAGAGGTACAACTGAAGCCCTGGAAAGCCCAACCATTGGCGCAGGCACAGCTGCAGTGGGAGGCGCTGGACCTGGCCACTTTGTGGCCACAGGCCCCTCAGACGGCGCTGAGCGGGCACGCCAGTGTGACGCCTGTCGGCGCGACCTGGCAGGCTTCCGTGGCGGCCACGAACACGCTCAGTGGCCCATGGAACAAGCATGCTTTGCCATTGCAATCGGTGGATGCCGAGCTGGCCTTCGACAAGGGGCAGTGGTTGCTCAAGACACTGCATGCTCAAGGTGCAGGTGGCGAGGTACAGGCGCATGGTGAGGCTTCCCCCGCGACGGATGTGGGTGCGGCAACCAACGCCTGGAAGCTCAGCGCCAGCGCGCGCCATGTCAACCCTTCTGCGGTCGATACCCGGCTAGACGCCGATGCGCTGAATGGCGAACTGACGGCCGAGCAAACCGCCGCCGGTACCCGCTTTGACGCCAAGTTGCAGGCGGCCGGACAACAAACGGCGCAACGCCCACAGAAACCGCAGGGGCTGCGGCTTCAGACCGTGGAGGCGCGTGGCCTTTGGCGTGCGCCTACGGTTCAATTGGACAAACTGCTGCTGCAAACCAGCGATGCCAGAGCCGAAGGCCGGCTGACGGTGCAGACGCACGATTTCGCCAGCGAGGGGTATTTGGAGTTGCGCTTGCCCGGGCTGCAGGCCACCGTGAACGGCCACCTGTCCGACACGGCGGGCGAGGGGACGTTGCAGGTCGCGCTGGGCGACGCCGCATTGGCAACGCAGTGGTTGGCCCGCGTGCCTGGCGTGCCGGCAAGTCTGCTTGCCTCTCGGCTGCAGGGTGCGGCTGATCTCAGCGCGCAATGGCACGGCGGTTGGCACGACCACGGCCGCGCACTGCAGCTGACGGCAAATCTGCAGACGCCGAAATTGGATTTGTACCGCGATCCGCAATCGACCGAACCCGCATTGGCATTGCGCGAGGCCCACGCTGCACTGTCTGGAACCTTGGGCGCCATGGACCTGCAGGTGGATGCCAAGCTGAACACGCCAGGCCAACAGTTCTCTGTGCAATCCCGACTGCGGATTGGGCAAAAGGAGGATGGGCAGTGGCAAGCCAGCCTTGACAGCGCCAAGCTAACGGCGCGCGCACTGGACATTGCCGGAACCTGGACGGCCCAACTGGCCCGCGCCGTACAGTTGGCCCTGAAGCAAGACGATGCGCGGCGCACTGTAGAGCTCAGCGCAGGCCAATTTGATTTGACCGGCCCAGTGCCGGGGGCGGCACAACTGCAATGGCAGGATGCACGGTGGTCCAGCCCTGTCGTCGGCAAAACCGGGCAGACCCGGTGGTCCACACGCGGCCTATTGCGCAACCTGCCGGTGGGCTGGCTGGAGCTGGTTGGGAAAACCAAGCTGGCCAATCTGGGTCTGCGTGGTGACTTGGTGGTGGGCGGCCAATGGGATGCCAGCAGCGCAGACGACCTGAATCTACGCGTCATCCTGGAGCGCACCGGCGGCGACCTGCAACTACTGGGAGACGACGCACAGAAGGCCACTCTGAGTGCAGGTTTGCGCGATGTGCGCTTGGTGCTGACCGCCAATCAAGAGAGCCTGGGCGCCACACTTGTTTGGGACAGCCTGCGGGCGGGGCAACTCAACGCCACGGCCAGTACCCGCCTACCCATCCAGGACGGGCAGTGGATATGGAACCCCAACGCGCCACTGACCGGCAAGGTCAGCGCCAAGTTGCCGCCAGTGGGCGCGTGGTCGTTGTTGGCTCCACCTGGCTGGCGGCTCAGTGGCTCGGTGGATGCCGATGCCACGCTGTCCGGCACGTTGGGAACCCCTCTGTGGCAGGGCAGCCTGCAGGCAAAAGACATGGCTGTGCGATCCGTGGTGGACGGCATCGACTTCAGCCACGGCACATTGAATGCACAGCTCGACGGTCAGCGCCTGGTCATTCGTGAGTTTGCGATTCAAGGGGCAGGCACCGACGGTGGGCAACTCTCGCTCAAAGGCGTGGTCGAGTGGCTGCCGCCATCTTCCCCCCCGGTTGCAGCGGCTTCCGCCCCGGGTGCGCTGGCGCGCCTGCATATGGATCTGGAAGCCTCGCTCAAATCGCTGCGGCTCAGCGCGCGGGCGGACCGGCGCCTGGTCATGTCCGGAAAGCTGAGCGCCCGATTGACCGACTCCCAACTGGTGATGCGTGGCGACCTTCTCACGGATGAGGCGCAGATCAGCCTGCCCGATGACTCCGCGCCCCAATTGGGCCAGGATGTGATCGTCCGTGGGCCTGCCAACGGCAGCAACTCAGCCGTCAACCGCCCGCCCGCTGCCCCGGGCAGCCGCATCGCGCCCGATGTAGCCATCACGCTGGATCTTGGTTCCAACTTCTATGTCAAGGGCCGGGGACTCTCCACACGCCTTGCAGGCAAGCTGGCCTTGACCAGCTCCGCCGACACAAAGGGGCAACCCCGTTTGGGCGGCACGGTCAGCACCGTGCGCGGAACCTACCTGGCGTACGGTCAACGGCTTGACATTGAGGAGGGAGAGTTGCGGTTCAATGGCCCGTTCGACAACCCGTCGTTGAATGTGCTGGCCTTGCGCTCCAAACTGACGCAGCGGGTCGGTGTGCAGATCAATGGCACCGCGCTTGCGCCGGTGGTGCGCTTGTACGCGGAACCGGATCTGCCCGAGGCCGAAAAATTAGCCTGGCTGGTGCTGGGCAGGTCCCCATCCGGTGGGGGTGCTGAAACGGCACTGCTGCAGCAGGCTGCATTGGCCTTGATGGGCAGCAAGAACAATGGCACGTCGGGCAGTCTGGCGCAGCGCGTGGGCCTGGATGAGTTGTCGGTGGGTGAAGCCAACAATACGACCAATGGGGGGGCCAGCGGTGCCACACTGACCGTTGGCAAGCGTCTGTCGCAAGACTTCTATGTGGCATACGAAACCGGGCTCGCTGGAGCAGTCGGCACGCTGCAGGTGTTTTATGATTTGTCGCGCCGGTTCAGCTTGCGCGCAACGACCGGGACACAAAGCGCTGTCGATTTGATATTTACCCACCGCTATGATTGATCCGAGACTCTTGTCAATATGGCGCGCCTCGGCTTCATTCGGCATGCGACCATGCTTTTGATATTGCGACAATGGTGGCCCTACTGCTGCAAACAGGAACACTCGGCGATGCTTCACTCGACTTTGAATTTCAAACCCGCATTTTGTAAGTCTACCGTGCAGGTTTTGCTGGCCTTGTTGGCTTGTAGCGCACACTGGGCTTTTGCAGCCATCCCCGTCTACGGCTATGTGGTCAAACAGTCTTATCCGCATGACCCGCAGGCTTTCACACAGGGCTTGGTGTTCAAGGACGGTGTGTTGTTTGAGAGCACCGGGCTCAATGGCCATTCGAGCATCCGCAAGGTGCAATTGGAAACCGGCAAGGTGCTGCAGAAGCAGGACATAGACAGTGCCCACTTTGGCGAAGGTATTGCGGTGGTTGGCAATGACATCATCGGGCTGACTTGGACATCCCACATAGGTTTTGTGTTTGACATCAAAACTTTCAAGGTCAAACGCACGTTCAATTATCCCGGTGAGGGCTGGGGTTTGACCCAGAACGGCCAGTTTGTGTTCATGAGTGATGGTACGGCTGCTATCCGTGTTCTGCACCCCACGACCCTGGCGGAGGTTCGGCGCATCGATGTGACAGCCGATGGCGCGCCCGTGGAGCGCTTGAATGAATTGGAATGGGTGGAGGGAGAAATATTTGCCAATGTATGGGGCACCGACACCATTGCCCGCATCGACCCTACCAGCGGTCACGTCGTCGGGTGGATCGACCTCGGCGGCCTGCTGGAGCCGCGTTGGAAGGGTATCCGCAATGCCGATGTGCTCAACGGCATTGCCTTCGACGCCAAAGCACACCGGCTGTTTGTGACCGGCAAACTTTGGCCCCGTTTGTTTGAGATTGAGCTGGTGCGCAAGTAGACAAGCCGTTCGCCTACCAACCGCGCGTCGTCCAGAACGTCTAACGGCGCTCCTGCATCTTGATGGACAACTGGGTCCGGTTGCTGACGCCCAACGTCTTGAAGATGTCTTTCAGGTAGGCCTTTACTGTGCCTTCAGTCAGCCCCAGTTCGTGGGCAACCTGCGCATTGCTCAAGCCACGCGCCACACAGTTGGCGACTTCATCCATGCGTGCGGACAGGGCAGCCGGTTGCAAATTACCAGTGGGTGCGGGCGTGGACAGCGAGCTCCCGGATGCACGGATGTCCTGGCCGTCTGCCCAAATCGGAATTCCCATCATCGCCAGGTCCACCAGCCTGCGCAGCTCGGATGTGGACCGGCCCTTGTCAATCACGCCGCGAATATTGGTCTGGTTTCTGCAGCGCCTGATGATGGCTTGCACATCCAGCCCGGTCACCACAATAAATGCAACGTCCGCATAGTGACTGCACAGATGCACCAGGCTTTCGATACCCTGCATGCCGGGCATCATGACGTCAACCAACGCAAGGTCGAAGGGGTTTTTACGCGATTGCGCTTTGGACAGTGCGGATTCCAACGAATGCGCGTCCCAGGCTTCCTCGATCTCAAAATTGCCCAGGGGCTCGAGTTGTGCGCGCATGCCGCTGCGTATCAGCGGATGGTCGTCTGCCAACAGCAGCTTGCTTCTGGCGGTGGTTGGCGTGACGGTCATGTGAGGTCCCTGGCGACCAGCGTTTCTAGCCACATGCGCAGCGCAAGGGGACGCACCGGCTTGGGTGAAAAGTGCCATCCTTTCTGGGACACGGCAGTTTCAATCGATAGGCTGATGTCGCCGGTGAATACCGCCACGTGCAAAGGAGCGTCCGCCAGTTGCCTGGCATTGGTTACTTTTGCGGCCACGCTGAAAGCGTCTTCACCGTCTGCCAGCCAGTGGTCGGTCATCAAAACGTCGGGCATGCATCCGTCTTCCTGGATGATGGCAACTGCGGCTGCACCGGTGCTGGCCAATTCGGCCTGAATTCCCCAGGAACCCAAGAGTGCGCCCATGGCCTCGCGCGAGCTCTCGTCGTCATCGACGACCATGACTTTTAGTTGCGTGATGGGGCGCGCATGGGGGGGTGACTGGGCGCCGTCGTCTACCCTAACGGTGTGGCCTGTAGGGTCCACCGCAGTGCAGGACACCGAGAAAACCGAGCCCGCTCCCATTCGCGACTGCAACTTAACCTCCAGCCCCATCATGTTGGCCATGCGGCGGGCAACCGCCAAACCCAGGCCCAACCCTTGTTTGCTGCTGCGCTGCGGATTGTGCAACTGGAAAAACTCCTCAAAAATCAGACCCTGTTGTTCGTGTGCAATGCCGGGTCCGCTGTCACGTACCTCAATTCTCCAACGTGGTGGTCCTTGTACTGCGCCAGGCGAGGGCGCACCTTCACGCCGTACGGCCAGCAGCACATTGCCGCTTAGTGTGTAACGTACGGCGTTGCCAACCAGGTTGCTGATAACGCGCCACAACAAGGCAGAGTCGGCATACACCATGGCTCTTTCTATGCCAGCCGGGCGAATCAAGAGCCCAATGCCTTTAGCGTTTGCAACCTCGCGGTAAGTGGCATCAGCGCGGTCCAAGATGCCTTGAAGGGGTACCGCCTGCATGTTGGCAGCCACCACATTGGAGTCAAGGCGTGCGATGTCCAAAATCTCATCGACTACATCTGAGAAATGCTCCACGCCACCCTGCAGGCGCGCCAGCAGTACCCTCTGCGCAGCATCGGCGTTATGGGCTTGCAATGCGCAAGCCAGCAAGGCCACCGCGTGCACCGGTTGCCGCAAGTCGTGGCTGGCGGCCGCCAGAAAGCGGCTCTTGGCTTGGCTGGCGGCCTCGGCTACATTTTTTTGTGCAGACAACTCGGCCACCAGGTCTGCATTGCGGTAGCGTTGCTCCAGGTCTCTGCGCATGACGACAGAGAAACGTTGTGCAGCCATCACCAGCGTGATCCACATCACTCCTAAAAAGACGGCGCTGACCAACGTGCTGTGCGAGCCCTGTACAAGGAGTTGAACAGTGATGCCCAAGAGAAAAGGCGTGACCAACGCCCATAGAGCAGGGGCGTAGACGCAAAATTGGGTCAATGCACCGGCTGACATAACCGCAGCCAATGTGATCGAATAAAACATGGCCGTACCGTTTCCGCTCGCAACGGTTGGCATATTCCAAAGCGCTAAAACCCCCCCCATGATGCCCAGCCGCCAAGTGACACCGTCGAGCCACGGCGCGGGTGCAAAGTCGGCAGACCTTCGGGCGATGTCAAAGCGCTTCAGGAAAAAATAGCGCTCACCGTGCAGCAAGTAGATGACGGCTGCGGGGCCCCATGCAAACCAGGGGCCAATAAAATCCTGAAACAGCCATGCTGTCAGCACCGGGCCAACAATGGTGGACGCGATCGCCAGCCGAAATCCCTTGACCAGCAGGTCTACCTTGTCGCGTTCCACGCGCGCATCGCTGCCCTTTTGTGCGGCAGTGAAAACGGTCAGCGCTTTGTGAAACAGGGTCATGCCTGTATTCCATCACAGTCTGCGCGGTGAGGTCTGCCCTCAGTTTTGCGATGTCTGCGCTTAGATCCGCTTTTGTCTTGGCCAACTCATACTTGAGTTTTGTTACTTTGTGGTCGGTTGCGGTTCCCATCATTGGCGTGGTGGGTAAGGTCGCCGTGGCGCTTTTGACCGGCTTCTCTTTTTGATGAACTGACGTGACCGCCCGCGTGCTGTATGGCACACCACATAATGGCGTGTTTTTGCAAACGCCACCGCAGGACGGACATGCCACGAAACCCCAACCGCAGATTTTTCTTCACACGCGCCCGCGTGACCTTGACTATGGGCTTCGCGATAGCATGTTTGTTTGACGTGGCGTCGGCACAGGCTGCTCCGCCAGCGACCGCACCCGGCACGCAAGCGTGTCGCATTGAGGGCCTGCCCAATGAGCTGCAATGCGGCGTCATCCAGCGCCCTGTGGACCCCGCTAAGCCCGAAGGCGTGCAGATCGGTGTGCACTACCTGGTTGTTCCCGCCATGGCGCGCAACAAGCAGCCCGACCCGGTGCTGTTGCTGGCCGGTGGCCCCGGGCAAAGCGCTATCGGCGTGGCCTCGGCCGTATTGCCACGGCTCACGCGTTTGAACTACCGCCGGGACTTGGTGTTTATCGACCAGCGTGGCACGGGAAAATCAGCTCCGCTGCAATGTGACGACGACAGCAAACTGCCCGTGGCGCAAGCGCTGGACCCCTCCGCACAAGCGCGCCGCCTGGAGCTTTGTCGTACCGCGCTGATGCGTCTACCACATGGCGATTTGCGCCTTTACACCACGACCATCGCCATGCAGGATTTTGAGGCCGTGCGCCAGCAACTGGGCGCGCCGCAGTGGAACCTGATCGGCGCCTCCTATGGCACCCGCGCCGCGCTTGAATACCTGCGCCAGTTCCCCGACAAAGTGCGCCGCACGGTGCTGGACGGTGTGGCGCCGCCCGATATGGTGTTGCCCGCCAGCTTTTCTACCGACGGGCAGTCCGCGCTGGATGCAAGCTTGTTGGCTTGCGAGCAAGAGCCCGCTTGCGCTCTGCAGTACCCGCAATTGCGGCGACAGTGGGCGGCTTTGCTGCAAGGTCTTCCACGGGCGGTCAGCGTGAACCACCCGGTAACCGGTTTGCCTGAGCGCTTCACGCTGACACGCGAACTTCTGCTACGCAGTGTGCGTATGCCGCTGTATGTGCCTACGTTGACTGCCGCCTTGCCAGCCGCCATACAGGCGGCCAGTCAGGGGCGGTTCGAGGGCTTGTTGGGGCTGGGCAGCGCGGTATCCACCCGCAAAGGCATGCGCGTAGCCATGGGCATGCATTTCTCGGTGGTGTGTGCGGAGGATGTGCCGCGTCTGGCGGCTGCAGCTGACAAGCCGGGTGGTGACTTTGGCAGTGCTGATGCCGCTTTCTACACAGAGGCTTGCAAGAACTGGGCGAGGGGCGCTGTGCCGCCCGAGTTCTACACCGTGCCTGCCACCCACTCACCCGTGTTGGTGCTGAGCGGTGGGGCCGACCCCGCAACGCCACCACGCCATGGCGAGCGTATTGCCCAGGCGCTGGGTGCACAAGACAAGTCTTTGGTACAGCACATCGTGGTGCCGCAGGCGGGCCACGGCGTGGCCGGCGTGGGTTGCATGACCGAAGTGCTATTTCGTTTCATAGACGCCAAGAAAAACAGCGCAGCACTGCCGCAGGACGCGGCGTGCGCTACCAAGATACCCCGCCCCGGCGTGTTTGTTCCCGCCCAGACAGGTGCGGCCGGCGCGGCGGCGCCCCTGTCGTCTGGAGTGCAAAAACCATGATCCAGATTGAGAACGTCAGCAAACATTTCATCGCCCGTAGCGGCGGTTCATTGGTCAGACGGGCTACCAAGCAAATAGTGCATGCAGTGCAGGGTGTCACGATGCACGCGGCCAGCGGCCGTATCACTGGCCTGCTGGGGGCGAATGGTGCGGGCAAAACCACCACGCTGCGCATGCTGGGCGGCTTGTTCAAGCCCGATAGCGGCAGCATCACGGTCGACGGTATTGCCGTAGACCAGGCGCCCCGCACAGCCCTGGCGCGCATGGGCATTCTGGGGGATGCACACGGCCTATACCCGCGCTTGTCGGCACGCGAAAACATTATCTACTTTGGCCGCCTGCAGGGCATGGAGGCAGACGCGGCCAGTGCGCGTGCAGAAGAGCTGTCCCATCTGTTAGACATGGGCACGATTCTGGACCGGCGCGCCGAGGGCTTTAGCCAAGGCGAGCGCATGAAGACTGCCTTGGCCCGCGCACTGGTGCACGACCCGGCCAACATCGTGCTGGACGAGCCCACCAACGGTCTTGACGTGCTGGCCACGCGTGCGTTGCGTGAGGCCTTGCGGCATTTGCGCTCGCCCGCAGGCGGCGGCAAATGCATCGTGTTTTCGACCCACATCATGCAAGAAGTGGAGCAGTTGTGCGAACACGTGGTGGTGGTCGCGCAGGGCCGCAGCGTGGCCCAGGGTACCGTGCAAGAGCTGCTGGAACAGGCCGGAGAAACACGGTTTGAAGACGCCTTTGTCAAGCTCGCGTTTCCCCACACCGCAGCAGAGGTGACAGCATGAAAACAGGCCTGTTCAAAAGTTTCTGGATTGTCTTCACCAAGGAAGTGTTTGACGCCCTGCGCGACCGGCGGACGCTGTTGCGCCTGTTGGTTCCGGCCGTTTTGATGGGGCCGCTGTTGCTGCTGGCACTCTCTTCCCTGATCTTGTCGCTGGAAGAGCGGGCTGAGAAGCGTGAGGTATTGGTGGTGGGCATTGAGTACGCGCCAACGCTGCGCAACTTTCTGGAGCGCCAGACCTACTCGCTCAAACCCGCACCGGCGGACTATGAGGCTAAGCTGCGCGCCACAACGCTGCTCGACCCGGTGATGGTGATTGGAAAGGACTTCGAGACCGAGCTGCGCGCCGGTGAGCGGCCTACGGTCGAGGTGGTGAGTGACAGCGCCAACCAGCGCGCCGGCGCCGGCGTGCCGACGTTGCAGCGGCTGTTGCAAGGCTTTAACCGCGAGCGGGCGACGATGAGCATGGCGTTGCGCGGCGTGTCCACCGATTTGCTGCAAGCGGTGGATGTGCAAGAGCGCGATCTTGCTGGTGCACAGGCCCGCGCCGCCCGCCTGACCGGCGTCATTCCCATGTTCATCATCATGGCTGTTCTCTACGGTGCGCTCACGGCTGCGCTGGACAGTACGGCGGGCGAGCGCGAGCGCGGCTCGCTGGAGCCCCTGCTGATGAACCCGGTACAGCACTTTGCACTGGTGCTGGGTAAGTGGGGCGCGGTGGCGCTGCTGGGCATGGCAGTGGCTCTACTGGCCAATTTGAGTTTTGTCCCGGCGCAGTGGTTGCTGCGCAGCGACAGCCTGCAGGCCATGTTCCAGTTTGGCTGGTTTGAGGTCGTGGCCTTCTTGCTGCTGCAATTGCCGCTGGCGGCGGGCTTGGGAGCGGTGTTGATGGCGCTGGCCATTCGTTCCAAAACCTTCAAGGAGGCCCAAGCCGGTAGTGCACTGGTGGTCACGTTGGTGGGGCTGGCGCCCATGGTCAGCATGCTGAACCCGGGCGGCGATGCGCCCTGGTACCTGTGGGTGCCGGGCCTGGCCCAGAACACCTTGATGATGCTGGTGCTCAAGGGGGAGGCGCTGACGCTGGCGCGCGTGTTGCCGGGCGTGCTGGTCGGCGCTTTGTTGACGGTGGTGTGCCTGGTTTACGTGTCGCGGTCCATGCGGACCGCGGTTGCAAGATAGGCGTTGTGCCAGGCGGCTGTCCAATCGGCCAAGGCTTGCGGCATGGTGTTGTGCGCGCTGGCAGGCAAGCCCAGTGCCCGGGCCGCTTGCTGCAAGGCGGCCAGAGCGGCGGCGGGGCTGGACGTATCCAGTGCCTGCGCCCCGTTTTGCTTGGACAGTTTTTCGCCATTCGCACCCAGCACCAGTGGTGTGTGCAGGTACTTCGGTGTGGGCAGGCCCAGCGCGCCCTGCAACACCACCTGGCGCGCCGTGTTGTCTGCCAAGTCCATGCCGCGCACGATGTGGGTGATGCCTTGTGCGCCGTCGTCCACCACGACGGCCAGTTGGTAGGTAAAGCAGCCGTCGGCGCGTTTCAATACAAAGTCGCCGACCTGTTGGGCCACGTTCTGATCTTGCACGCCCATTCGTCTGTCCATCCAGTGCGTTTTATAGAATGCTATGTTTTTGATAGCGATATGCGTATATTTTACGAGGGCTAGCGGCTCATTTCCCTTAAGCAGTTCTGTCAGAAGCCGCCAGGCATGGGTTGCAGGTGTTGGGTCGGGCACGCCGCTGAGATCGGTCGCAGGCCGCATGCCCTGGCGGCAGGTTCCGGGGTAGATCAGCTCTGCATGCCGCTGTCGGGTTTTGCCTTGGCCCTGGATGGCAGCCTCTATGTCTTTGCGGGAGCAGCAGCAGGGATAGGCCCGATGGATGGCGATTAGTTGCGCAAGAGCCTGCTGGTACAGCGCGGAACGGGTGGACTGATGAACTATGGCCTCATCGGACAGGAGTCTGCAGTCGCTCAACTGCTGCACGATGCGGTCGGTGGCGCCTGCCACCGTGCGCGGCGTGTCAACGTCTTCAATGCGCACCAGCCATTGGCCGCCGTGGGCCCGCGCATCCAGCCAGCTGGCCAGCGCCGCCACTAGTGAGCCCGCGTGCAGCGGGCCGGTTGGGGAGGGGGCGAATCGGCCCCTATAAATCGTCGCTGGACTCAAATGATGGAAAGCGCCAGTTCCAGCCCCGACACAAACGCATCTTCTACGCGATGCCCAATGCACCAGTCACCACACAGGCCAATACCGGTTTTGGCGTCCCACAGATGGGATTGGCCCAGCGGCTGATCGGTCTTGGCATACAGCCAGCGTTTGGTGTCGGCGTGGGCGGCCTGGGCGCGAATGCCGGTGACCTCGGCAAAAGCCTTGGTCAGCTTGGCCTGCACGCGTTTGGGGTCGTCGTGCAAATGCTCTTGGGACCAAGCGGCGCTGGCCTGCACGGTCCAGCGCTCAACAGCGCCACGGCCGGGTTTGCTGGATTCGCGTGTCATCCACGCGATGCGGTGGTGGGTGCTGCGCGCTGCGTTCCACTGGGGCCCCAGCGCCGACATGCCGGGCTGCATGGCCTGCGGAAACGCCAGCATTAGCGTCCAGCAGGGAGATACGGTGACGCGGCTGATTTTCTTGGCCAGGCTGGCGGCCTTGGGTGTGTTCCCCAGCAGGGCTTGGGCTTGGGGGGAGGGCACGGCCAGCACGACCGCATCAAAGCCGCCGTAGACATGGCTACTGTCACCCGCACCGGTGGTGCGCAATTGCCACTGCGCCTTGTTCAGCGTGTCGCGTTCGATGTGGTTGACCTGGGTATTGAGCTCCAGGCTTTGACTTGCCACCAGCGGTTGTGCCCAGCGGCGCACCAGGGCGCTCATGCCGGGGCTGGGCACCCAATGCGGTTCGCGCGCGGGCAGGCCAGCGGCGGCCACGCGGCCATGGGCATCCAGCACTTGCACGGTGTTGGCGCTCCAGCGTTTGCCGACTGCGGGTGTGGTTTGCATCGCCAGCATGAAGCGCGGGTCGCGCACCGTGAAGTATTGCGCGCCGGTGTCGAAGGTGCCAAAGGCGCTATTGCGCGTGGCCATGCGTCCGCCCACGGTGTGGCTCTTCTCGAACACGGTGACCCGGTGGCCCGCCTGCACCAGGGTGCGTGCGCAGGTGACAGCGGCCATCCCGGCGCCAATGATGGCAATGTGTCTGGAAGCGGTCATGGGGTTGTCTCCAAGAGTTGAGTTGTTTGTGCCAGTTTATACGCGTGTGGCACGCCGCTAGGAATTTCCGCGGTGTTGTTCGAGCAGGGCGGCGCGGGTCAGGGGGCTTTCCATCTGCTGCAGCCACCACTGCAGGGCGCGGCCCTGGGTGGATGCGGTGGCACCGCGCCATGCGAAGCTCAGCGATACCTGGCGTTGCGGGCGTTCGGTCTTCTTGACGACCAGGCGGCCGGTTTCGATATACGCACCTGCCATGCAAAGCGGCAGGTAGCCGCCGCCCAGTCCGCGCAACTGGGCGTCCAGCTTGGCATGCATGGTGCCGACTGTGAAAACATCCTGCCCACTGAGCAGGCCAAAGGTCGCACCAGCCCCGCGTTGGATGGAGTCAGCCACTGCTACGGCGCGGTGCTGCTGGATCAGCGCATCGCTTAATGGCCCAGCGGTGTTGGCCAAGGGGTGGTGGGGCGCGACCACGTAGACAAACTCCATGCTGCCCAATGGCTTGCTCTGTATGCCCGCAATATTGGCCGCATCCAACGCCACGCCCAAAGCCAGATCGGCCTGACCAGAGGTAAGCGCTTCCAGTGTGCCGCTCAAGGCTTCGTCACGCAGCTTGATGCGGGTCGGTGGGTTCAGGCTGAAGAAGCTTTCGCACAGTTCCATCACTGTGCCCTTAGAGATGACCGTGTCCAGTGCAATGGTGAGCTGAGATTCCCAGCCCGTGGCCACGCGTTTGACCCGGTTAGCCACCGCATCTATCTCCTGCAACAGGCGCGCGCCTTCTTGCAGCAGCTCGGCACCGGCGCGCGTAAGCTTGGCCTGGCGTGCGCTGCGGTCGTATAGCAGCACGTCCAGCGCGTCCTCAATCTGGCGTACCCGGTAGGTCAGCGCGCTGGGCACCATGCCCATGGAGCGGGCGGCTGCTGCGAAACTGCCCGCCTCAGCTATGGCCTGCAACATGGCCAGTGCGTCTGGCGTCAGGACATCGCGTGCGGTTTGCATGAATAGCCTCAATAAATTGAAATTATTTGAATGATGCCATCAATCAGCGTGGACAGAAATAGGCTTTGGCGGCCGCAAAATTCAACCTTTATGAAAGCTTGCGGGACAGTCCGCAGCGGCCCGGCCGCAAGCTCTGTCCCCAACACTTAAAGGTAGCACTATGTTGACCGTACGCAAATCCTCCGACCGCGGCTATGCAGACCATGGCTGGCTCAAGTCTTTTCACAGCTTTTCTTTCGCTGGTTATTACGACGCCGAGCACATGGGCTGGGGCAACCTGCGCGTCATCAACGAAGACCGCATTGCTCCCGGCACCGGCTTCGGCACGCACGGCCACCGCGACATGGAAATCATCAGTTATGTGCTGGCAGGTAACCTGGCGCACAAGGACAGCATGGGCAACATCAAGGGCATTCCACCCGGTGATGTGCAGCGCATGAGTGCAGGCCGTGGTGTGCAGCACAGCGAGTTCAACCATGCGCCGAATGACACCACGCATTTCCTGCAAATCTGGATCGAGCCCAATGTGACTGGCATCCCGCCAAGCTACGAGCAAAAAGCGTTCGGCGATGCAGAAAAGCAGGGCGTGCTGCGCCTGGTGGCCTCGCCGGACGGCGCGCAGGGCTCGGTGCTGATCCATGCCGACGCGCGCTTGTACAGTGGCCTGTTCGACAGTGCGCACAGTGCTGCGTTGGCATTGGACCCCAAGCGCAAGGCCTATGTGCATGTGGTGCGGGGGGCAGTGTCGGTGAATGGCGTGGCGCTCAGCGGCGGTGATGCTGCTTTGCTGGAGGGCGAAGCCCAGGTGAACCTGGACCAGGCCCAGGATGCCGAAGTTTTGTTCTTTGATTTGAAGGCCTGAAGGTCAGCGCGTTAGTTTTTTTAACAACAGGAGGTTTTGAAATGGCAAAAGTAGTCGTGATTTTTCATTCGGGTTACGGTCACACCCAGCGCTTGGCGCAATCGGTGGCGCAGGGCGCCAATGCCGAACTGATCGCCATCGATGCGGACGGCAACCTGCCCGACGGCGCATGGGAGACGCTGGCCGCAGCGAATGCCATCATTTTTGGCTCGCCCACCTACATGGGCAGTGTCAGCTGGCAATTCAAAAAATTTGCCGACGCCAGCAGCAAGCCCTGGTACAGCCAGAGCTGGAAAGACAAGATTTTTGGCGGCTTTACGGCCAGCGCCAATGTCAATGGCGACAAGCATTCCACACTGCACTACTTCATGACGTTGGCCATGCAGCACGGCGGTTTGTGGGCGGGCACGGGCCTGAATTACAACAACACCAAGGCTTCGCAGCGTAGCGATGTGAACTACCTGGCGTCCAGTGCGGGGCCGATGGCACAGACGCCGGGGGATGCCAGTGGTGCAGAAATGAATGCGGGTGATCTGGAAACTGGTCGCCTGTTTGGTGTGCGCATTGCGGCATTGGCCAATCGCTTCAAAGGTTGAGACGGTAGCCCAGGCGCGCTCGGCGGCGGCTGCCATGACACCAGGGTAGACGTTGGAGAGATTTATTTCAGCAACCTGTTGTAGGCAAATATCTCGAGGGGGCAATCCCTGGCTTTCTTCCCTCACTGCAAAAAGGGCATTGCCCATCCGCTGTGGACATGCAAGCTCTGCCGTCGAAAGACTAGTCAAAGGCGATGCCGAACATTTCGAAACACCCTCTATCTGCGTGCTGAAATACTAGTGTAGTGCTTCATATATATTGAACCTTTTCTGGATACTCTTCTCCAAGCGAGGACCTTTCAGTTTTAAGGGGCATCAAAGTGATCAATCGCAAAGTACTCGTCGAGTTTGGCAAAGATGACTTGGATAGCTTGCTGCGTTGGAGTACATCGAGCCTGACCAGCGTTCGTTGCGCAGTACGAGCCAACATGGTGTTGATGGCGGCCACAGGGTTTACTGACAGCGTGATCGCGAAAGAGATTGGCGTGAGCGCACCCCGGGTGCGCCGCTGGGTGGCCCGCTACGTCAAGCTGGGCCTTGCGGGGTTGGAGAAAGACGCCCCTCGTGGTGGGCGCCCGCGCAAGGTAAGCGTACAACGGGTTATTGAGTTGACCACGCAAACCCAGCCCGAGGCGGCCACCCACTGGAGCACACGCACCATGGCCAAAGAAGCCGGAGCCAGCGCGGCCACGGTATCGCGCATTTGGCGCAGCCACGGACTCAAGCCCCATTTGAGCAAGACCTTCAAAGTCTCCAATGACATCCGGTTCGAGGAAAAGCTCACCGACATCGTTGGGCTGTACATGAGCCCGCCAGAACGCGCTGTGGTGTTGTGCTGCGACGAGAAGAGCCAGGTGCAGGCACTGGATCGTACCCAGCCGGGCTTGCCGCTCAAGCGTGGACGGGCCCAAACCATGACCCACGACTACAAGCGCCATGGAACGACCACGCTGTTTGCGGCGCTCAACATGTTGGATGGCAGTGTTATCTCACAGTGCCAGGCGCGCCACCGGCACATTGAGTGGTTGAAGTTTCTAAAGCAAATCGATGCCAACGTGGCGTCAGACTTGCAAATCCACGTGGTGCTGGACAACTACGCCACGCACAAACATCCCAAGGTATTGAAGTGGCTGGCCAAGCGACCCCGCTTTCACATGCACTTCACCGCAACCAGCGCCTCATGGATGAACATGGTGGAGCGTTTCTTCAGAAACCTCAGCGAGGATCGACTCAAGCGCGGGGCGTTTAGAAGTGTTGACGAGTTGGTCACTGCAATCGAGCTCTTCGTGCTCGCACACAACGAGAATCCCAAGCCCTTCATCTGGACGGCAAGCGCGCGTGACATTCTGGAGAAAGTCATCCGGGCCAAGGCAAAGCTCAATACGGTTCAAACAGCGTGAAACACCACGCTAGTATGCAACACGACATCTACCTCAGCTTCACAAGGGTCACTCATTAACCCAGTTTTTTAACAACCTAACTGGCGTCGGCGCGTTTGTTCGCGCAAGCCATTTTTTGAGATATTCGTCAGTTCCGTAACCCACCGGATACTGAATGTCTGTTATGAACAACTTTTCCATATCTTCAATAGACAAAGTCCAAGGTGGCAGGTTGGCGCCTGCACGCTGGCCAACCGTGGGCAACCCCGGGTTTACGCCAATTTTTCTGTAGAAGGAAGTTTCTAATGATTGTTCTATTTTTAAGTTTTGATAGTGAGTACTGTCTTTACTTGCGAAAAATGTGTTTTTATCGGGATATGAGCTTAATTCTTGCGCAACAAAGGATTTTTCATAGCCATTTACCGTCGTCACAAAGTTACTCTGAAATGCACCGCCATGCCAAATTAACAATGCCCCATCTGCAATGGTTTTCTTTCTTCCGGCTGGGAAAATATAGTTCGCACATGATGAAACACAGAATTTTTGAATCTCGACATCCAGTTTTTTATCGTGTATCCAATTCGCAATAATGATTGCCGCCAACATCCTCCCGCCTCCGGAGGAGATAATCACTCGATCGACACTCTGGAACGCTTGGTCTTCAGTTATTTTCTTGGCATCATCAATACCCACACCACCCACGCCATCCGTAATATATAAAATATTTTTCTCTACGCGAACAGTTGCACATGCTGAGTTTTGGAGTTGCATTAGCAATACAAGCGCTATCCATTTATACATTTTTCGTATTTACCTTGTATGAGAATGCCTCGAAATAAAATTCGAGGCATTGGGTTATTCACCTATGAATGTCGGTCGTTACTACTGGACGATATGCCAATAGCAATTAGTGGCTGCAGCAGAGTCGCAAGTCCAATATCCTAAGCCGGGCTCATCCGTCCCCGTATAGCTTGCATTATCGTGAGGGCCAGGCTCCCCACCAGAAACCTCTTCGATCTCCATCATAGTCATTTCTTGCATTTGATTTTCCTTCAAATTCGGTGCCAGTTACGCCCCGGCACCAACGGCGTTTCGGCCAACACGGCCAAACTCCCTATGCAGCAGCAGTGTCCTGCTCCTGCGCTTCACGATTCCTTGGTGATACTTGCTGTGTGACGACGCACTGTAGGGTGTCTCGCACCACACACCCGTCCACCAGCTCAATAACCCGCCGCGCCGCTGCAATCGTCGTCGGCCGATGGGCCACAATGATTCGGGTCAGGTGCAGTTGCTTGACTGCCTCGTTGATCAACTCCTCCCGCTGCGCATCCAGATGGCTGGTGGCTTCATCCAGAAATAAAAGCTTGGGGTTTTTGTACAGCGCACGCGCCAGCAGCACACGCTGTTTTTGTCCACCCGACAGGCTGCTACCCATATCCCCCACCAACGTGTTGTAGTTCATGGGCATGGCCAGAATATCCTGGTGGATGGCGGCCGCATGGGCACACGCTGCCACGCGCTGCATATCGGACTGCTGGTCAAAGAAGGCAATGTTTTCCATCAGCGTGCCCGCCAGCAGCATGTCGTCTTGCATGACCGCACCAATCAGTGGCCGGTAGCCCGATGGTCCCAGGGTTGCCAGTGACACCCCGCCCAGGCTGATTTCTCCCTTGCTGGGTGCCATCAGCCCCAGCAACAGTTTCAGCAAGGTGGTTTTCCCGCAGCCCGAGCCGCCCACAATGGCAACCGATTCACCGGGCTTTATGGTCAGGTCCACGCCTTGCAGTACCCAGGGGTCGGATTCGCTGTAGCGAAACCACACGTCTTTGAGTGTGAGGGTCAGGTCATCCGGTGGCAGCAGGCCTAGGGCCTGGGGTTCGGGTTGTGCTAGCACAATGTCGGCCAGGCGCGCGCCTTGCACCTTGAGCATGATCAGCTCCACAAACTTGTCGATGAGCGAATGCACGCGCTGGGCAAAGGTGGTTTTGTAGCTGATGAAGGCGGTCAGCATACCGACGGTGAATTGGTTGTCCATGACCAGGCGGGCACCGAGCCACACAACCACGATATTTTCCAGGGCGGAGAGTATTTGGTGGCTGCCCTGCACGCCGATGTTGAGCTTTTGAGTGGCCAAGGCCTGGTTCATGGCGTCCACCACGGCATTGAGCCAGCGGCCGGTGCGGTCGGCCTCGTTCCCAAAGAGCTTGATAGCCTGCACCCCGCGCACAGATTCCAGGAACAGGCTTTGCTCCTTGGCCTGCAGGACGATCTGATCTTCGGTGGCATGGCGCAGTGGGCCATAGCTGAGCCAACGCAACAGGCCATAGACCGCAATGGCAACCAGCACCACCGCGCACAGCAGCAGGCTGTAGTAGGCCATGACCACTAGCATGGCCACCGCCATCAGGCCGTCCACCAAGGCTTCGACAAAGCTGGTGGTCAGTGCCCTCTGTATGGTGTCAATCGACCGAAAGCGCGATACCACGTCACCCAGGTGGCGTTTCTCAAAGTAGCTTACCGGCAGGTGCATCAGGTGGGTAAAGACATTGGCCACCCATTGCAGGTTGACGTGGGTTGCCATGTACAGCACCACGTAGGAGCGCACCAGGCCTATGAGCGTCTGCACAACGGCCAGCAGGCAAAAACCCAGGGCCAGCACGGTCAACAAATTGCGGTCTGCGCTGACGATGGCAAAGTCGATCACCCACTGCATGAAGAAGGGTGCGACTAAGGCAAACACCTCCAGTGCACCGGCCAGCAGCAGGATTTGGCCCAGTGAGCGCTTGAGCCCGGTAACCCGACCCATCATCTGCCGCAGGCGCAGGGTTTGGGTTTCTTCGCGTTTCTCGAAGGCGTCGGTAGGGGTGAGCTCCAGCGCTACGCCGCTGAAGTGGGTGGAGACCTCCGTCAGAGGCAGCTTGACCAGCCCACGGCCGGGGTCGTGGATTTCGACCACGTCGCGCACTATGCTGCGCAGCACCACGAAGTGCTGCATGTCCCAGTGCAGGATGCAGGGTAGTTTGAGTTGCTGCAGGTGGTCCAGGTCCAGCTTGAGTGCCCGAGGGGTCATTTGCATGGCCGTGGCGACGCCCATCACGGTCTTGAGCGTTGCGCCTTTCAGGCTCATGCCAAAGCGCTGGCGCAAAGTGGCTAGGTCCACCCGGTGGCCGTGGTAACCCGCCACCATGGCAAGGCAGGCCAGGCCGCATTCAGCGGCTTCGGTTTGCAGGATGACCGGTAGCTGGGCGGCCCAGGTGAAGTGCAGACGGTCCGTGAGACCTTGTGTGAGCGTGCGTGCGGGGTGGCTGTGCGGTTGGGGTTGTGCGGTGGTGGTCTGGCTCACAGTTTGCCCTTCAAGCTGAGCACGGATTCAAACATCCACTCAATGATGTGGCGGGTGTCTTGCAGCACATCGGCCTCCAGTTGCATGCCGGCTTGTAGGGCTTGTGCCTTGCCGTAGACGTTGGCGCTTTGGCTGGCAAGCTGCACGGTGATGCGGTAGACGCCCTCGCCGCCCAGTTGCTGGCCCAGGTTGGCCAGGGCGGCTGGTAGCTCTTGGCTGGAAACGGGGCTGCGGGATACGGCTAGGACTTGGCCTGCATATTGGCCAAACTTTTGATACGGGTAGGCGGCGTAACGCAGGCGCACGGTTTGCCCGGCTTCGACGAAACCGGCGGCGCGGCTGGGTGCGTAGAGGTGGGCTTGTAGTTGTGCGTCTTCGGGCACGATGCTGACCAGGGTTTGCGTGCCCACGGTTTGGCCTACCTCCACCAGGGTGGTGGTGGCGGTGCCACTGATGGGGGCGGTCACGACCACCTGGGCTTGGATTTGTCCGTTGATTCGTGCCTGCTTGATTTCGGTGCTTGCGCGCTGCAATTGTTCGTGCTCACGCGCGGCTCGGTTGCCGAGTTGCAACAGGTCGCTGGCCAATGCGGCTTCTTCACGCGACAGGCGTATGCGCGATTGCTCCAGGGTTTGCAAGCGTGCGCGCTGCTCCAGCAATTCGTCCCGGTGTTGCTGCAGGGTTAGTTCCGACGCAAAGCGTTGCTCGGTCAGGTTTTGCCAGCGCTGGAGTTGGGCTTGGCTGGACGCTACCCGTTCGGTCTGGGTGGCGATCTGTTGTTCCAGATGGGTCAGCTCGGTGCGCATGGATTGCAGGCCGGCACTCGATTGTTTGCGGCTTTGGTCGGTCAGCAGGCTTTGTTGTTGTTTCTCCAGAGCCAGGCTGCGGATGCGATCGCGAAACAGGTCGTCCAACGCGCCATTGGCGGAGACGGTTGTGCCGTTGGCTTGGCTCAGTTGCTTTTCTGCATTGAGGACGAACAGCGCTTGGCCGGAAACAACCTTTTGGCCTTCTTTGACGTGCTGTGCGATGACCACGCCGGCTACGGGGGAGGACACTCGGATAAGGCCGGAGTCGGGCACCAGCAGGCCCACTACTTGTGCGCGCTTTGTGTAGTCGCCTACGAACAGAAAGGTCACGATCACGCCGGCGCAGACCAAGGCCAGAGTGGCCATGGCTGTGAAGGAGATGGGGCGGACGAGAAGAATGCTGCCCAGGCTTTGGTTGGCTTGGGCGTCCAGCGCCGCCTGGCGGAAGAGCGGAATCTTGGTGCCTGTCACAGGCTAAAGCGCGTCGCAGCCGTAACAGTGTAGTGGCGTCACTCCGGTCGCGACCGACTTGGGTAATCGTGACCCAGACACGCGCATGCGGCTTTGCCGAAAGCTGGCGCAGACAATATAGACTTCCCCCTGAAACACGTTCATGCAGACAACCTTATTTTTTTGAACTGCGAATGTAGTTGACGGGGGGGGGGGGGGGGTGGT
>NZ_JANXUQ010000281.1 GCF_025356155.1 Rhodoferax sp. | reverse complement strand
CCGCCACCGCCAGCCGCCGCTTCAACGCAGTGCTGGCCACTGCCAGCATCAACGACGCGATCGAATACCACGCCCTATTTCAAAGCCAGCAAGAAGCCAAACAAAAGGCCGACCCCAGTTTTGTACCGCTGAACATCGCCTGCGTGTTCTCGCCCCCTGCCGATGGCAACCCCGACGTAAAGCAAATTCAGGAAGACCTACCGCAGGAAAAGCTGGATAACGAAAAAGACCCTGAGGAAAAGAAAAAGGCCCTCAAAGCCATCTTGGCCAGCTACAACACGCGCTACGGCACCAACCACAGCATCAACGAGTTCGACCTGTACTACCAAGACGTGCAAAAGCGCATCAAAGACCAGCAGTGGCCCAATGCCGACTACCCCGCCGCCAAGAAGATCGACATCACCATCGTGGTGGACATGCTGCTCACCGGTTTTGATAGCAAATACCTCAACACCCTGTACGTAGACAAAAACCTCAAGTACCACGGCTTGATACAGGCTGTCTCGCGCACCAACCGCGTACTCAACGGCACCAAGCCCTACGGCAACATCCTGGACTTTCGCCAGCAGCAAGCCAATGTGGACGCGGCCATCGCACTGTTCTCTGGCGAGAAGTCGGGCGAAGAGGCTAGAGAGATCTGGCTGGTAGACAAGGCCCCAGTCGTCATCCAAAGGCTGGACGCGGCCGTCACCGTGCTGGCCGACTTCATGCAAAGCCAGGGCTTAGCCTGCACGCCCGACGCCGTGCACAGCCTCAAGGGCGACGACGCGCGCGCTGCCTTCATCAAAAACTTCAAAGAAGTGCAGCGCCTGAAAACCCAGCTTGACCAGTACACGGACCTGACCGAGGACAACGCCACCGCCATCGAGCACATCTTGCCCGCAGAAAACCTGCAAGGCTTTCGCGGCGCGTACCTGGAAACGGCCCAGCGCCTCAAACAGCGGCAAGCCCAGCAAGACAAAGGTGGCGATGCGAAAGGTGATGACGCAGCCGATGTGGACCAGCTCGACTTTGAATTTGTGCTCTTCGCCAGCGCGGTGATCGACTACGACTACATCATGGGCCTCATGTCCCGCTACTCACAGGGCACTGGCAAACAGAAGATGACCAAGGACGAGCTGATCGGCTTGATCCTGGCCGATGCCAAGTTCATGAATGAGCGCGACGACATCTCGGCCTACATCAATACCTTGAAGGCAGGCGAAGGCTTGAACGAGACCGCCATCCGCGAGGGCTACACCCGCTTCAAGAAAGAAAAAGACAGCGCTGAACTCACCGACATAGCCACCCGCCACCAACTGGTCCCCGCCGCCCTGCAAACATTTGTAGATGGCATCTTGCAGCGCATGATTTTTGATGGCGAGGCGCTGAGCGACCTCATGGCCCGCGGGAGTTGGGCTGGAAGGTCCGTGCCCAGGCAGAGCTGGCGCTGATGAAAGAGCTAGTGCCATTGCTGACCAAACGTGCCGAACAACACGGTGGGCGCGAGATTTCGGGGCTGAGCGCGTATGAGCAATAAGCCCTCGCATGCCACCGAAACCCACCGCATCGAGTTCAAACGCGAACTCACGCCCGAGCTCGACCTGGAAAAAGAAGTCATCGCCTTCCTCAACAGCCCCGAGGGCGGTTTCATCTACCTTGGCATCGACAAAACCGGCCAGCGCTTGGGGCTGACGGATGTGGATGGCGACATGCTCAAAGTTAAAGACCGCATCAAGCACAACATCGCCCCATCGGCCATGGGCTTGTTTGATCTGGTGGAAGAAGAAGGCCCGCCGGGCGTGCACTGCATCAAAATCATCGTCGCTAGCGGCAGCGAAAAGCCCTACGCCAAAAAGAAATACGGCCTCAGCGAAAAAGGCTGCTTCATCCGCATAGGCACAGCGGCCGAGCCCATGCCTGCGGCCATGATCGACAAACTCTTTGCCAGTCGCACCCGTAATTCCATTGGCAAAATCAAAGCCCACCGCCAGGCACTGAGTTTTGAGCAACTGCGCATTTACTACGATGAAAAGCGCAAGCCACTGAACAAACAGTTCAAAACCAATCTGGAACTCGTCACCGAAGACGGCGCGCTGAACTACGCCGCCTACCTGCTGGCCGACGAAAACGGCATGTCCATCAAAGTGGCCAAATACCGTGGCAGAGACCGCGTGCACCTGACAGAGAGCAATGAATACGGCTACTGCTCTCTCATCAAAGCCACCAAAAGCGTGCTCGACAAGCTCGACCTGGAGAACAAGACCGCCAGCACCATCACCGCCAAAGAGCGCATCGATGTGCGCCTGTGGAACCCCGTGGCCCTGCGCGAGGCAGTGATCAACGCCATCGTCCACAACGACTACACCCGCGAAGTGCCGCCCAAGTTTGAAATCTTTGCCGACCGCATCGAAATCACCTCCGCCTGCGCCCTGCCCGAAGGGCTGACCCAGGCCGAGTTTTTTGAGGGCTACTCCATCCCCCGCAACAAAGAGCTGATGCGCGTTTTCAAAGACCTGGAGATGGTGGAGCACCTGGGCTCTGGCCTGCCCCGCATCACCGAGTTTTATGGGCCGGAGTGCTTTCGCTTTACCGACAACTTCTTGCGCATCACCTTTGCCGCCAGCCGGGCGGTGCATGCGGAAGAAGCGACCGAACAAGTCACCCCGCAAGTCAACCCAGAGCCAGAGTCACGGCTAGAGTCACGGCTAGAGTCACGGCTAGAGTCCAAGTTGGCGGCAAAGGTGGTGCTGATGCTCGACGCTGCAGCGCAGGGCAAGCTGGCACTGGCGCAAGGGCTGGGGCACCAAAGCGTGTCGGGCGAGTTGAACAAGCAAATTCGCCGCCTGCTCGACGGCGGCCTGATCGAGCTGACCATCCCCGACAAACCCAACAGCCGCCTGCAGCAATACCGACTGACCGCACAAGGAAGGGCTTTGTTGAAATAAGCAAACCCACTAAAACCAACACCCTGGACATCCAGGGCACCAGCGTGGCCGTGGTCACCTCGCCCCAGGGCGACTACATCTCGCTTACCGACATGCTGCGCGCCAAGGACGGCGACTTCTTCATCTCAGACTGGCTGCGCAACCGCAACACGGTGGAATTCCTGGGCATCTGGGAGTCGATTTACAACCCAAGTTTTAATTACGGCGAATTCGCCACAATTAAAAGCCAGGCTGGGCTCAACAGCTACAAGATCAGCGTCAAAGAGTGGGTAGAGAAGACGGGGGCCATTGGGCTCAAGGCCACGGCAGGGCGCTATGGCGGCACCTACGCGCACCCCGACATTGCTTTTGAATTTGGCATGTGGATCAGCCCTGAGTTCAAGATTTACCTGGTCAAAGAATTCCGCCGCCTCAAAGAAGACGAAAACAACCGCCTGCAGTTGGGCTGGAACTTGCAGCGCACGCTGTCCAAGATCAACTACCGCATCCACACCGACGCCATCAAAGAAACCCTGATCCCGCCCAGCATCACCAAGGCCCAAGCTGGCCACGTGTATGCCAGCGAGGCCGACTTGCTTAACGTGGCGCTCTTTGGGCAAACCGCCAAACAGTGGCAGGACGCCCACCCCGGCGCAGACGGCAACCAACGCGACCAAGCCACGCTGGAGCAACTGGTGGTGCTGACCAACCTGGAAAGCCTCAACGCGGTTTTCATCCGCCAGGGCCTGCCCGTCCCGGAGCGCCTGCTCAAGCTCAATGAAATTGCCATTTCGCAAATGCGCAGCTTGCTGGCCGACCACAACATCAAGAGGCTGGCACGATGAGCGGCGAGACAACCAAGCTGGTGCCGAAGCTGCGGTTTCCGGAGTTTCAGGGAGCGGAGGGGTGGGGCGCTGATGGTCTTGGAACCTTGGCAGACTTTGCGAACGAGAAAATTTCTCTTGAAGAAGTCGCATTAGAAGATTACGTTAGCACCGAAAACATTTTGGCGGACTACGGCGGTATTGCAAGAGCTTCAAAACTACCGACGACTGACTCCGTGACGCGGTTTAAATCCAATGACATGTTGGTTTCTAACATTCGCCCGTATTTAAAGAAAGTTTGGCGGGCAGATAAAGATGGGGGTGCATCGAATGATGTCATCGTTATCAGAGCGAAGCCGAAATTGCTTCCGCAGTACTTGTCTGCATTGTTGAAGAACGATGCGTTCATCGACTATGTGATGACAGGTGCAAAAGGCGTAAAGATGCCACGGGGTGATATTGCTTCTATGAAGGCGTACCCTGCGCCCTATCCATCGAAACCCGAGCAACAAAAAATCGCCGACTGCCTGAGTTCCTTGGACGAACTGATTGCCGCGCAAGCCCGCAAAGTGGACGCGCTCAAGACCCATAAAAAAGGGCTGATGCAGCAGCTTTTCCCCCGCGAAGGCGAAACCCAGCCGCGTTTGCGGTTTCCTGAGTTTCGGACGGCTGGGGAGTGGGAAGTTCTTCCTATTGGCGAGAAGGTCGAACTGCTATCTGGCTATCCGTTTGATGGGCCAGATATCTCCCCGGACACCACTGGGGTGCCACTGCTTCGTGGAATAAACGTCACAGAAGGGCGGGTACGTCACAACGCCGAGATAGACCGATATTTCACAGGATCTGTGGAAGCGCTAGAAAAATACAAGCTGCAGTTGAATGATCTAGTGATCGGAATGGATGGATCGAAGGTCGGAAAGAACTCTGCTTTGATTGCAACCGCTGATACTGGTGCGCTGCTGATTCAGCGTGTAGCTCGTCTGAGAACAAAGAGCGTTGATTTAATTCGGTTCATTTCTCAACAAATTAACTCTTCGAAGTTTCATCGCTATGTGGACAAAATCAATACAAGCTCTGGCATTCCGCATATCAGCGCAACGCAGATTAAAGAATTCTGCATAGCCTTTCCGTCCACTCAGGAGCAACAACGCATCGCCGACTGCCTCACCTCCCTCGAAGCCCTCATCACCGCCGCCACCCAAGAACTCGCCATCCTAAAAACCCACAAAAAAGGCCTGATGCAGCAGCTTTTCCCTTCAGCGGAGGCGGTGGACGCATGAGCAAGCTGATTCTTTACATCACCGACGACGGCAAGAGCCAGATTCAGCTTCGGGCCGACTTGGGCACGGTGTGGCTGACCCAGCTGGAAATGTCGGAGCTATTCGATGCCACCAAGCAGAACATCTCCCTGCACCTCAAAAACCTCTTTGAGGACGGTGAGTTGGATGCGGCGGCAACTGTCAAGGAATCCTTGACAGTTCAAACCGAGGGCGCGCGCAAGGTACAGCGGCCCGTCACGCTCTACAACCTCGACGCCATCCTGGCCGTGGGCTACCGGGTGCGTTCGCCGCGTGGCGTGCAGTTCCGCCGTTGGGCGTCCACGGTGCTCAAAGAGTACCTGGTCAAGGGCTTTGTGATGGACGATGAGCGGCTGAAGAACCCGGACGGCCGCCCGGACTACTTTGACCAGATGCTTGCGCGCATCCGGGACATACGGGCCTCGGAAAAGCGCTTCTACCAAAAGGTGCGCGACCTGTTTGCGCTGGCGGCAGACTATGACAAGTCGGATGAGACTACACAGACGTTTTTTGCCACGGTGCAAAACCTGTTGCTGTATGCGGTGACGCAAAAGACGGCGGCAGAACTGATCGTCAGCCGCGCCAACCCGGCCGACGCGCACTTTGGTCTGCTGAGCTGGAAGGGCGCCTTGGTGCGCAAGCAGGACATCGTGGTGGCCAAGAACTACCTGACCGAAGATGAAGTAGACACCCTGAACCGGCTGGTGGTCATCTTCCTGGAAACCGCAGAGCTGCGTGCCAAGCGGCAAACCATCACCAGCATGAATTTCTGGCGCGAGAACGTGGGGCAGATCGTTGTGTCCAATGGCTTCCCGCTGCTCAGTGGCGCGGGCTCAGTAAGCCACGCCCGCATGGAGCAAAAGCTGGAGCCGCTGTACCTGGACTTTGACCATCGCCGCAAAGCGGAAGACGCCTGCGATGCTGATATGCAGGATGAGGCTGATTTAAAGGCATTGGAAAGCACGATTAAAAATCGACCAAAGACATGACCGACGATATGGAAATCATTCACTCCCCCCTGGCGCAGACTTACAGCGTTGACGGGCACACACTGCGCATCGATATTTACCGCAGCGCAGACAGTCTATGGATTTTGGAAGTGGTGGATGAACGGGGCACGTCAACCGTGTGGGACGACCCTTTTGAAACAGACAAGGCGGCGCTGGAGACGGCTTTTTTGGCGATTGAGACCGATGGTGTAACCAGCTTTTTGACCGATGCAGGCAAGCCAACGCAAGAAGTACCGCCCAACGGAAATGGGCTATTTGAGCCACTAACGGGGGATGAGCTGGAGGAGCTTGAGCAGTTTTTGCTGTACGAGCTAGACACTGAAGAGGGTATGACGCTGGACATACTGGATGGCTTTTTGCATGCCATCGTTATCGGGCCGGTGTTCATACACCCGCACGAATGGCTGCCCAGGGTGTGGGGCACAGAGCACGATGACACGCCGCCCATGCAGAGTGTGGAGGCGTTCAATCGCGTCTTGCAATTGGTCATGCGCCACTACAACGGCATCGTGTCGGGCTTTGCCATGCAGCCGCCAGAGTTTTTGCCCGTGTGGGGCACCCGCAGTTTTGAGGGGCAAGAGTTCGATGACGCAGAGAGCTGGGCTTACGGCTTCTGCGAAGGTGTCAAGCTGAGCCAGCCTACATGGCAGGCACTGCTGGATGACACCGAGGGGGAGCGCTGGTATCGACCCATTGGCTTATTGGGCGGGGATGCTTATTCAGCAGACCAGGGTGACCTGACCACGACGCCTGCGCAGCGCCATGTGCTGGCGGCGGAGATTGGCAAAAATTTGCCCTACATCCATGCTTTTTGGTTACCGATGCGTGAAGCTACTAACGCGCGCCAACGGGCGCAGCGCGTGAGCGACAAGGTGGGCCGCAACGAGCCTTGCCCCTGCGGCAGTGGTAAGAAATTTAAGAAGTGCTGCGGCGCGCCGTCGCAGCTGCACTGAGCCGCTTCACCTATCCACACCAACATGACCGAACAAAACCAAAAACAACTGGGCAACACCCTCTGGGCCATTGCCGACCAACTGCGCGGGGCCATGGATGCGGACGATTTCCGCGACTACATGCTGTCCTTCCTGTTCTTACGCTACCTGTCTGACAACTACGAGGCGGCGGCCAAGAAGGAGCTGGGCAGCGACTACCCCCAGGTAGACAAAAAAGACGAAAACAGTGCCCGCCCCGTACCTCTGGCGCTGTGGTACGCCAACAACCCGGCTGACGTGACCGCGTTTGAGAAGCAAATGCGCCGCAAGGTGCACTACGTGGTCCAGCCGCAGCACTTGTGGAGCAGCATTGCCAATATGGCCCGCACCCAAAGTGATGAGCTACTCAACACGCTGCAAGCGGGCTTCAAATACATCGAAACCGAGTCTTTCGAGAGCACGTTTCAGGGCTTGTTTTCTGAAATTGACCTGGGTTCGTCCAAACTGGGCAAAGGCTACCCAGAGCGCAACGCCAAACTGTGCAACATCATCAAAAAGATCGCCGATGGGCTGGCAGAGTTCTCTGACAAATTGGACACCTTGGGTGACGCGTATGAATACCTGATTGGCCAGTTTGCCGCGGGCTCAGGCAAGAAGGCGGGCGAGTTTTATACGCCGCAGCAAATCTCGGACATCCTCTCCACCATCGTGACGCTGGACAGCCAAGAGCCCAAGACAGGCGTAAAGCAACGTCTGGACAGTGTGATGGATTTTGCGTGCGGGTCTGGTTCGCTGTTGCTGAACGTACGAAAGAAGACCAAGGAAGCTGGCGGCACCATTGGCAGGATCTACGGGCAAGAGAAGAACATCACCACCTACAACCTGGCGCGCATGAACATGCTGTTGCACGGGGTGAAGGACACGGAGTTTGAAATCTTCCACGGTGACACGCTCACCAACGACTGGGACGTATTGCGCGAGCTGAACCCGGCCAAAAAGCCCGCTTTCGACGCGATCGTTGCCAACCCGCCGTTTAGTTACCGTTGGGAGCCGACGGAGGCAATGGGCGACGACGTGCGCTTCAAGAACCATGGCCTCGCGCCCAAGTCGGCGGCGGACTTTGCCTTTTTGCTGCACGGCTTTCACTTCCTGAAAGACGAGGGCGTGATGGCGATCATCCTGCCGCACGGCGTGCTGTTCCGTGGTGGGGCCGAAGAACGCATTCGTACCAAGTTGTTGAAGGACGGCCATATCGACACGGTGATTGGTCTGCCATCGAACCTGTTTTACTCAACCGGCATACCGGTGTGCATCTTGGTGCTGAAGAAATGCAAGAAACCGGATGACGTGCTGTTCATCAACGCGGCAGAACACTTTGTCAAAGGCAAACGGCAGAATCAGCTGACGGACGAGAACATTGCAAAAATTATCAAGACCTACCAGTTCCGTGAGGAAGAAGCGCGCTATTCACGCCGGGTGGGGATGGCTGAGATCGAGAAAAACGATTTCAACCTGAACATCTCGCGCTACATCAGCACGGCGGTGGGCGAGGCAGAGATTGATCTGGATGCCACGCACGGAGAGTTGTTGGAGATTGAAAAGGCGATTGCTGCAGCCAAGGAAAAGCACAACGGCTTTTTGAAAGAGCTGGGTTTGAAGCTGCTGCCCTGAGCCCGCTAACGATTGAACACAATCAACAAAGCCCGCCAGGCTCTCACCTGGCGGGCTTTGTCTTTGGGGCTATTTGAACCGGCTTATTTCCCCAGCTTCAAAAAGTCATCCCCCTTGCCCAACTCCAGCATCCCAGCGTTGGAGTAGATGCCCAACTTGGCCCGCGTATCTGTGATGTCCAGATTGCGCATAGTCAATTGCCCAATCCGATCCAGCGGCGAGAACGGCGCGTCGTCCACCTTTTCCATGCTCAAGCGCTCAGGCGCATACGTCAGGTTCGGCGATTCGGTGTTCAACAGCGAATAGTCATTCCCGCGACGCAGTTCCACCGTGACGGTGCCTGTGATAGCGCTGGCAATCCAGCGTTGGGCCGTCTCACGCAACATGATCGCTTGCGAATCGAACCAGCGTCCCTGGTACAGCAGGCGCCCCAGCTTGCGGCCGTTGTCGCGGTATTGCTCGATGGTGTCTTCGTTGTGGATGCCGGTGACCAGGCGCTCGTAGGCGATGAACAGCAGCGCGAGGCCGGGGGCTTCGTAGATGCCGCGGCTCTTGGCTTCGATGATGCGGTTTTCGATCTGGTCGCTCATGCCCAGGCCGTGGCGGCCGCCGATGCGGTTGGCTTCCAGGATCAGTTCCACCAGGTCATCAATGCGCTTGCCGTTCAGGGCCACGGGGCGGCCTTCTTCAAAGGTCACGCTCACTTCTTCGGCCTTGACGACGCAGTCGTCTTTCCAGAACGGCACGCCCATGATGGGGTTCACGATCTTCATGCCGCTGTTCAAGAACTCCAGGTCCTTGGCTTCGTGGGTGGCGCCCAGCATGTTGCTGTCGGTGCTGTAGGCCTTCTCGGCGCTCATCTTGTAGCCAAAGCCGTTGGCGGTGATGAAGGCGCTCATTTCCGAGCGGCCGCCCAGTTCGTCAATGAACGCTTGGTCCAGCCAGGGCTTGTAGATCTTCAGCGCGGGGTTCACCAGCAGGCCGTAGCGGTAGAAGCGCTCGATGTCGTTGCCCTTGAAGGTGCTGCCGTCGCCCCAGATGTTGACGTCGTCTTCCTTCATGGCGCTGACCAGCATGGTGCCGGTCACGGCGCGGCCCAGCGGCGTGGTGTTGAAGTAGGTAGAGCCTGCGGTGGTGATGTGGAAGGCGCCGGCTTGCAGCGCGGCCAGGCCTTCGGCGGCCAGCTGGGGGCGGCAATCGATCAGGCGGGCTTGAATAGCGCCGTATTCCATGGCCTTGCGCGGAATTTCGTCGTAGTCGGCCTCGTCGGGCTGGCCCAGGTTGGCGGTGTAGGCGTAGGGCAGGGCGCCCTTTTGCTTCATCCACAGCAGCGCGGCGCTGGTGTCCAGGCCGCCAGAGAAAGCGATGCCGACTTTTTGGTCGACGGGAATGTTTTGCAGGATGGTGTTTGACATAATTGGCCTCTAGCCCTCGTAGAATGTGCGTGAGCAGCTATTAAAAATGTAGCGAATGTGAAATGACCAGGTCACCTATTAACCGAAATGGCAGATGTAGTGATAAGCCTCGGTCACGCGAATCTCAAACTTGGCGTCGCCCGGTACGCTGAATTGTTCTCCAGCGGATGACTTGACCCAGGCGTCCGACCCGGCCAGCTTGTATTCGCAGCCGCCGGCCACGCATTCCATGATCTCGGGCGCACCGGTGTTGAAGGTCAGCGTGGACGGCAGGATCACGCCGACGGATTTCTTGGTGCCATCGGGGAAGGCGATGCTGTGGCTCACGCATTTGCCGTCAAAGTACACATTGGCGGTGGTGGTGACGGTGATGCCGGGGATCTGGGTGGTGGTCATGGTTTGCGGTCCGGGAGAGAGAAGATGGTGACGCGCCAAAAATGGCTTCAGAAGGAGTGTCAGCCTGCGATTTTAGGCGAATCACCCCACGCGGCCCGCACGGCGCTTGCCGTGGGCGCCACCACGCGCGCCACCATGCGCGCCGAAACCCAGACAGCGGTCAGTGAAAGCCAGTGTCAGGTCGGCGTGGCGAGTTTGAGGCCGATAACGCCCGCCACGATCAGCACCAGGCTGACGATGCGCCCGGCATTAGCCGCGTCGCCCAGCAGCACGATGCCGAGAATGGCCGTGCCCAACGCGCCAATGCCCACCCACACTGCATAGGCGGTGCCGACCGGCAGCGTCTTCATTGCGATGCCCAGCAGCACCACGCTGGCCACCATGGCCAACACCGTGCCAACCGACGGCCACAGACGGGTAAAACCGTCGGTGTACTTCAGGCCAATCGCCCAGGCGACTTCAAACAGGCCGGCGACAAAAAGAATAAGCCAGTTCATGGGGCCTCCTGCCCTAGGGTTGTTCCGTCAGGCCAAGCGCTCGGCAAAGGCTTCGGGCTTGAAGCCCACCGTCACCTTGCCGTCTGCCCACACCACCACGGGGCGTTTGACGACGCTGGGCGCGCCCAGAACCACGGCGCGTGCGCTGGCCGCATCCACCACCGATGCCTGGGTGGCGTCGTCCAGGCCGCGCCACATCGTGCCTTTGCGGTTGACCACGGTTTCCCAGCCCACGCCAGCGAGCCAGTTGTCGAGCTGTGCCTCAGGCACGCCCTGTTTCTTGAAATCGTGGAAGGTGTAGTCCACGCCGTGGTCCGTCAGCCAGGTGCGGGCTTTTTTGACGGTGTCGCAGTTCGGGATGCCGTAGAGGGTGATCATGCGGCCATTCTGCCATGTTTGCTTAAGAAAAATCAGCCGCTAGCCCTCGTCGGTGCTGCGCGATGCGCTATGAAA
>NZ_JANXUQ010000276.1 GCF_025356155.1 Rhodoferax sp. | reverse complement strand
GGTGGCACCCGGTCTGATGGTGGCTGCAACCGATTCCATCCACTACAGCGTCATCAGCGACCACATTTTCAAGTTCTCGCCGATACGCGCCAATGCAGAAGACCTGAAGCGCTTCCATGGCACCAACGAACGCATCAACAGCAAGCATTACGCAGACGCGATCCGTTTCTATCACCGACTGCTGAGTGAAGCCGCCAAAGCGGCCGCGCAGCCCTAAACCCCTATTTTTTTGAAGAAGAGGAATCCAACATGACTTCCGCCGTAATCGTATCCACCGCACGCACCCCCTTGGCCAAGAGCTGGAAGGGCTCGTTCAACATGACGCACGGCGCCACACTGGCAGGCCATGCGGTCGAGCACGCCATCCAGCGCGCTGGCATTGACGCGGGTGAGGTGGACGACGTCATCATGGGCTGCGCCACACCCGAGGGTGCCACCGGCGCCAACATCGCACGCCAAGCTGCATTGCGCGCGGGTTGCCCCGTCACCGTGTCGGGCATGACCATCAACCGCTTTTGCTCATCCGGCCTGCAGACCATTGCCACTGCGGCACAGCGCATCATCGCCAACGAAGGCGACATCTATGTGGCCGGTGGTGTGGAAGCCATCTCTTGCGTGCAGCAAGAAATGAACACCCACATGATGACCGACCCCTGGTTAATCAAGAACAAGCCCGAGATCTACTGGAACATGCTGCAGACCGCCGAGAACGTGGCCAAGCGCTACAACATCAGCCGCGAAGCCATGGACGAATACGGCGCCGCCAGCCAACAGCGCGCCACCGCCGCCTTGGCTGCCGGTCTGTTCGCTGCAGAGATTGCCCCTATCACTGTCACCATGGGTGTAGCCGACAAGGTCATGGGCCTGATGACCAAGCAAGTCACTGTCAGCAACGACGAAGGCATTCGCGACGGAACCACCAAGGAAGGCATTAGCGGCCTGCGCTCGGCTGTTCCCGGTGGCCTGATCACCGCCGGCAATGCCAGCCAGTTCTCCGACGGCGGTGGTGCCGTAGTCGTGATGCATGAAAAAATTGCCGAGCAAAAGGGTCTGAAGCCCCTGGGCCGTTTCCTGGGCTTTGCGGTTGCCGGTTGCGAGCCTGACGAAATGGGCATTGGCCCCGTGTTTGCCATTCCGAAAGTGCTGGCGCGTCTGGGCCTGAAGGTCAGCGATATTGACTTGTGGGAACTGAATGAAGCCTTCGCCGTGCAAGTGATCTACTGCCGCGACAAGCTGGGCATTCCGGCCGACAAGCTCAACGTGAACGGCGGCGCCATCGCCGTGGGCCACCCCTACGGCGTCAGCGGCCAGCGCCTGACCGGCCCTGCGCTGATCGAAGGCAAGCGCCGCGGCGCCAAGCGCGTCTGCGTGACCATGTGTATTGGTGGTGGTATGGGCGCGGCTGGGGTGTTTGAGGTGTTGTAATACTCCTCTCTCGTAGAGCCAAAGTTTGCCCCTGGTGCTGGTTGCCAGGGGCAATTTTTTTGCTCCGTACGCGTACGCATAGACAAGTTCGCGCAGTCGTTTTGCTATCGGAAATATAGCTACCTAGCCAGATTGCACGAGGGCTACAGCCCATTTTTACATATAAGACCTTGGCGAATTGCCTGCCAGGCTGTTCTAGGCGCCGGCCGAACTTTACGCCCGCGTCACATAGCAGCGATTAGACTTTGGCGTAATCAAACGTAACGCCGTATGGCCCCAAGATTGTCGATCCATGATGAAACCTGCTTCCGCCCCGATGTCCGCCGCCGAGTTTTCCACCCGTCATTCCCCGCTTATCCATCCTAGAGCCGCTCGCCAGACCGGCCTTGCCAAACCGTTCGTCATCGCTGGCGTCGCGCTGCTGGCCGTAGCGGCAGCTTGGTGGGCATGGTCATCGCGCGGGGGCGCCGACGGCGCGGCAGGTAGCCCAGGCGACCCGGCCCGCGCGGCCAGTGCGCCTGCATCCGGTGCGCGTGGCGCTGGCGGTGGCGGCGGAGGTGGTGGCCGTTTTGGTGGTGCCAACCGCAAGCAGCCGGTCAGCGTGGCTGCGGTGCGCAAACAGGATGTGCGGGTCACCGTCAGCGCGATTGGCAACATCACGGCGGCCAACACGGCGGTTGTGCGGGCCAAGGTCAGCGGTGAGCTCAAAGCCATCTATTTCAAGGAAGGCCAGGCTGTCAAAGCCGGCGCTGTGCTGGCCGAGATTGACCCGCGCAGCTATCAGATCGCCTTGGCCCAGGCTCAGGGCGCGCTGACGCGGGACCAGGCTCAACTGGCCAATGCCAAGATAGACCTGAACCGCTACCGCGATTTGATCGCCAAGGATGCGGCACCTAAGCAGCAGCTGGACACCCAGCAGGCCCTGGTGGCGCAGCTGGAGGGCACGGTCATGAGCGACCAGGCCCAGGTGGACAACGCCAAGCTGCAGCTGTCATACACCCGCGTCGTCGCCCCGATATCGGGCATGGTCGGCCTGAAGCAGGTGGACATTGGCAACAACGTGCAGCCCGGCGACGTGAACGGCCTGCTCAGCATTGCCCAGACACGCCCGGTCAACGTGGTGTTCTCGGTGCCGGATGTGCAGTTGCCGCTGATCCTGCGCCAGCTCAAGGCCGACAAGGGTCTGCCGGTTGAAGCCTGGGACCGTGACCAAAAGACCAAGCTGGCCGACGGCAAGCTGGCCAGCACCGATAACGCCATCGACAGCGCCACCGGCACGATCAAGCTAAAAGCCCAGTTTGCAAATGCCAAGGACGAACTCTTTCCCAACCAGTTTGTCAATGTGCGTCTGCAAGTGGACAACATCGAGGACACGCTGGCCGTGCCCAGCGCGGCCGTATTGCGGGGTGCGCAGGGCACTTACGTGTATGTGGTGAATGCGGATAGCACCGTCACCGTGCGCCGCGTGCGCGCGGGTGCCAATGATGGCGACTGGGTCAGTGTGCAGGGTGAGCTGAAGGCGGGTAACCAGGTGGTGACCGACGGCGCCGACCGCTTGCGCGAAGGCGCACAGGTGGAAGTGGTGGTGCCCCAAGCTGCTGCTGGAAAAGGCGAGGGCGGTGGTCGCGGCCGCGGTGGTGGTGCGGGCAACGCCGATGGAGCCGCCGCGCCAGCCGGCGCTGCCTCTGGCTCGGCCTCCGCACCTGAGCATGGCGGCCGACGCAGGGCAGCATCCAGCACCAGCGAAGACGCTACGCCAAAAGGTCCTTCTGCCCCATCCGTACCGACCACAACCAGCGCGCCCGCAGCTACAGCTGGCGCAGAAGACCCGCCATGGATGAGCCGCCTGCCACCCGAAGTGGCGGCCAAGGTCCGCGCCATGAGCCCCGACGAGCGCGCCGCCTTCATACAGAAGCGGCGTGAGGAGCGCGCCAAAGCCGCTGGCAACAACAATTAATCGATTGACGGCTCGCCCCTCCCCATGAATCCGTCACGCATTTTTATTGAACGCCCGGTTGCCACCTCGCTGATGATGGTGGCCATCCTGCTGTCGGGCTTGCTGGCCTACCGGCTGCTACCGTTGTCGGCACTGCCCGAGGTGGATTACCCCACGATCCAGGTCACCGCGCTGTACCCCGGCGCCAGCCCCGACGTGGTGGCCTCCAGCATCACCGCGCCTATGGAGCGCCAGTTTGGCCAGATGCCCGGTCTGGAGCAGATGTCGTCCAGCAGCTCGGGTGGCGCATCGGTCATCACGCTGCGGTTTTCACTGGCTTTGTCGCTGGATGTGGCCGAGCAAGAGGTGCAGGCCGCCATCAACGCCGGCAGCAATCTGCTGCCCAATGACATGCCGATGCCGCCCACCTACAGCAAGGTGAATCCGGCCGATGCACCGGTCATGACCATCGCCATCACCTCGCCATCGCTGCCGGTGATCCGCGTGCACGATCTGGTCGAGACGCGGTTGGCGCAGAAAATCTCTCAGGTGCCGGGCGTGGGCCTGGTGGCCATTGCCGGCGGCCGGCGGCCTGCCGTGCGCATACAGGCCAACCCCAAGGCCCTGGCCGCGCTGGGCATGTCGCTGGAAGATGTGCGCGCATCCATTGGCAGCGCCAATGTGAACCAGGCCAAGGGCAGTTTTGACGGTGCCGCCCGCGCATCGACCATTGACGCCAACGACCAGTTAAAGACGGCCGCCGACTACAACAACCTGGTCATCGCCTACAAGGCAGGCAAGCCGGTGCGCCTGCGCGATGTGGCCAACATCGTGGACGACGCCGAAAACCTGCGCCTGGCGGCCTGGGCCGACCTGTCGCCCGGCGTGATCCTGAACGTGCAACGCCAGCCCGGCGCCAATGTCATCGAGACGGTGAACCGCGTCAAGGCGCTGTTGCCGCAGTTGCAGGCCAGCCTGCCTGCGTCTATCGACGTGCGCGTGCTCAGCGACCGCACGGTGACGATACGCGCCTCGGTGCACGATGTGGAAATCGAACTGCTGATGGCCATTGCGCTGGTGGTGGCGGTGATCTTTGTGTTCCTGCGCAGCGTGTCGGCCACGCTGATACCGGCAGTGGCCGTGCCCTTGTCCCTGGTCGGTACCTTTGGCGTGATGTACCTGTGGGGCTTTTCCATCAACAACCTGACGCTGATGGCGCTGACGATATCCACCGGTTTTGTCGTGGACGACGCCATCGTCATGATCGAGAACATTGCCCGCTATGTGGAGGCGGGCGAGGACCCGCTGGCCGCAGCCTTCAAGGGCTCCAAGCAGATCGGCTTCACGATCATTTCGCTGACGATCTCGCTGATCGCGGTGCTGATCCCGCTGCTCTTCATGGGCGATGTGGTTGGGCGTCTGTTCCACGAATTTGCGATCACGCTGGCGGTGTCGATCTTGATTTCGGCCTTTGTCTCGCTGACGCTGACGCCCATGATGTGCGCACGCCTGCTCAAACACACGCCCGAAGAAAGCCATGGCCGCTTGTACCAGTCGGTAGGCAAGTTTTTTGACAGGACGATTGCCGAATACGGCCGCATGCTGAAATGGGTGCTGGACCGCCAAGCCCTGACCTTGCTGGTGTTTGCCGCCACGCTGGTGCTGACCGGGCTGCTGTATCTGGTGGTGCCCAAGGGCTTCTTCCCGGTGCAGGACACGGGCCAGATCCAGGCCATCACCGAGGTTTCGCAGTCCACATCCTTCGCCGCCATGGCCGAGCACCAGCAGGCGCTGGCCGAGGCCATCTTGAAGGACCCGGCGGTGGATTCGCTGTCGTCCTTTATCGGGGTCGACGGCGCCAACGCCACGTTGAACTCCGGGCGCATGCTGATCAGCCTGAATCCACTGGACCAGCGCCGCCTGTCGGCCAGCGATGTGATACGCCGCCTGTCCCACGTCACCGACAACATGCCCGGCATCTCGCTGTACATGCAGCCGGTGCAGGATCTGACGATCGAAGACCGAATCTCCAAGACGCAGTACCAGTTCACGCTGAGCTCGCCCGACCAGGCCGAGCTGTCCAGCGCCACATTGCGCCTGCTGGAGCGGCTGCGCGCGCTGCCCCAGGTGACCGATGTGGCCAGCGATCTGCAAAACGAAGGCTTGCAGGCCTATGTGAACATTGACCGTGACGCGGCAGGGCGCTTTGGCGTCAGCGTGGCGGCGATCGACACGGCGCTGTACAACGCCTTTGGCCAGCGGCTGATATCGACCATCTTCACGCAGTCCAACCAGTACCGGGTGGTGCTGGAGGTCGATCCCGTGTTCAAGCAGGGCATTCAAGGCCTGAACGGCCTCTATGTGCCGGGTGCCGGTGGCGTGCAGGTACCGCTGTCGTCCGTGGCCAGTGTGAGCGAGCGCGCTGCCCCGTTGGCGATCAACCATGTGGCGCAGTTTCCGTCGGCCACCATCTCGTTCAACCTGCCGCCCGGTGTGTCGCTGGGCGAGGCGGTGAGCGCCATTAAGGCCGAAGAGAAGCAACTGGCACTGCCCGCCAGTGTGGAGACCAGCTTCCAGGGTGCGGCGCTGGCTTTCCAGGCCTCGTTGACCAACACGCTGCTGCTGATCCTGGCGGCGGTCATCACCATGTACATCGTGCTGGGCGTGCTGTATGAGAGCTATATCCACCCGCTGACTATCCTGTCCACGCTGCCGTCGGCCGGGCTGGGTGCGCTGCTGGCCTTGCTGGTGTTCCGGCTGGACATGGGCGTCATTGCCATCATCGGCATCGTGCTGTTGATCGGCATTGTGAAGAAGAACGCGATCATGATGATCGACTTTGCGATCGACGCCCAACGCGAAGAAGGCCTGAGCCCGCGCGACGCCATCTACCAGGCCTGCCTGCTGCGGTTTCGGCCCATTCTGATGACCACCTTGGCGGCGCTGTTTGGTGCGCTGCCTTTGATGCTGGGTGGCGGCATGGGCAGCGAATTGCGCCACCCCTTGGGCGTGGTCATGGTGGGCGGCCTGATCGTCAGCCAGTTGCTGACCCTGTTCACAACGCCGGTCATCTACCTGGGCTTTGTTGCATTGGGTGAGCGCTTGCGCGGCAAGCATGCCGACAAGCCCGATGCAGCCCACACCGGCAGCGCAGCATGAACCTGTCTGCCCCATTCATCCACCGACCGGTTGCGACCACGCTGCTGTCGCTGGGCCTGGCGCTGGCAGGGGGCATTGCCTTCTTTCTGCTGCCGATTGCGCCGCTGCCGCAGGTGGATTTCCCCACCATATCGGTCTCGGCATCGCTGCCGGGTGCCAGCCCCGACACCATGGCCGCTACGGTGGCCACGCCGCTGGAGCGGGCGCTGGGCAGCATCGCGGGTGTGAATGAGATCACGTCCTCATCGTCGCTGGGCAGCTCGCGCATCACCTTGCAGTTTGACCTGAACCGCGACATCGACGGTGCCGCGCGCGATGTGCAGGCCGCCATCAACGCATCGCGCTCCATGCTACCCACCGGCATGCCCGGCAACCCGACCTACCGCAAGGTCAACCCGGCCGATGCACCGGTCATGATCATCTCGCTCACGTCCGATACGCTGACGCGTGGCCAGATGTATGACGCGGCCAGCACCGTGCTGGCGCAGCGCCTGTCGCAGGTGGAGGGCATCGGCCAGGTCAGCATTGGCGGAGGCGCCTTGCCTGCCGTGCGCATCGAGCTGGACCCGAATCGCCTGGCTGCCAACGGCATCGCGCTGGACACCATTCGCGCCGCCGTGACCGGCACCAATGCCAACCGGCCCAAGGGCTCAGTGGAAGACGAGCGCCGCTACTGGCAGATTGGCGCCAACGACCAGGCTAAAACGGCGGCCGACTTTGCACCGCTGGTCATCAGTTACCGCAGTGGTGCGGCTGTGCGCCTGCGGGATGTGGCCGACGTGGTGGATTCGGTGCAGGACGTGCGCAACTACGGTACCTCCAATGGTAAACCGGCCATCCTGCTGATACTGACCAA
>NZ_JANXUQ010000232.1 GCF_025356155.1 Rhodoferax sp. | reverse complement strand
CCAAGTCAAGGCGGGTGAGGGCGGTGGTGATGTGGCCCTGGCCGGCATCTACCACCTGGTCGCCGCTGGCATCACCACCTGGCACGCTTACGCAAAACACGTGGTAGCCCTCGCCGAATCTGCACAACCCGCTATTAAAATAGTAGCAAATGAAGTTAAAGCCGTCCCCACATCGGCCTTTCCCACACCGGCCAAGCGCCCCCACAATTCGCGGCTGGACACCACCAAGCTGCAAACCACCTTTGGCCTGACGCTGCCCGCCTGGCAGGCAGGCGTGAACCGCATGCTGAACGAAATTAACCGAGATTGACTATGGCCGCACCCACTAGCACCCCATCCTCTAACCGCAAGGGCATCATTCTGGCGGGCGGCTCTGGCACCCGCCTGCACCCGGCAACCCTGGCCATGAGCAAGCAGCTGCTGCCCGTGTATGACAAGCCCATGATTTACTACCCGCTGAGTACACTGCTGCTGGCCGGTATCCGCGACATCCTGATCATCAGCACGCCGCAGGACACGCCACGTTTTACCCAGTTACTGGGTGACGGCAGCCAGTGGGGCGTCAACCTGCAATACGCGGTGCAGCCCAGCCCGGATGGCCTTGCCCAGGCTTTCATCATTGGCGACAAGTTCGTCGGCAACAGCGACAGCGCGCTGGTGCTGGGCGATAACATCTTTTACGGGCACGACCTGCAAATCCTGCTGGGCAACGCCCACGCGCAGCAGAGCGGCGCCACGGTGTTTGCATACCACGTGCAGGACCCCGAGCGCTACGGCGTGGTGGCCTTTGACGATAAGGGCAAGGCCAAAAGCATCGAAGAAAAACCTGCCAAACCGCAAAGCAATTACGCAGTGACTGGCTTGTATTTCTATGACAGCCAGGTCGTCGACATTGCCAAGGCCGTCAAGCCCAGCGCCCGTGGCGAACTGGAGATCACGGCCGTCAACCAGGCTTACCTGGACCTGGGGCAACTCAGCGTGCAGATCATGCAGCGTGGCTACGCCTGGCTGGACACTGGCACGCACGATAGCCTGCTGGAAGCCGGCCAGTTCATCGCCACACTGGAGCGCCGCCAGGGCTTGAAGATTGCCTGTCTGGAAGAAATTTGCTGGCGCAATGGCTTCATCAACAGCGAACAACTGGCCAAGCTGGCGCAACCGCTGGCCAAGAACGGTTACGGTCAATATTTGCTGGGTCTGCTGAAAGAAGGAATGCACCCATGAAAGTGACGCGGACCGATATTCCCGATGTGTGCCTGATTGAGCCACGCGTGTTTGGTGATGCGCGGGGTTTTTTTTACGAGAGCTTCAACCGGCGCGCGTTTGCTGAGGCTACCGGTGTGCAGATGGAATTTGTGCAAGACAACCATTCCCGCTCTGCGCGCGGTGTACTGCGTGGCCTGCATTACCAGATCCAGCAACCCCAGGGCAAGCTGGTGCGGGTCGCGTCCGGCGAGGTTTTTGACGTGGCCGTGGACATTCGCCGCTCCTCCCCCACCTTTGGCAAATGGGTGGGTGCAATCCTGTCCGAACAAAACGCCGCCCAGTTCTGGGTGCCTGCCGGTTTTGCGCACGGCTTCGTCGTGTTGTCCGAAACGGCCGAATTTTTGTACAAGACCACCGACTACTATGCGCCTGAGCACGAACAGTGCATCGCCTGGAACGACCCCTTCCTGAACATCCAGTGGCCGGACCTGGGCGAAGCGCCCAAGCTGTCGGCCAAGGATGCGGCAGGGAATTTGTGGGCCAATGCCCGGTTCTTCGACTGAGCCGCTGCAAATACTTCCGCCTGAAATGGCCTATCCCCCAAGGAGAGTACCCGTGGCAACCCAGCAAACGAGTCTCGTACTGAGTTCCCTTATGGCAGCCGCGTTGCTGAGTGCTTGCGCGGTTGCGCCATCGTCCAACACGGGGTCGTCGTCACCATCGGGTTCGCCTGCGGGCTCCACGACCTCACAAACACCACCTGCATCCGCCACGATGGCCTTGGCCGGAACCGAATGGGTAGCCTTTGCCATCGACGGCAAGGCGGAGGTTGTGAACCCTAAACCCAAGCTGCGTTGGCTCAGTGCGGACAAGGTGGCAGGCACCGGCGGTTGCAACGGCTTTACCGGACCTTCGGTCGTCGGACCCGGAAGTCTGATGCTAGGGCCCCTGGCATCCACCGGCCGGGCCTGCCTGAGCATGCCAGGCTCGCAAGAGGATGTGTTTTTCAAAGCGCTTGAACTGACCCGAAAGGCCAAAATGGACCGCGACCAGCTGGTGCTGATGGACGAGTCCGGCAAGCAGCTGGTGCGCTTTCTGAAGACCAACTGAGCGTTGCCGATGGGCCTGGCCCAGCCTAACGGGCGTTGGTAATCGCCGATGGACCCATGTCCTGGAAGGGGCCGAGAGGATTGCTGTTGACCTCCACTTCGTTGATAACCGGCTGGCCTCCCCAACCTCGGTAGACGACAACATCGTCGACCAGCAAAATCAACGCATTAAAACGCCAGCCCGTGGTCTCGGTGCGGCGTTTGAAATTCGCAAAATCAGCGAAGAAGTTGCCGGTACGCGCCTTGGCAATGCGGGCCACATTGAGCTCCCAACCCCTACACGCGTTCCGTGCATTGATGCAGGTCACGATGCCGGGGTCTAGGTCGTCCTTGCCCAGAATACCTCCATTGAAGACCCTGCGTACGATGTCGGCCTGGGTCAAGATGGCGGTGTTGGCTTGCTTGTCGGGGGTTAGACCCATTTCGCTCAGCGTGGCCAGGTCGCTTTTGTTCGGCACTAGGGCCTCTATGGCTTGCCGTGCTTCGTCAAAAGTTTGGAAGGTGGGGGATTGGCTATGGCTGTTCGGCAGCAGTGCGGTGCAGCCTTGCAGCAGTAGCGCACAAGCCAACACCGTGCACGGGCGTAAACCGTGTTGATTGTTGGACAGTTTGGTCGCTTGTGCTGACATGCTGCAGCTTAGCAAAATACCAAGCACCCATGGAAAAACTTGGTCCACGAACCCGACGCTAAAAAATAAAATGGGAAGCAGTGCGGCAGAAAATGCCAACTGCTAGCAAAACCATAACGTAAAAGCTATGGTGCCCGGGGCCGGAATCGAACCGGCACGCCTTGCGGCGCGGGATTTTGAGTCCCGTGCGTCTACCAATTCCACCACCCGGGCGACGCTAACTAACAAGACCTAAATTATGGCACATTTAAGGGCATGAAATACCCAACTATTGAAGACGCGATTGGTAAAACGCCTTTGGTCGCCCTGCAACGCATTGGCGCCACAGAGAATTCGGCGCACAACACCGTGGTATTGGGCAAGCTGGAGGGTAATAACCCCGCGGGCTCGGTCAAGGACCGACCGGCCTTGTCCATGATCCAGCGTGCGCAAGAACGTGGTGAGATCAAGCCCGGCGATACATTGATCGAAGCTACTTCCGGCAACACCGGCATCGCCTTGGCCATGGCCGCCGCCATCAAGGGCTACCGCATGGTATTGATCATGCCGGAGGACCTGTCCATCGAGCGCGTGCAAACCATGAAGGCCTTTGGTGCGGAGCTGATTCTGACGCCCAAGAGCGGGGGCATGGAATACGCGCGCGACCTGGCCGAGCAGATGAAGCGCGACGGCAAGGGCACGGTGCTGGACCAGTTTGCCAATGCCGACAACCCACGCATCCACTACGAGACGACCGGCCCCGAGATCTGGGACGACACACAGGGCAAAGTCACCCACTTCGTCAGCGCGATGGGCACGACGGGCACCATCACCGGTGTGTCGCGTTTTTTGAAGGAAAAGAACCCTGCTGTGCGCATCGTCGGTGCCCAGCCTTCGGAAGGCTCGCGCATTCCCGGTATCCGCAAATGGCCGCAAGAATATCTGCCCAAGATTTATGACCCGGCCAATGTGGACGAGCTGGTGTATGTGAGCCAGTCCGATGCCGAAGACATGTGCCGCCGTCTGGCGCGCGAGGAGGGCATTTTTGCCGGCATTTCCGCAGCAGGCGCTTGCTGGGTTGCACAGGAGATTGCCAAGCGCGAGAAGGACGCCACCATCGTGTTCGTGGTCTGCGACCGGGGTGACCGCTACCTGTCGACTGGAGTGTTCCCCGCATGACGGCGCCGGCATCTTTCAAGTTCTGCCCGCAGTGCGCAACCGAGTTGGCGTCGATTGCGCGGGCGGAAGATGGAGGTGACAAGACACGCTTGCGTTGCCCTGCCTGCGATTTCACACATTGGAACAATCCGGTGCCAGTGCTGGCGGCCGTGATCGAATACGACGGCCAGATTTTGCTGGCCCGCAATGCGGCTTGGCCGGGCAAGATGTATGCGCTGATCACCGGGTTCATGGAAGCCGGGGAGACGCCAAAGGAAGGCATTGCGCGCGAGATTGCCGAAGAGACGAATCTGACAACCGATTCGCTGGACCTGATTGGTGTCTACGATTTCCAGCGCATGAACCAGATCATCATTGCCTACCATGCGGTGTGCCACGGTGAGGTGCGCTTGTCGCCCGAGCTGGTCGACTACCGGCTGTATGCGCCGCAGGACGTTAAGTGCTGGCCTGCGGGCACCGGCTATGCTCTGGCGGATTGGCTCACCGCACAGGGGCACACGCCCCATTTCATCGAATTCCCCAAGCGAGACTGAACCACACCATGCAAGCCGATAAAGAAATTGACACCCGCGGGCTGAACTGCCCGCTGCCTATTTTGAAAGCCAAGAAGGCCTTGTCCGACATGTCCACGGGGCAGACCTTGAAGGTGGTGTCCACCGACCAGGGCTCCATCCGTGATTTCCAGGCTTTTGCGCGCCAGACGGGCAATGAATTGCTAGACCAGCAGACCGTGAACAACGAGTTTGTTCACGTCTTGCGCAGGCGTTAGCCTAACCGGACCAACTGCTCACGCATTTTGGTCAGCGTGTCGGCGAAGTCGGCCATGCGTTTGCGCTCCTGATCCAGCACGGCGGCAGGGGCCTTGGCTACAAAGGCTTCGTTGCCCAATTTGGTTTGGGCTTTGCTGATTTGATCTTCCAGACGCGCCACCTCTTTACCCAGGCGCAGCTTCTCGGCGGCCACGTCAATTTCCATATGCAGGCAGATGCGGGCTTCACCGACCACCGCCACGGGTGCTGCCTGGGCTGCGGCTTGCCATGCGGCCTCGTCGTCGAAAAGGCGCACTTCATTGAGCTTGGCCAGAGCCTGCAGCACCGGTGCCGATGTCTTCAGGAATGCGCCTTCCGCAGGGGTTTGCGCCAACACGAACAAAGGCAATTTTGTGGAGGGCGACACGTTCATTTCACCGCGTAGATTGCGGCAAGCATCGACCAGCTGCTTGAGCTTGGTGACGTGCGCAATCGCGGCCTCGTCAATGCGCTCGGGCTGGCTCAGGGGATAGGCTGCGATGGCGATGGATGGACCTTCACGGCCCGCGACGGGCGCGACCTTTTGCCACAGCTCTTCGGTGATGAAGGGCGTGATGGGGTGGGCCAAGCGCAGCATGACTTCGAGTGTGCGGATCAGCGTGCGGCGGGTGGCGCGTTGTTGGGCCAGACCGGCTTGCCGGTCTTCCATGTTCATGCCGGTCTGGATCTGCACCTTGGCGATTTCCAGGTACCAGTCGCAGAACTCGTTCCACGCAAAGTCATAGATCGTGTTGGCGACGTTGTCCAGGCGGTAGTCGGCAAAGCCCTGGGCCACATTGGCTTCGGCCTTTTGCAGCATGGAGACAATCCAGCGGTCTGCTTGGCTGAACTCCAGGTAGCCGTGGGCGGGGCCGCCGACGGCGCACTCTTCCTTGGTGTGTTCTTTCAGGCCGCAGTCCTGGCCTTCGCAGTTCATCAGCACAAAGCGTGTGGCGTTCCACAGTTTGTTGCAGAAGTTGCGGTAGCCCTCGCAGCGTTTGCTGTCGAAGTTGATGGAGCGGCCCAGGGATGCCAGAGCGGCAAAGGTAAAGCGCAGTGCGTCGGCACCGTAGGCGGGGATGCCTTCTGGGAATTCTTTTTCGGTGTTTTTGCGGACCTGGGGGGCGGTTTCGGGTTTGCGCAGGCCCTCCGACCGTTTGGCGAGCAGGGGGCCGAGTTCGATGCCGTCGATCAGGTCGACGGGGTCGAGCACGTTGCCTTCACTCTTGCTCATCTTCTTGCCTTGGGCGTCTTTGACCAGGCCGTGGATGTAGACGTGTTTGAAGGGCACACGTCCGGTGAAGTGGGTGGTCATCATGATCATTCTGGCGACCCAGAAGAAGATGATGTCGTAGCCAGTGACCAATACGCTGGATGGTACGTAGAGGTCGAAGTCGTTTAAGTCATTGGCGTTGGCCCCGCTGGCGAGCGTGCCGGCATCAGCCTTGCTCAGAGGCGCTGCGCTTGCCAAGTCGCTGCGGCCGACGCCGACACGCTCGCCAGCTCCGTCGCTATTTCCCCAGCCCATTGTGGAGAAGGGGACTAACGCGCTGGAGTACCAAGTGTCGAGCACGTCTTCATCGCGGCGCAATTGCGGGCCTGCGGCCAACAGATTTTGCAAACGCGCGATGTCAGACGCTTGGTTGAGGTGGCGTGCGGTGAGCAGGTTATTTTCCGTTTCGCGCAGCCAGTTTTGCTTCGCTTCCGCTTCGTCGCGTGCAACCCAGACATTGCCCTCTTGGTCATACCACGCCGGAATCTGATGCCCCCACCACAGTTGGCGGCTGATGCACCAGTCCTGGATGTTGTTCATCCACTGGTTGTAGGTGTTGATCCAGTTCTCGGGCACAAATT
>NZ_JANXUQ010000227.1 GCF_025356155.1 Rhodoferax sp. | reverse complement strand
GGACGATCTGCAGCAACTGTGCGCTAAGTCTTAGCCACCGCCAGCGCCGTGACGGCCAACGACAACGCTGCCACCACGGCGCCCCAGAACCAGTAAGGCAACCACAAGGCCTGCGCAATGACTGCACTGTCAGACGGCATGGCCACGCCGTTCACAACGGCCTGCGCTGAAAACATATAACCCAGGTGGATGAACCACGACAGGCACAGCGTCGCGGCGATCAGGTGCAGCACAAACGCTGCCGCCGCATCGGGCATAGCCTTCGCGGCCAAACCCAGCGTCGCAGCGACGGCAATCAGAAACGCCACCCCAAACGTATTGCGTGACCATAAGGCCATGGACACCAATAGCAGTGCGGACAAGGTTGCCAGCACCGCCCGGGCGTAGCGTTGTTTGCGCGATGCCAGCAACAGGGTCACGCCCGCGATCGTCGGGCCTATGAGGCCACCAGCTGCGATCAAGGCAGAGGCCAAGCGCCCCGGATTGCCCCGCCACACCGCCACGCCCGATCCATCGGCATGCAAGAGCATCTGGTCAAACTCTGCCCCGGTGAGCAACGCGGTCAGGCCGTGCCCCATTTCATGTGCGTAGGTAGCCAATAGCGTCAGCGGGTACAGCAGTTGTTGGCCATACGGCAACTGCCAGACCAGCACGACGGCCGCGGTGGACAGGATGAGCAGGCTACGGGATTGCATGGTTTTCAAGAACTGGATGGTATCCTTTTGCATGCAAAAATTTTCACGTGCGATTGCGGGATGCAGCTTGGGCTTGGTGCTTGCGCTGAGTGGTTGCGCTGCAAGTAAGGTATCTTCTTCTGTTGCCGATGCCGATTGGCTGCAGCGCATGCAGTCCGCCGTGGGCCGTGCTACGCCGGAAATAAAAGTGGGTATTCAGGCCCCAGCCAGCCAGACGAAAGTGGGCGACACCGCCTCGGCGCGGGTAGCGTCCAACACTGCCGGTTTTTTGTATGTGATGCACCTGGATGGCGATGGCCGCACGCTGCGCCTGGTGTTCCCCAATGCGACGGACGATGCCAACTTCATCGGCGCCGGGTATGTCGACCTGCCGCGCGGCAACTGGCGCCTGCCAGCCCGTGGCCCGGGCGGCGCTGCGCACTTGATGGCCGTTGTGTCACCTACGCAGATGGACTTGCAGTCGCTGCAGGCGCAACTGGCGTATGGCAGGTTTGAACTGGTGGGGATTTATGGCGCCGCCATGATTCCCTTTAGGTAAATCGGGCTGTAGCCCTCGTCGGATATGCGTTATCCGCTATTAAGACGATAGCAAATTGCTGCCAGCGTAATGTGACTGGCCGCTATTGTCCAGTCGGCGCGGTAGCCAACGCCAACTCCGAGTCCAGCGCGTTTGATCTTTCGCGCAGCGCTTGCAGTCTTTGCACATTCTTCTCGGTGTTAGACAATGCGTGTATGGCGAGCTTCTGCGCCACGAGAAGGGCAGTCTGCGCTGACGCAGGTACATCGGGCTCTACCCCAGTACCCTCCCAATTGGTCTTTGTGATCGGATTGACTGCGCGGGTGTCCGGGATGAAAGCATAGAAATTGTCAGTCAGGCGCCGAAAGTCACCACCATGGGCTCCTCCACCAGTGACTTCGCCAATCATGGTGGCGCGTTTGAGGCTTTTGAGGTTGTAGCTGAATTCTTCGGCGGCGGAAAACGTGCGGCTGCTCATCAGCACATAGACCGGCTTGCTTTGACCAAATTTCGCACCTGCCACCTTTTTAGTTGTCCAAAACTGTTCCCTACGTTTGCCGTCACGCCTATATTCGTCGCAGAGATGGGTTCGTCTATCAAAAAGGTAGCTAGAGAGCAGGGCCACGGTTTCCGGCATGCCACCGCCGTTTTGCCGCATGTCTATGATCAACGCGGCACTGTCCGCCAACCGGGACATCGCTGCGGCGATGGGTTTGGCTGCGTACTTGGGAAGCGTGAATGCTTGCATGCTCAAGTAGCCAATATTGCCTGGAAGTTTTTCCGCAGTGCCAACCCCAAAATTTATGGATAGAAGCCGCTTTAGCTCGGCCGTTTTTTCATTGGCAGTCGGCACGTCGTCGGGGCTTGGATAAAGGGGTTTTCCGTAGTCCACCCGAATGTGAAGGTCGTGACCAATTGCCTGCAAGTCGCGCGTTAGTTCGGATGCGAGCCCCACCGCGTATTTCAACGAATCGTAGCCTCCATCCTTAAGCTTTTTTCTGAGCGTTTTCTCAGATCTTTCCCCAACATCCGGGAGTACATACAAATCGCGCATTTTGTCGGCAAGTGTATTGACGATGTGTGCGCGACTGCTGGCGTCTACCGTGTCGTCGGCTGACACGGATGTTGGTTGTACGGCATAACTCTGCGACGCGAAAAGAGCGATGCAAATCGCCGCGCAGAGTAGACGTGTAGAGTGCGGCGATTGGATCATGTGGCCGGGAAAAGCTTTTCAGCTACTTGGCCGCCACCACCTTGACACGCGCATTCGGCGCTTCGCCAAACATTTCCGGCGCGTACATGGCCTCCACACGCGAAGGCGGCAACGAGAACTCCCCCACATTGTTCAAGCGGATGGTGTATTCCATCTTCACCACACCCTTGGGCATGAACTGGTAGTAGCTGCGGAAGGACTCGAAACTGCGCTCTTCAAACGCCGCCCAGCCATCGCCATCTTTCTTCTCGCCCTGGGTTGCGATCTCGCTGTCACGCCCCAAACCGCCGCCCAGAATCGTCGCGCCGCCCGGCACCGGATCGGTGATGACGGCCCAACTCATGTCGGCGCTGGCATTCACCTCCAGCGTGATACGCAGCACATCGCCACGGGTGTAGCTGCCAACAGGCAGGCCCTTGTTGGCCTGTTCCACCGGTGTGATGGTTTTCTTGATCTGGTAGCCGGCGTTGAAGGGCTCCTTCAACTGTACCGCCGCCACAGACTGCAACGTAAGCCAGGGCTTGCCAGGGCCCTGGTGCGTCACATTCAGCGTGTCCTTCTGTCCATCCTTGCCAGGCGTCTTGCTCCACGGCAGGAACATGCTGTTGTTGCGAAAGTTGCCAGGCGACGCTGGCGCGCCAAACCAGGTGGTCTGGTTGGGTGCGCCAGCGGCGTCGGTGGTCTTGATGCGTTCGACCTTGCTCCACTCCACACTGGCTGCGCCCACGCCGCCTGCGGCGTTTTCCAAGCTCTTCATCGACGCCTTGGTAGTGCCCGCAACGGTGATCGTCTCAAACTTGGCCGAGAACTTCTCCAGCGCCAACCCACCCCACAGGTTGGCCGTCGTCGTCTGCCAGGCACCGCCTTGCTGGCGGCTGATGAAGCCATTGGCCAGGCGGCCCATGTCGTCCTTCCAAGTCGGGTCGTCCACCACGGCCAGCATCAGGCGTGCGGTGTTGACATCGCCGTTTTGCATCAGCCACCACCAGTAGTCGTCCTTCTCGGTGCTGAAGATCATCTTTGTACCCTGGTAGCTGATGCGGCTGCGCAGGATCTGGTTGGCCTCTGCGATGCGCTTGTCGCGGTCTGGCACGTCCTGCACGCGCTTCAAAATGTTGAACCAGTCAATGACCGTGTGGGTGGGCCACTGGTTGGGCGCGATGGTGATGCTGCCGACCATGCGGCCCTGGGCCTTGCCGTAGCGCGACAGCGCTTCGATGGCGGCGATCTTGCGCATGTCCAGGTCCTTGCGCGGGCTCCAGAAATTGCGCTGGATGCGACCCTCCACAAATGCGATCAGACCGCGTTCCATCGGTGCACGTACCGCGTCGCTCAGCGCGAACGCCGGGTTGATACTGGCGGCCTCGTGTGTGCTTGCGAGCAGGTAGGCCGTCAATGTGTCGCTGCCATGGTCTGCCTCACCATCGCGCGGCGGAAAGTAGTTGGCTAGGCCATCGTTGTCCAGGTAGCTGGGGATCTGCGCGGCCACGGTCTGCCACAGCTTGCCGTCGCGCAGGCCGACCGACTTGCTGGTCTTTTGCTCCAGGCAGGCAAACGGGTAATTGGCGAACCAGTCCTTGACGCCGGGCAGGCCTTCGGCCAGCTTGGGCTGCAGCGACATCTTCAGGCCACCGCGTCCGGGTATGGCGTCCGCCGGTGCGTTGACGTCCAGCGTGAACGGTCCATCCAACTGCACCAGCGTAGCCTGTTGCACGGTCAGCGGCACGGCGGGGATGATGCGTTGGCGAGCCTTCAGCGCGTCGCGTGCGCCGCTGATGGTGTCCTTGGCCTCAATCTCCCACAGGATGGCCTCGGAGCGGATCTGCGCCAGTTGCGCGGGTGCAGTCACCATCCACGCCACTTCGCGCGCATCACCGGGCGGGATGTCCACGGTTTGTGTGGGCAGGTCCAGCAGCGTGGCGCGGGGTGTCACTTCCACCTTCATCGCCTGCTTGGTCGTGTTGCGCAGCGTGAGCTGGGCGCGGAACTGGTCGTCCTCGCGCACCAGCGGTGGCAGGCCGCTGATGATCTGCAGGTCTTGCGTGGCGCGTATGCTGGTCGAGCCGGTGCCAAACAAGCCGGTCGATGCGTCCGCCACGGCGACGATCTTGAATGTCGTCAGCGCGTCGTTCAGCGGCACGGTGACAACCGCCTGGCCGTTGGCGTCCAGCTTCAGAGAAGGGTTCCACAGCAGCAGCGTCTCCAGCAACTCACGTGCGCCGCTGTGACCGCCACCGCCCCCTGCGGGAACTGCCTTGCGGCCATAGTGCCTGCGGCCGATGATTTCCATCTGCGCCGTCGAGGTTTCCACGCCCCAAGAGCGGCGTTGCAACATGGCATCGAGCAGGTTCCAGCTGCTGTTGGGCATCAGCTCCAGCAGCGCTTGGTCAACAGCGGCCAGCGCCACCTCGGCATTCGCTGCGGGTTGTCCGTTGGGCAGTTTGACCGAGATCGTGACCTTGGCTTGGCTACGCACGGCGTAGCTTTCCTTGTCAGCCTTGACGCTCACATCCAGTTGGTGGGCCTTGGTGCCCACACGGATCTCGGCTACGCCCAAGCGGAAGGCGGGCTTGCTCAAATCAACCAACGCCGTGGGCGCCACGTATTCACGGCCTTCGTACCAGAACGATGTCCACCACTCACTCGGCGCCTTGAAGCCCCAGGTGAAGAACGAATACCACGGCACCTCGCGCAGGCGACCACGCAGGGCCAGCACGCTGACATACACGTTCGGACCCCAGCCGTCCTTGATTTTCAAACTGATGGTGGGGTCTTGGCCGTTGAGCTGCACCACTTCGGTTTCGATGATGCCTTCACGTTCCACCGCCACCAATGCGGTCGCAAAGCGGAATGGCATGCGTACCTGGAATTTGGCGGTCTCGCCGGGTTGGTAGCTCTTCTTCTCGGGCAGCAGGTCGATGCGGTCGGTGTTGTCGCCACCAAACCACAGCTCGCCTTGCTTGGTGACAAACACCGACGACGCGGCCTGGATGCTGTTGCCTGCACTGTCCTTGGCGGTGACGACCAGCTCCACTTCACCGGCTTCGTTCAGGCTTGTCTCGCACAACAGCAAGCCGCGTGAGTCGCTCTTGCCGGTGCACACACTACCCAGTTCCTTGACGCTGGTCTTGTTGTCGTAGGTGTAGAAGCCACCGACCATGCGTTTGCGCGTGGTGGTGACGATGCGGGCCGTGGCCTTGACTTCCATCGCCACATCGGCTTGCGGTTTGCCATTAAGGTCCAGCGCCAGGGCCTGGAATTTGGCACGCTGGCTGCTGGACACCCAGCCTTCAGTCTTGATGCCGGCCACCACCGCAGCGGGCCACAGGGTTTGCGTGCTGCGTATGGTCTGCACTTCGCCATTGGGATCGGAGTAGGTGGCTTCCAGCAGCAGGTCTTGCGGCTGGCGGCTGACGGGGATCTTGTCTACCGTCACTTTGCCTGCGCCATTCTTGTCAAGCGTCATTGGCAGCTTGTCGGCGATGACCTTGGAGTCGGCCGTGGCGTCGGGTTCTTCTTCACCTTCGGGGCGATTCTCTTTGTTACCGCGTGGAGCCTGGAAGTTGAATTCAGAAAAGTCGGAATAGTTCAAAACCTTGCCGCGCACCAGAGCGGACACCCGCACCGGCAGGTTCACGGCACCGCCGCCCGACACGTAATTGATCTGCACGTCTACCGGCACGGTCTTCACATTGACCAAGGCCTTTTTATCGGCGGGGGTGACGCGACCTTCGAGCACAGGCAGTCTGAATTCTTCGACGCGGAACGAGCCAGTAGTGAAAGATCGGTGCTCTTTTACACCGCGCAGTTCGACCTGGTAAACCCCGAGCTTGGCGGCCGGCGGAATGGCGAACGTGCTCTCGGCGCTTTGGCCACCGGTCGCCGTCTTGCGCCACACCAGATCCTGTGTGTATTGCTGGCCGCTGCCCACGTGGGTCAACACCAAGGTGGTGGGCTGCGCAGTGGTCAAGCCAAATCCCTGGCTGGTTTCGGTACGCAAGATATGTTTCATCGACACGGTCTCGCCGACGCGTAACAGGGTGCGGTCAAAGATGGTGTGGGCGCGTTCATCGGGCCGCACTTCGCGGCTGGTGGGCAAGTTAAAGCGCCAGGGTTCAATGCCGCGGTTCCAGTCGCTCCAGGTAAAGGCCATGTCGTTCACCGTGCCCTTGCCATCACCGGCGGGTTGCGGCGCGCGGGCGCTAACAAAATAGGCTTGTGTGTAAGAGCCTTCCACATTGCAGTTGGGCGCTTGTGGCGCGATGCCGCTCAAGCTGGCAATACCTTGCGCATTGGTCACCGCATTGCCGACCTCGTGGCCATTGCAGTCGGACACGCGCACCTGGGCGCTGGCAACCGGCGTGCCCTTGTCCAACGTGGTTACCCAGGCCACGGCATTCTCGCGACCCAGCTTGAAGTGCACGCCCAGGTTGGTCACCAGTGCCGAGGTTCGGACCACCATCGTGCGGCCATTGCCATGGCGTTCATCCAGCAACGATGCGCCCAACTTTTGCGAGCTGATTTCCAATATGTGGAAGCCCGCCGATAGCGGTATGCCCACCACTTCAAAAGGCCGTGGGTCATTGCTGGCAGGCTTGGGCAGGTCCAGGGTTTTGACATCGGACTGGCCGCCGAGCAGCGACAGCATGCGGGACTGCACCTGCTCCTTGTCATAGGCGTCCAGGGATTTGGGTAGTGGCCCTTTGACATCTCGCGCTGCGATCTTGCGCGACACCGTGAAGCTGTCGTAACGCTGGACTTTCAAGAACCATTTGATGATGTCGGCATCGGTGCTGGGCGTGAAAGTGCTGACCTTACCCGCATCGGCTGGCACCGTCACCTTGGTTTGCTCGACCTTGAGCCCCTTGGTGGCCAGGGCTGCTTCCACGTTGCGCAGCGTGACAGGCAACATGGCCACGCCATCGGGTTCGGCGAAACGTTCGACGATGCCAAACGGTGCGGCGGCAAACTTGGCCAGAGGGGGCATGGCGCCGGTGGATACTTTCAGCGGAAAGCTGTCTGCATTGCGCAGCGCGCGGCCCGAAGCGTCTTTGAAGCCCTTGGGTAGCTCTAGTGTGAAGGCGGTTTGTTCCGCAAAAATGGCTTTGAAGCTGACGTTATTGACCACGTGGTCTTCGTCTGCGGATGCGTTGCCGTCGCCGTCAGGCGTGGGTGCATAACTCTGTTTGTCTGACTTGAGGCGAATACCCTCCAACAACTTGGCCGAGACTGGCGCATTGAAGCTCAGGCTCATCGGGCGAATCGGCAAGCAGGCGCTTTGTGCGTTCTCGCGCTCGCAATTGAAAGTAGCGGCAAAGGGCTCACGCACCTGGAAGCTAAAGCGTTTTTCGACCGAATTGGCTACGCCATTGGCGTTGCTGCCACTGGCCGGTGTGCTTACCCCCTGACCGTAAACCAGTTGCACCTTGGCCGACGGCGTGAGTGTGCGGTTGCAGGCTAGCGTCACCACACTCAATGGGTCTTTGGCGGCCGCCGCTTCCAGCCCTTGCGATTTGAGTAGCGCCGCGCGGTCTTTGCCGTCGATCAGGCGGATGGCCACGCGTTCGCCCAGCCCCTCTACCGAACACCATACGTTGGCCTGCACACTGGCCAGCGTCGCGGGGCCATTCAAACGCAGTGTGAAAAATTGTTCTTCGTCAATGCGGTTGCCGCTGCTCGGTTGGGTGTTCTGCACAAACGGGCCGCCGGTGTTGAACTTGAAGCTGGTGGCGCCGGTCAAGTCCGCCCCCTTGGGCGATTTGAACCCTGCGCGCACCGCCAGGCTGCAGGTAACACCCGGGGGCAAATCGTTCTCGAACTCATACGCCCAACTGCGATCCGTAACCCATCGCCCGGAGCCCTTGGTGACTTGGGCATCACTGCAACTGAGTGTCAGCGGCGCCTCGGCCTTGGGGTCGCCAAAATTCACGGCACTGTCATCAAACTTGGCCACCACCTGGCGCACCCGGGCTATTTCGCCCTGGGGGGAGACGCTGGCGATCTGGATTGCCTGGGCTTGCAACGCCGCAGCCGCCAATAGCGCCGCGCAGGTTTTGAAGATGATGTTGTTGTGGCCCACAATTGCTCCCGATGTGAACCGGCGAGGTTATCCGATTTTGGTGACGTGGCCCCAACGGTCCGTGGCTACGCGGGTCACGGCCCCCGCCACGCCCCACGGCGGTGTTCGGTGGACGCTATTTGCCCATGCCGTATTTCTTGAAAATTTTGTCGTACGTGCCGTTGGCTCTGATGATCTCCAGCCCCTTGTTGAAGGAGCCGATGATCTCCTGGGCCTTGGGGTTTTGCATGCCAGCGGTGATGTATAGCGGGTTGACGGACAGCGGCGTCTTGGCGAACTCGATGTGCTTCAATGCTTCAGGGTCGTTGGCGCTGATGATGGAGCGGGCGACAATTTCGTCCTCCAATGTCAGGTCGATGCGCTGGCGCAGCAGCTTCTTGATGTTGGTCATCATGTCGTTGCCGTTCTCACGCTGGAAGGCTGTGGATGCGCCAAATGCATCGCTGTAGCCGTATCCGCGGATGGTGCCTACCAGCTTGCCGTTCAAACTCTCCAAACCATTGAATTCAAACGCATCACCCTTGCGCTTGATGAAACGCACATTGCCCACCGCGTAGGAGGTGCTGAACAGCAAGACCTTGGCCCGTGCATCGGTACGCCAGGTGAAGGGGAGTATGTCGTAGGTGCCGTTTTTGACACCACTCTCGGCCCGCGCCCAGGGCACATATTCCATGGTCATTTCGTGGCCCTGGGTCTTGAAGGCCGCGCGCATGATCTCCAGTCCTAACCCGCCATTCGGGTTGCTGGGGTCGCCGTACGGCGGATAGGGGTCACCTGCTGCGGTAAAGGTGTCGGCCCGGCTGGCTGTTGCCAGCAGACCGAGCGCCATCACCAACACCACCCGCCAAGATTTTTTCATGGGCACGTCTAACGGAGTCTATGTAGTAAGGCTGCTGTGCCATCGGGTTAAGCCCGGGTGCCAACGCGTCAACCAACTCTGTCAGCATACCCCAATGGTGTCAAGCCTGCAGCGCGCTTACTTGCTAAGTTGTTGGATCAACCGCATCGTCAGGTACAGGCGCGGGGCGATGCTGTCGGTGTCCACAAACTCTTCAGACGAATGGATGCGGTCGCCCACCACGCCCAGTCCGTCCAGCACCACGGGCTTGGCCGCATTGGGTGTGAAGGCAAATCCGGCGTCGGTGCCATAGCGCATGGCCACCGGCTCTAGCGACTTGCCAATTTCGCCGTACAGCCCGTTGGCGACCTTGGCCAGTTGCTCGGTTTGCGGATTGCGTTGGAAGGGTGGGCGGCGGTATTCCACTTTGACCTGCACTTCGTTCTCGGGCATGAATTTCTTCTGGGTGATGCGGTCTGCGTCGCGCTGCACCCGCTCCACCTCACTCAGGTCCGACATGCGCATGTCGGCGGTGGCACGCCCTGCCTCGGGGATGATGTTGCTGCGGTCGCCAGACGACATGACCGTCCAGTTAACGGTGGTACCTTTGACCGGGTCACCCAATTGCCCCAGTTGCAAGACTTGAAAGGCCAGCTCCATCGCGGCGTTGCGGCCTTTCTCAGGGGCAGAGCCTGCGTGTGATGCCAGGCCCTTGACTTGCAGATTGACAAATGAAATGCCATTGGTCGCAATGATCACTTTCTCAGCCTCTGGCGGCTCGAAGATCAGCACGGCGTCTTGCTGCGGTGCAAACTTGCGAATGGCCTCACGCGAGCCGATGGAGCTCTTTTCTTCATCCGGGTTGAACAGCAAGGTGAGTTCGCCATACCGGTCGAAGCCTTGCGCCTTCAGCAGGCCGACGGCGTGCAGGATCAGGGCCAGGCCACCCTTGGCGTCGGCCACACCTGGGCCATAGGCGCGTTGGCCTTCCACGCGGAACGGGCGCTTGCCCGCCTCGCCCACCCCGAAAACGGTGTCGTAGTGGATCATCAACATGATCTTGGCGGTGCCTTTGCCCAAGATGCGGCCCACCACCACCTTTCCAACCGATGGCGGTGCAGCGGTGATTTCAACCTCAGCGCCCAGCGCCTTCAGGCGGCGCACCAGCTCTGCCTCCACCAGCGCGAGGCCCTTGCCGTCGTCGGTGCCTGAGTCCATGTTCACCAGCGTTTCCATCGTTTTCAGCACGGCCGGCTTCTCGGCCTGAGAGGCCCGCAGTTCCCAATCGCGGCTTTGCCCGTACGCCATTGACATACCCAACGCCAACCCCAAAACGCCCCTATTACGGATCTTTGTCATCGCACTGCTCCTGTTGTAAACACATTCCAAAATGGAATCTAAAAACCTTGCCCATTGATTCTTGCCCTCTGTGCTGAAAAGAGATAGCGAAAGATAGGCGTCAGGTTCATTCCTAAAATGAATGAACTATGCGCAAGCTCTACCCTGCCATGTCCTGGCTGCGCTCCTTTGTGGTGACGGCCCGCCACGGCAGCATTTCTCGTGCGGCGGTGGAGCTGCATCTCACGCAGGGCGCGGTCAGCAAGCAGATCATGGAGCTGGAGCACAGTCTGGGTGTGGCCTTGTTCACGCGCGAGCGCAAGCGGCTGTTCGTGTCGGCGGCCGGGCAGCGCTACCTGCCCGCAGTGCAGGCCGCGCTGGCACAGATCGAATCGGCCACGCTGGAGCTGATGGCCCATGGCCACCAGGGCGGCGCGTTGCATGTCTACTGCGTGCCCACCTTTGCGGCCAAATGGGTCATTCCCCGCATGGCAGGCCTCTATGCCTTGCACCCGGCGATCACCGTGGATTTTGTCCACACCAGCCGCGCGCAAGATTTCAACGGCCTGGAGCTGGACTGCGCCGTACGCTACGGCAATGGAGACTGGAAAGATGCCAGCAGTGACTACCTGGCCGGGCGTGAAGTGGTGCTAATTGCGCCGCCCGAGCCCTACCAAGGCAAAGCCTTGCGCCGCGCTGCCGACATTGCAAAACACACGCTGCTGCACCACTTCCAGGTGCCCGATGCCTGGCCGCAGTGGTGCCTGGCCCAGGGACTTAGTGCCATCTCCACGCAGCAGGGCCCGGTGCTGGACAACTACAACTCGGTCATACGCGCTGTCATGGCGGGGCTGGGTGTGGCGTTGGTGCCTGCTTGCCTCGTGCGTGAAGAGATCGAAGCGGGCTTGGTCCGCGCTCCCTTGTCCGCGGTGGCAGTGCCCTACCAGATGGCATCGGGCTACTTTTTGTGTTGTCCGCTGGGTCGCATGCACACCCCGGGGCTGACGCTGTTCCGGCAATGGCTGCTGGACGAAGCGCGGGCTGACAGCGCCGCTGCGCTAGCGCCGTGATGGCCGCCGCGCGGGCAGGGCGATGAGCAGTAAAACCCCCAGCAAACTCACCCACTTGGCCAGGGAAAAGAGTGTCATGGGGCATGCCAATAGAGTTGCCCACACGCTGTCGCCACGCGACTGACACCAGACCACCAGCAAGCTTGCAAGGTTCTCCAACAGGTCACTGCCAACGGCTGCGGGCAGCGCCCAACCCAGCGGGTTCAACCACGGCGCTGGTGTTTGCGCGACACGGCGCAGCCCCACATGCCGCGCGAAGGCGGCCACTGCGAACCAGGCCAGCACGTAGGCGTAAGCTGCTATCAAGCCCGTATCCCACACCAGCGCCCACAGCGGTGAGCCGAAGTGGGAGTTCATGCTGCGCAAGTTGTCACCCTGCCACCACTGCAGTTGCCAACGTGCAAAGGCTGCGTTCTGCGCAAAATCATCGCCCAGGCGTGCACCGAGTGCCTGCCAGTCGGGTGACCATGCAAACGGGTTGGCGTTCAATGCCTCTCCATGTGCGAGCATGAAGAGCAATGTCGCCACCACGCCCATGGCCAAATTCCGCATGGAGCGGGGCTTGGACCACACCGTGTTTTGCGGGAAGTGGTATTCGTGCGCGGTCACACTGGCATGCTCCACCGGCTGCACTGCATACGACTCGCCTGAGTCCAAATCCACTTTCTGTGTGTCCCGTACCGCCATGCCCGTCAACGCCCACAGCGGGCTGGTGTAGAACTGGCTGTGTACGGGTGGCGTGGCATCGGCCTTGACAGTGTTGGCAAACGACGCCGCCACGGCGGTTTCAGAATCCAGCGACACACCGTTGTATTGCAGTGCCAGCCCGCACTGCACCGCTTCGCTGACCAGCCAGCACAGCGCGCGATCCGATATGCCCGTCTGCCCCCAGACAAAACCGCCGCCCACATCGCAGTGCGCACCGCGAAACCAAACCTGTTTGATCGTGGCGGGCTTTTTTGTCGAGGTCTCGTAAGTGCCGTTGTCATCCACGTAGAGCCGGGGCTTGAACTGCGCGCGTTGTTCGTCCAAAGCCAGGGCGTGGCGCACGTTCAAGAAGTGCTTGCCCTTGATCGTCGGCAAGGCTGTGATCTTTGCGCTGAAGGGCCCCATACCGACCGAGGCCACGGTGTCCCACACGCCGACGAACTGTATTTCGACCACGCGGGACGCCGCGTTGGCAAACAGCCCGGATGCCTGATTGGCGATCGCGGCAATTTTTTCCTTCTTGAGTTCGCGGTCCGAAAAATAGGTGTGAATCAACGTGGGCAACATCGATTCCATGTGTGGCCGCAAAACACCAAACTGGTTGACCAGGCCCGCCACGCTGCGCGCAGTGAACGCCCCGCGGGAGAAGCCGAAGATGTAGATCTGGTCACCGGGCTGGTAGTGGCGCATCAAGAACAGATAGCAATCCGCCATGTTCTCGTACACCCCGCGCCCAAAGGCCAGGCCCGCCACCCGCTGCGCCCAGCGGCTGATGCCGTCGGCCCAGGTGGCGCCGGGTAGCTCGCCGGGGTTGCCCACGCCCGGGTCGTAAAACACCATCTGGCTCGCATCGGTTGGCGAAGACTGGGCCAGCAACTGCGCCAGTTTTACGACATTGGTGTCGTTGGTGTTGCCGGTGAGATTGTTGTTGGTGCCGTCACAACAAATGACAAGCTGCCGCCCGCGCGGGATTGAATCCATGTCTGTGCTCCCTGGTAAACCTAGGGTGGCAGTCTAGCAAGCCCACCGCCCGCTGGCTAGGGCGTTGAAGCCCCTAAATGGGTTAAAATACCTTTTTTGGGTTTGTTTAAGTGATTTTGAGGAAGTCCAAAGAGAAATGTGCCTGTATCCCTCGTGGAATATTCGTTAGCAGCTATCAATTTGGTAGTACTACCGCAGTGCCACACAACTGCAGGCGGTCAGCGGTGTGGCTTTTCCATCGGCTTCGCGCACCATCGTGCAGACACCGTTGTGCAGGGTCAGCCGAAAGCTGTCCGGCAAGCCCTGCATGCGTCCGTTGGCAGGCTGGCCCGCCGTGTCCAATACGGTGTCTGCGGGCGCAATGCTGAGCCGGTCATCCGTGGCAAAGGCCGCGGTTGTCAACACAACCCGGCCAGCGGTCGGGCGCTGGGCGGTGGTTTGCATTTGCGCTATGCATTGCGCACTGGTTGTATCGGCCACCATGCGGGCCGGTACCGGGCCGGGCGACGGGGCACTTTGGCAAGCAGCCATCAGCAGCGGCAGCAACCATATCGCCGCGCAAACGCGGAACACATGACCCCTCACGTTGGGCTCGGGCCTCACGGTTGTGCGCGATCGCTACGCAGCACGCGAACCGCTTCCGATGGATGGCGCTCAATGGCAAAGTTGCCTTGCAGCAGCCCCTGGGCCAGGCTCTTGGTGGAGGAAGATGTCGGGGCAGGGCAGGCACCTGTGCGCATATAGGTCAGCGCACCGGCGAGCATCAATTCAGAGGGGTCACCGCGCTGCTTTGTCAAATCGTCTGCCACGGGGCAACTGGGCGCAAAGCCGTCGGCATAGTCACCAAATCCCAATGCGTTGACTCCCTTGAATTGCATGGCGGCGTAAGAGGTTCCGCAATTGTCCTTGTAGGAAAAACCATAGGGCTTGCCGCAGCTTGTGTTGCCCACGCGAACGACCTGGACAAATGGCGACAGGCTGTTGATGACCGACTCACTGGCGGAGCAGGTGGCGCCCGTCGTCAACACAAATACCCGCTTCAGCCGCAACTGCGGCAGCACCTGGCCCGGTGCTACCGAGAATCCCTGCGTTGTCTGGTGAAAGGTGTTGGTCGTGTTGCAAAAGGACAAAGGATTCTTGTCATTGCACGTCAGCTTCTCGAATGTTTTTCCGGACAGGGTGGCGTCGCCAATCATCCAGGCCAGTTCGTTGGCCAGGTCCAGGTAGCCGCCACCGTTGTAGCGCAGATCCAGGACCAGTTCATTGACATTGGCGTTTTTGAACAGCGTGACCGCGTCGATCAACTGCTTTTCAGCGCTGACCACACCAAAGGAGTTGAGCACCAGATAACCCACGGTATTGGCGCCGTCGGCAATCACCGTGGACAGGGCGACCGGCGTGACCGCAACGGATTGCGATGAGGTGATGGTTGCTACGCGCGGTGCAATGGCGCCGGGGGCCAGCAAACCAAAACTGGTGGTCTTGTTGGTCACCGCGGGTGACAGCCCCGCATTGAGTGTGGCGATGCCCGCAGCCGTGGCGTCATTGATGTCCACGCCGTCAATCGACGTTATCGTGTCGCCGCGCAAGATACCGCCCAATTGCGCGGGCGATCCTTGCTCCACGTACAAGACCCGCACCACGCGTGGTGGGGAACTATTAACAACAGATCGGCGAAAGCCGTAGCCCGATGAAACGCCAGACTGCTGGTTCAACAAATCTGCCGTGGATACGGTAAAGCTGAACTGGTCCACCAGTTTGCCCGAGGCGGTGGTGGTCTTGGTCTTGAGCGCCCTAAAGTAGGCATCCACGGTCTGGATGACGCTGTTGCCGTTGCCTGCCAATGTGAAGTTGGCCGCATTGACGGCTGGAACGTCCTTGTACCAGAGGTAGGTCTCGTCCATGAAGGAGCGCACCCACGATTTTTCGGTGTCGATGGAACCCTGGCGGTCGGTTGAACCGGCGCGCGGTGCGACGCATTGCTGGGCGAGTGATGCCGCCGACGCCAAAACGGTAGCAGGCGGGTCAACCGGTGTGGGCGCCGCCGTAACAACCGGGGCCGTAGCCCCGCCGCCACCGCCTCCCCCACAAGCGGCCAGCAGGCCCACGAGCGGCACTAAGGCGGCAAAATATTTCATGGCATCAAATCCGCTACACCATCCCAGGCCTCTGGCGCCAGCCGGCCTTCATACCGCGCAACCACCTTGCCCTTGGCATCGACCAGCAGCGTCAGCGGCAATTTCATCGGCGTGATTTTTCCTTCGTCCAGACGCAGCGAGATCAAACTTTTGGGTTGTGCCTGCGTTTGTCCTTGTATACGCTCGTAACCCAGCCAGTCACTCGCGTTCTTGTCCACATTGACGGTGACCAGCGCAAAGGGCTTGTCGCGCCAGCCGTTCAGGTTCTTGCGCAGCTCGGGCAGGCTGTCGCGGCATACGGCGCAAGAGGTGGACCAATAGAACACGATGGCTACCTTGCCGCGAATGCGGTCGTCCGTGAACTTGTCGCCGTTGGCGCCAAAGGCCTGCAGGTCTAGCGGGGCGGGAGCGGTGGTTGTGGATGCCGCTTTGGCGGGTGCGGTTTGTGCGGACGCAAAGCCTGCGCAACTGGCGGCCACGGCGATGAGGCAAGGGATCAGGATGTTCATGGTGCTTGGTCGTGGCTAAAAGCGTAATCATTACAGAGAAAATAGCGCCATGGCTAAAAAAGATCATGTTTCCGAAACCCCCGCCACCCAAATGCTGAAGGCGCACAAAATCGCCTACACCGAACATCCGTATGAATACCTGGAGCACGGCGGCGCCCAGCATAGTGCGCAGGTCTTGGGGTTTGACCCGTTCAGCGTCGTCAAGACGCTGGTGATGCAGGACCAGGATGCCAAGCCGCTGCTGGTGCTCATGCATGGCAACCGCAAGGTATCGACCAAGAATCTGGCACGCCAGATTGGCGCAAAGTCGGTGGAGCCCTGTGCGCCCGAGGTGGCCAACCGGCACAGTGGGTATCTGGTCGGCGGCAC
>NZ_JANXUQ010000205.1 GCF_025356155.1 Rhodoferax sp. | reverse complement strand
CCCAGCAAGGCGACTGCGGGGGAGTTCTGAATTTCTTCAGTTAACTGGGGAAGGATCTGGCGGGTAAACATTCTTGCAATTATGGAACTTCATTCCGTTAATTGCAAGGATAAATAATTCAAAACCGCGGCAAATCCGGGTGCTTGATCTGCCCGCCGCGCACCAGCATCTTGCCGTATTCCGCGCAGCGCTGCAGCGTGGGAATGACCTTGCCGGGGTTGAGCAAACCCTTGGTGTCAAAGGCGTGCTTGATGCCCATCATCTGGGCATTCTCCGCAGCAGAAAACTGCACGCACATCGAGTTGAGTTTCTCCACACCCACGCCATGCTCGCCGGTCACGGTGCCGCCCATGGCGACGCTGGTTTCCAGGATGTCGGCGCCAAACAGTTCGCAGCGGTGCAGTTGGTCGGCATCGTTGGCATCGAACAGGATCAAAGGATGCAGATTGCCGTCTCCGGCGTGGAACACATTGGCACAGCGCAGCTGGTATTTTTTTTCCATCTCCTGAATGGCCAGCAGGATGTCGGCCAGGCGCTTGCGCGGGATGGTGCTGTCCATGCACATGTAGTCCGGGCTGATGCGGCCGCTGGCAGGGAAGGCGTTTTTGCGGCCGCTCCAGAACTTCAGGCGCTCCATCTCGTTCTGGCTGACGGCAATGGCCGTGGCGCCGTGGGCGCGTAGCACGTCCGCCATGCGGCCGATTTCTTCTTCCACCTCTTCGGGTGTGCCATCGCTCTCGCACAGCAAGATCGCTTCGGCATTCAGGTCGTAGCCGGCGTGCACAAAATCTTCGACCGCGGCGGTCATGGGCTTGTCCATCATCTCCAAGCCGGCAGGGATGATGCCGGCGGCTATCACTGCGGCCACCGCGTCGCCCGCCTTGCGCAGGTCGTCAAAGCTGGCCATGATGCAGCGCGCCAACTGCGGCTTGGGCACCAGCTTGACCGTGACTTCGGTGATGACGGCCAGCATGCCTTCGCTACCGACCACCAAGCTCAGCAGGTCGTAGCCGGGTGTGTCCAACGCATCGCTGCCAAAGGTGATGGGTTCGCCCTCTACCGTGTAGCCCTTGACCTTGAGCACGTTGTGCAACGTCAAGCCGTATTTGAGGCAGTGCACGCCGCCGGAGTTCTCGGCCACATTGCCGCCGATGGTGCAGGCGATCTGGCTGGATGGGTCGGGTGCGTAGTACAGGCCCAGCGGTGCCGCCGCCTCGCTGATGGCCAGGTTGCGCACGCCGCACTGCACCACCGCCGTGCGGCTGCGCTTGTCCAGCTTGAGGATTTTGTTGAACTTGGCCAGCGACAGCGTCACGCCCAGCGCATGCGGCATGGCGCCACCCGACAGGCCGGTGCCTGCACCGCGTGCCACGACCGGCACGCCCATCGCAAAACAGGTCTTCAGCACGGCTGCCACCTGGGCTTCGGTCTCGGGCAAGGCTACCACCAGCGGGCGCTGGCGGTAGGCGGTCAGGCCGTCGCACTCATACGGCGTGGTGTCTTCACGGTTCCACAGCAGACTGCTCTTAGGCAAATGGGCCTCTAGCCCTCGTACTACCTGCGTCTGCAGCTCTGTTTTTTGTAGCAAATTCTGGTCATGGGAGAAAGAGGGAGCGTTCATGCAAACAATGTACGTCAAAGCGCCATCCGGTAGCGTGAAGAAACCTGCACACGGCTGTGAAATCAGGTCACGTCCCGTGTGCGCACTTCTCTTTCCCGTTTTTTAGAAGCCGTAGATATAGATATCCACAGGCATCGGCGTCAACCCACGCCTTCGTTGCGCATGATGCGGCAGAATTTCCAGAACTTCTGGATGCGGGCGGTGGTGTTCACAAAGGTACGGTTGTGTCGGTCTTTCAATGCTTTTGCGGGGGAAAGATGTGCGTGTCATGTAAAGGCTATGCGCATAGGGTGTTGATTCATATGGCTTATTTGTGTCATGGAGAGCTAAAAATTGCCAGCTTATCAAGTACCCATCAAGCAAATCAGAGCCTGCCCGGCATATGTTCAATGTGCCTGTGTGGGGTATCTAAGCCTTGTGGGCGATTCATTTCAAAATTTGCAACTGCAGGAGTGCTAGCTTCAACTCGGTTTCAAATTGGCAGAAGCCTGAAATTTGGCGCAATCGCGATAGTGAGACTTGCTCCCCCAGCGCGTTAAGCAGGGGTGAAGTGCCTTGCTTTTTCCGCCGCCCAGACGGCTGCGTGGCGTTGAAGGCGTTGCGGAGCACTACTTTTGGATCCGCCGCGGATTCCACTAGATGGGCTGTTGCAGGAAGCCCCAAGTCCTGATCGGACAACGTGGTGCCAAAGACTTGACGAAGTGCGTCGCCATCCCAAATGGCCCACGACTCTGTCTCGCGGATCGGGATGACTGCAACACCACATCCATCCGCAGCCATCTCCTGCTGCAAAAGCGCTAGCGCAGGTTGGACCAGTTGTTTTCGGGCCTGCGCGGGATTGTTCGCACCATCCGTATGAACAAAAAGAACCCGCCAGACGCCCCGTGCCGCCTTGGCAGCATCCACTATCCGCTGTTGTCTCGGTGCACTGTTTGTCTTTGACGAATGATCAAGGGCCAACACCTCACTAAACTCAACACTGTGAGGGGACTCTCTAACGCAAATATCCTCGCACAGTCGCTGCAAAAGAGGCCGCAAAAAGTAGTAGTCAGTCGGGCCTTCTGCATACAAGGCGATTCCAAGATAGTGCATCCTCAGTCCTCGGTACTCACGGTTTCCAGCACCTTCTTCACTTCAAACTCCGACACGAAGCCACGTGCCGTGTCGCTGTCGCCGAAAAGACCCGCCTGATCCTTAGACCAAACTGGCCGTAAACGCGTTTTACGCCGCAGTTGATGGGTGCTTGGCTCACTAACCGTTGCCGTATCTGCAAACAGAATGGAACCGTCAATTGGATAGAAGTCCCTGTCAATCAAGGCCGAAAGCACTACAGGGGAATGACTGTTTAGTAGAAGCTGGCTCAAGGGCGCCACCTCTTCACCAGCTTCGAAATCGTGTGGACTTGTCACCATATCTTTTAGACGCTGGATCAACTGCTTGATTCGTGCTGGATGCACGCCATTTTCTGGTTCTTCAAAACAGATCAAGCCGCGATGCCTTGGATCATGTAGCAATGTAAGAAGAGCCAATACCCGCAGAGTGCCATCAGAGATCACCCGCGAACTGAACGGCAAGCCATCTCGCATCGTGAGTTTTATTCTGTATTCTCGGCTGGCTTCATGGAGCTCGGCATCCAGCTTTGTGGTGCCGGGAATCAAATTATTGAGTTCCGCAACAATATCGCTGAGTACGCCCTCAGGACGTACGGACGTTGCGGTTTCAGCTTTTAGCTGCGCCAATACGGCTGCCAGATTGGAGCCATCGGCATTTAGCACGTCAGACGCGGTTGCGGGCACAGGTCTGCGCAGCAATGCAGGATCAAGTTGCAGCAACCGCCAATGGCGCATTGCTTCACGCAAAGCAAAGAGGTGGGGAAACTCAGCGTTGGTAATGCTGTAAAGAACGGTTGCCTCGGCTGCACTTGCAGGGCGGTTACGACCGTGCTTGCCATCTTGATGGACGCTAAATGTCAAACCCTCGGGCATGCTTTCTGTAGTCAGTAACGGCGTTTTGCGTGAGTATTTGAGATAAGCATCACGGAACGACTTTGATGGCTCCATTTTTTTAGCCCAAGCATCATCTTTGCGCATGATGGGAAAAGCCGCCTCTTTTGCCACTTGAATCCGCTCGATACCTGGCTTAATTTCCCGGCGCTCCAATGTCACCTCGTACCGCAGACGGGTGTGCGTGAGCGTGACCTCGCTTCCCCACGGGTCTTTGACTGTCGGGTCAATCAACACCTCCACAGCCATTTCGATTTGCTTGGCTCGCCCCGCAACGGTCTGCCGAAATAGTTCCAGTGGCTCACCCCGCATTCCATTGACCGCCTCAGACACATCCTTGGTCGCTAGCTTGGATAGCAGTTGAATCACGTCAAACAAGTTGCTTTTGCCGGCGGCGTTGTTGCCCACCACCATGGTGAAGGGCGTGAATGCGACGTCCAATTTTTCAAAGGTTTTGAAACCGTTGACTTCTAAGCGGGTCAGCATGTTGAACTCCTTCGTGAATTTACTTTTGACTTTTTGCGTTATCCAATGATGCCTGTTCCGCTCGAATGCGCGCCAGTAGTATGCTGGCGCGTTCCTCGGCGGAGTGTTGGGGAACGATTTGGCGGGGGTAGGCGGCTTGCAGGGTCTTTTTTTTGGCTTTCGCTTCTGATGTCATGCGTGGCCCTCCCTCGATGCCCATTCTAGGTTAGAGGGAAATTGGCTGTAGCCCCCATGAAGTATGCAAATATCGCTATCTTATTGGTAGCAAATGATCGTGGATAACCAACGGATGTGTGATTCAAGTCACGGCCTGCTTCAGCCACTCCGCAAACGCCGCGCATTCCCAACGGTCCATGGTGCCGGTGCGCCAGCACAGGTAGTGGGCGTGGGGGCTAGGTACGTTGCTGCCAAACACGGCGGTGGTACCCAGGCGAACCAACGAGCCATGCTCTATCCAGGGGGCACCCAGCTTGAGCCGCACCAGGGCCACACCCATGCCCGCAGCGGCGCCGTCGCACATCAGGCCAATGTCGTTGAACTGGGAGCCGTCTATCGGCTCGGGCCAGTCCAGCCCCTGCGCGGCAAACCAGGTGCGCCAGGGCTCCAGTGGGCTGCGCAACAGCGGCACGCCCTCCAAATCCTGCGCTACCTCAAACGGGCCGTGCTCGCGCACAAAGGCAGGTGAAGCCAGCGGGGTGACGACGTCTTTCGTAAGGCATACATATTCCATATCGGCGTAGCGCCCGGGGCCAAAGCGCACCACCAGGTCGGCGTCTTCAGCCACCACGTCGAGCAGCGGTATCGACACCTGTAGCGTCAGGTCGATCTCGGGATAGGCATCGGTGAACTGGCGCAGGCGTGGGATCAGGATGGAGCGGGCAAACGTGGGCGTGACCGCTAGGCGCAGTTTGCGCTTGCCCGGCGCAGCGGCCGAGCTGGGGAATTTTTGCAGACTGCTGAGCCCCTCGCGGACATGGGCCAGGTATTCGCTGCCCTCCGTGGTCAACGAAAAATCGGCACGGCCAAACAGCTTGGTGCCGATGATCTGCTCCAGTTGGCGCACCCGGTGGCTTACTGCGCTGGGCGTGACGCATTGCTCTTCTGCGGCCTGTGTCACACTGCGCAGGCGGGCCAATGCTTCAAAGGTCAGCAGGCATTGGATGGGGGGGATGCGGGCGGCAGACATCGCTTACTATAATCCCGCCGCACTCTCCGACCCTCTCGTTGTTACCACTCTAAATAGAAGGAACTGCCGTGTCCGACACCTTGGCTGTATTGCCGCAGTACCTCATCCCCAAACAGGCGATCACCGCGCTGGCCGGCAAACTGGCAAGTGCCCGCGCCGGTAGTGCGACGACCTCCGTCATCCGCTGGTTCGTCAAACGCTACAACGTCAATATGGCGGAGGCGGCCAACCCCGACATCACCAGCTATGCCACTTTCAACGACTTCTTTACCCGGCCACTCAAAGACGGCGCCCGCACTTTGGCGCAGGCCGATCTGGTGTGCCCGGTAGATGGCGCTATCAGCCAGTTCGGGCCTATCAACAAAGACCAGATTTTTCAGGCCAAGGGCCACAGCTATTCCACCACCGCTCTGGTGGGCGGCGATGCCGCATTGGCCGCAGAGTTTGAAGACGGCCACTTCGCCACGTTGTACCTCAGCCCCAAGGACTACCACCGCATCCATATGCCCTGTGCGGGTGTGTTGCGGCGCATGATTTATGTGCCCGGCGATTTGTTCTCAGTCAACCCGGCCACCGCGCGCGGCGTGCCCGGCCTGTTTGCGCGCAACGAGCGGTTGGTGTGCGTGTTTGACTCGCCCCAAGGCCCGTTTGTGCAGGTGCTGGTGGGCGCCACCATCGTGGGCAGCATGGCGACGGTATGGCACGGGCAGATCAATCCACCGCGTCCGGGGCATCTGTGGGAGCGTCTTTATAAAGATGGTGGTGTGAATCTGACCCAGGGCGCCGAGATGGGACGATTCTTGCTGGGGTCTACCGTGGTGCTTTTGTTTCCGCGCGGACGCTTGGCTTTCAACCCCGAATGGGTACCCGGTGGCGCCATCCGTATGGGCGAAAAAATGGGCACCTGCGGATAAAACCGGGCTATCCTGACGTTTTTGCATCGCCCAATCTAGGAACCGCTTGATGGAATTCGATCCAGCTGAGAACTTGCAGCCCATGTTGTCCGATTCAATGGCGCAAGTGCGGTTACCCCAAAAGAACCAAGCGTTGAAAGCCCTGGGCGGTATGGCCCAGACCGTACGTGAGCGCTTGCTCAAACCTGCCAGTTCTGCGGCCGACGGCATGTCGGTACAGTCCAGTTTGCGCCTGGCATTTGCCATTGTGGTGGCTGGCGCCTTGGTGATTGGCGTGTTCTCGCTGTTCCAGATGGGGCGCTTGAATGCCTCTTCCCACGTCATTTACGAGCAGGAATACACCGCCGGGCAAGCGGCTGAACAGGTGCGCAGCAACATCTTGCGGGCCAGCCGTGCACAGACCCAATTGCTGACAGCCAGTACCGCAGCCGAGCGCGAGACGCTGTCCAAGGACATCGAGGCCAGTCTGGCCGAAGTGGGCAAGAAGATCGAGGTCATTAAGGGCCTGTCCACCAGCGAAGAATCCGTGGCCACGACCCAGCAACTGGTCGACGTCATTGCCAAATGGTCCAAGCGCTTGCGTGAGTACATGAAGCTGGTCAAGGAGCAACCCCTGTCCTTCATGGAATTGAGCCCCGATGTCGCCTCCGAAGACGCGGGCCTGGTCAATGAGACCCGCAAGGTCGAGAAGGTCGTGGACAGCCTGGTCGCACAGCGCGGCCAGTCGGCCGAGGCCACAATGCAGCACACCGGAGATATCTACAAGACCTCGGTGGTGTGGGTCAGTGCTATCGCGCTGCTGCTGGTCGCCATGTCGGTTAGCGTCGGCAGCTGGGTGATCTGGCGCCTGACGCGCCAGCTCGGAGGCGAGCCGGCCTATGCCAAGTCCATCGCCAGCCGCATTGCCAACGGCGACCTGACGATGGAGATCATCCTGGCGCCCAACGACACGCAAAGCCTGTTGTATTCGCTGCACGAAATGCAGACCCAATTGGCGCAGACCATGGGTGAAATCGCCGAAAGCTCGGCCCAGGTGGCCAATGCCTCACGCGAAATCTCCATGGGCAACCTGGATCTGTCTAACCGTACCGAACAACAGGCGTCGTCACTGGAGAAAACCACGACCAATGTGGAACAGCTGACCGCCATCGCCAAGCGTTACGCCGATAGCTCTACGCGTGCCGCACAGTTGTCCAGCAGCGCCAGCCAGGCTGCACGCCAAGGCGGCGATGTCGTGGCCAATGTGGCGCGGACGATGGAGAAAATCAGCCAAAGTACCCAGGCCATCTACTCCAACATCGGCGCGATCCAGAGCATTGCGTTCCAGACCAATATCCTCGCGCTGAATGCCGCTGTGGAAGCGGCGCATGCGGGCGAGCAGGGCCGTGGTTTCGCCGTGGTGGCCGCCGAGGTACGTGACCTGGCCCAACGGAGTGCTACGGCTGCCAAAGAGATCAGCGCGTTGATCGAGAATTCGACGCTGCAGGTCAAGGAAGGCTCTCACCTGGCGCGCACCGCGGGCCAGACCATTGCCGACATGGCCAAGACCGTGATGCAGGTCAGCACGGTGATGGAAGAGATATCGGGTGCCTCGCTGGAGCAGAGCGAAGGCAACGAAGACATCAACCGCGCTATTGCGCAGATCGAAGAGACCACGCAGCAAAATGCGGCGTTGGTGGAAGAGGCTGCTGCTGCGGCCCAGTCTCTGGATGAGCAGGCGCAGTCTTTGGATCAATTGGTGGGGCGCTTCGATTTGGGCACTACGCAATACCGCTAAAAGCAGTATCTGCCCACACGCCCCGCCGTTGCGCGGGGCGTTTTTATTTGAAGATCACTGTCTTGTGGCCATTCAGCAGCACCCGGTGCTCGCTATGCCACTTGACCGCGCGGGCCAGCACCTGGCTCTCGGTGTCACGGCCCTGGGTCGTCAAATCTTCCACCGTTTTACTGTGTTCTACGCGGGCCACGTCCTGCTCGATGATAGGGCCTTCGTCCAGATCGGCGGTCACATAGTGGGCCGTGGCACCAATCAGCTTCACGCCGCGGTCATGCGCCTGGTAGTAGGGCTTGGCACCTTTGAAGCTGGGTAGGAACGAGTGGTGAATATTGATAGCCCGGCCCGCCAATTTTTGGCAGAACTCGTCGCTCAATATCTGCATGTAGCGCGCCAGCACTACCAGTTCCGCCCCTTCAGACTCGATGATCTCCAACTGCCTGGCTTCGGCCTGGGCCTTGTTGTCGGGCTCGACGGGAATGTAGTGGAACGGGATGTTGTAGCTGGCCGCCAATTGGTAGAAGTGCCGGTGGTTGGAGACGATGGCCCGTATGTCGATGGCCAGCAGCCCGCTCTTCCACCGGAACAACAAATCGTTGAGGCAATGGCCCTCTTTGCTGACCAACAGCACGGTGCGCATGGGCTGCGACGTCGGATGCAGCCGCCATTGCATGGAGTAAGGCTTGGCGAAAAAGGCCAGTTGGTTGCGCAGGTCCTGGAAGGTCAACCGCACGCAGCTGAACTGCACGCGCATGAAGAACAGGCCGGTATCGGGGTCGTTGTACTGGGCGGCTTCTTCGATGTTGCCACCGCGCTCCAGCAAAAAGCCCGATACGGCGTGTACCAATCCCAGGCGGTCTGGGCATGACAGGGTAAGTATGTAGGTCTGGCTCATGGTGCGACATTGTCGTTCATGTGAGCCCCCACGCT
>NZ_JANXUQ010000203.1 GCF_025356155.1 Rhodoferax sp. | reverse complement strand
ACTACAGCCTGCCCGATGAGCCAGGGTGGCAATGCGTTTTGCGCAGGTAAAGGAGGAGCCCGCAAAGCGGACGGGGGACACGGAGCAAAGCGCATTGCCGCCCTGGCTCATAGCTTATAGATTGCGAAAAGAAAATGTTCTACAGAGAAAACGGCCAATTCAAAACCAACTATCGGGCAGACCAGCAGATCTTCCCGATCGCGCAAGACCGCATCGCTTTGTATGCGCTGCTGGCAGTCGCTTTTGTAGCACTGCCTGCGGTGGCCAGCGACTACTGGTTCACCAACATCCTGATCCCCTTCCTGATCTTCTCGCTGGCGGCCATCGGCGTAAATATTCTGGTGGGTTACTGCGGCCAGATATCCCTGGGCTCGGGTGCCTTCATGGCGGTCGGCGCCTACGCAGCCTACAACTTCTTTGTTCGCATCGACGGCATGCCGCTGGTGCTGGCCCTGGTGCTGGGCGGTGTCTGCGCCATGCTCTTCGGCATCCTGTTTGGCCTGCCCAGCCTGCGGGTCAAGGGCCTGTACCTGGCCGTGGCCACGCTGGCGGCGCAGTTCTTTGCGGACTGGATGTTTTTGCGCATCCAGTGGTTCACCAACTACTCGCCATCGGGCTCGGTGTCGGTCAACAACCTGCAGGTGTTTGGCTTATCGCTGGCCAGCCCGGTATCCAAATACCTGTTCTGCCTGACGTTGCTGGCAGTGATCGCGCTCTTGGCCAAGAATCTTGTGCGCGGCGCGGTGGGCCGTGAGTGGATGGCGATCCGCGATATGGACGTGGCGGCGGCCGTCATCGGCATACGGCCGATGTATGCCAAGTTGACCGCCTTCGCCGTCAGCTCCTTCATCGTCGGCATGGCCGGCGGGCTGTGGGCCTTCATCTACCTGGGCGCTTGGGAGCCGGCCGCGTTCTCGGTGGACCAGTCGTTCAAGCTGCTGTTCATGGTCATTATTGGCGGCATGGGCTCCATCATGGGCAGCTTCTTTGGCGCGGGTTTCATCGTGCTGTTGCCGATTTTTCTGAGCCAATTCCTGCCCGCTTTGGCGGCGCTGGTTGGCGTGCAGATTTCCACGGCCGGGGTGTCGCACGCCGAGCTGATGATCTTTGGCGGGCTCATTGTCTGGTTCCTGATCGTGGAGCCCCATGGGCTGGCCAAGCTGTGGTCCATAGGCAAACAGAAACTGCGTCTGTGGCCCTTCCCGCATTGATGACTTTGGTTTATCCGTACCGTGTTCCCTCGTGCTTCTTCAACAACCATTAATTATTACCAGGAGAGAGACAAATGAAGCTTCGTAAACTCGCACTCGCGGCAACCATGGTGGCAGTGGCTGGCGCCACCCTCATGGCGGGCACCCAGGCCTTCGCCCAGGCCAAAGAGCAATTCATTCCCGTGCTGTCCTACCGCACCGGCCCCTACGCGCCCAAAGGTGTGCCATGGGCCAATGGTTATGTGGACTACCTCAAGCTGGTCAACGCCCGCGGCGGCGTCAATGGCGTCAAGCTGACGTTTGAAGAATGCGAAACCGGCTACGACACGGCCCGCAGCGTGGAGTGCTATGAACGCCTGAAGGGCAAGAACGGCGGCGCGACCTTGGTGCAACCCCTGTCCACCGGCGCCACTTTCGCCATTACGGAGAAAGCCCCAGTCGACAAGATCTCGGTGGTGACCGTGGGTTATGGCCGCAGCGAAAGTGCAGACGGAACGGTCTTCAAATGGAACTTCCCCATCGCCGGCACTTACTGGGTGGCAGCAGACGCCATCATGCAGGCTATTGCCAAGAAAGAGGGCGGCTTTGACAAGCTCAAGGGCAAGAAGCTGGCGCTCGTCTACCACGACAGCCCGTTTGGCAAAGAGCCTATCCCGCTGCTGCAAGAGCGCGCTGCCATGCACGGCTTCAGCCTGCAACTGCTGCCCGTGACCGCACCCGGCGTGGAGCAAAAAGCCACCTGGCTGCAAGTACGCCAGAACAAGCCCGACTATGTGGTGCTGTGGGGCTGGGGCGTCATGAACTCCACCGCCATCAAAGAAGCCCAGGCCACTGGCTACCCCCGCGAGAAGATGTATGGCGTGTGGTGGGCCGGTGCGGAGCCTGACGTGAAAGACGTTGCCGACGGCGCCAAGGGCTACAACGCCGTGACCATGCAGCACGGTGCCGAGCCGCAATCCAAGCTGGTCAAGGACGTGACCACCATGGTGCATGACAAGGGCCAGGGTACCGGTCCCAAGGAAGAGCTGGGCCAGGTGTTGTACATGCGCGGCGCCATGAGCGCGATGCTGGGCGTGGAAGGCATCCGTGCGGCGCAAGAGCGCTATGGCAAGGGCAAGACCATGACCGGCGAGCAAGTGCGCTGGGGCCTGGAAAACCTGAACCTGACCCAGGCCAAACTGGATGCGCTGGGCTTTGCCGGCGTGATGCGCCCCATCAGCACCTCGTGTGTGGACCACATGGGTGCATCCTGGGCCCGTATCCACACCTGGGATGGCAAGGCTTGGAAGTTCACGTCCGACTGGCTGCAGGGTGATGAGCAGATCATCAAGCCCCTGGTCAAGACAACCGCAGCCAAGTACGCGGCCGACAAGAAGCTGACTCCCCGCACGCCTGCGGATTGCCAGAGCTGATGACAACGGTGGCCCCCAGGAAAAGAGCGGGGCCACCAAATCAAAGGCTCGCCTAACGGGTCTTTCATTTGGTCTGAACGGAAAACCACCATGAGTGATGCAAAGAATATTGTTCTGAACGTGAATGGCATCGAAGTCATCTACAACCACGTCATTCTTGTCCTCAAGGGCGTGTCCTTGCAGGTGCCCGAGGGCGGCATCGTGGCCATCCTCGGTGGCAATGGTGCGGGCAAAACGACCACATTGCGGGCCGTGTCCAACCTGCTGGCGGGCGAGCGTGGCGCGGTGACCAAGGGGAGCATCGAGCTGCGCGGCGAGCGCATCGAGAACCTGAGCCCGGCCGACCTGGTGCAGCGCGGTGTGGTGCAGGTCATGGAAGGCCGCCACTGCTTTGCCCACCTGACGATTGAAGAGAATTTACTGACCGGTGGCTACACCCGCAAGAGCAAGGCCGAGGTGGCCGCGAATTTGGAAAAGGTGTATGCCTACTTCCCGCGCCTGAAGACCCGGCGCACCAGCCAGGCGGCCTACACCTCGGGCGGTGAGCAGCAGATGTGCGCCATTGGCCGCGCCATCATGGCCAACCCCAGCATGGTGCTGCTGGACGAGCCGTCCATGGGTCTGGCACCGCAGATCGTCGAAGAGGTGTTTGAGATCGTCAAAGACCTCAACACCAAAGAAAAGGTCACTTTCCTGTTGGCCGAGCAGAACACGAATATGGCGCTGAAGTACGCCGACTACGGCTACATCATGGAATCGGGCCGCGTGGTCATGGACGGTGCCGCCGACTACCTGCGCACCAACGAAGACGTCAAGGAGTTTTACCTGGGCATGGGTGGTGGCGAGCGCAAGAGCTTCAAGGACGTCAAAAGCTACAAGCGCCGCAAACGCTGGCTGGCATGAGTTTCCATATGACAAATAGGGTTGTAGCCCTCGTGAAACCTGCGTTGCTCGCTACGTTATGTATAGCAACGCCTTTGGCCCAGGGAGACCTGTATGAGTTCAGCGTATGACGCTTTAGAAACCCGCCCCCCCGCGCAGCGCGAGGCTGCTTTGATGGCCGCGCTGCCCGGCCAGTTGGCCCATGCCAAACGCGCATCACTCGCCTTTGCCGACCTGCTGCAGCATGTGGACACGGCCGCTGTAGTGGACCGCGCAGCGCTGGCCCAGTTGCCGGTGACGCGCAAACACGAGTTGCAGGAACGCCAACTGGCCGCCCGCGAACGCGCGGCAGGTGCCGTGGCGCAGGGCGATGTGTTTGGCGGCTTCAGCACGCTGGGCTATGGCGCGGGGATGACACGGGTCTATGCCAGCCCCGGACCCATGTACGAACCCGAAGGCACGGTGCGCGACTACTGGCGCATGGCGCGCGCCATTTACGCGGCGGGTTTCAGGCCGGGTGAACTGATCCACAACAGCTTCAGCTACCACTTTGTACCCGCTGGCGCCATGATGGAAACCGGCGCCCATGCGCTGGGCTGCACCGTGTTCCCTGGCGGCACCGGCCAGACTGAGCAGCAGGTGCAGGCCATGCGGGATTTGCAGCCGGCAGGCTATATCGGCACACCCAGCTTCCTGAAGATCATTGTGGAAAAGGCTGCCGAGATGGGCGTAACCCTGCCCAGCCTGAAGAAGGCCATGTTTGGCGGCGAGGCCTTTCCGCCCAGCCTGCGCGACTGGTTCCTGGCGCGTGGGATTGATGCCTACCAGTGTTATGCGACAGCCGACCTGGGCCTGATTGCGTACGAGACGGCGGCGCGCGAAGGCCTGGTGCTGGACGAAGGCGTGATCGTCGAGATCGTGCGCCCCGGCACCGGCGACCCGGTGCTTGAGGGCGAGGTGGGTGAACTGGTCGTCACCACGCTGAACCCCACCTACCCGCTGATACGCTTCGGCACCGGCGATCTGTCCGCCATGCTGCCCGGCACCTGCCCCAGTGGGCGCACCAACACCCGGATCAAGGGTTGGATGGGGCGCGCCGACCAGACCACCAAGGTGCGCGGCATGTTTGTGCATCCCAAGCAGGTCAACGACGTGGTTAAGCGCTTTGCCGAGGTAGCGCGCGCACGCCTCGTGGTCAGCGGAGAGATGGCCAACGACGCCATGACGCTCAAGGTAGAAGTGGATGGCAGCGTGGAGGGCCTGGCGGCCCGCATCAGCGATGCGATCCGCGAGGTGACCAAGCTGCGTGGCCAGGTGGATATCGTGCCCCTCGGAAGCCTGCCCAACGATGGCAAGATCATTGAGGACGCGCGCAGCTACAAGTAGCCCCACGCTCCACCGCTGTGCGGGTCGCTGCTGGTGTTTACACCGTGGCAATTTTTGCCACCATGGCTAAGCTGGTGGCACCATAACCAGAACGCGCCATGAAAAAATTACTCGTCGTTGTCGCTGCTGCCGGTTTTGCGTGGGCTGCCCATGCGCAGTCTTACCCCAGCCGCCCCATCACCATCGTTGTGCCCTTCGCCGCAGGCGGCCCCACGGACAAATCGGCGCGCGATCTGGCCGAGGCGCTGCGCAAACCCCTGGGTGGCGCCACGGTGCTGGTGGACAACGCGGCGGGCGCCGGTGGGTCTATTGGCGCCAACAAGGTGGCCAAGGCTGCCGCGGACGGCTACACCCTGCTGTTCCACCACATTGGCATGGCGACCATGCCCACGCTGGTGCGCAATATCCCGTTCAAGGTGGAGAGCGACTTTGAGTATTTGGGCATGGTCAGCGACGTGCCGATGACGCTGATCGGCCGCCCGACGATGCCCGCCAAGACCTACAAGGAGCTGCTCACCTGGATAGGCCAGAACAAGGGCAAGATGAACCTGGGCAACGCCGGAGTGGGGTCTGCCTCGCACCTGTGTGGCCTGTTGTTCCAGAACGCGCTGCAGGTTGATATGACGACGGTGCCCTACAAGGGCACGGCGCCCGCCATGACGGACCTGATGGGCGGACAAATTGATTTGTTGTGCGACCAGACAACCAATACGTCGTCGCAGATCGAGGGCAAAAAAGTCATTGGCTACGCCGTTACCACCAGCAAGCCCCTGACCACACCCGCCCTGCGGGATCTGCCCACCTTGCAAGATATGGGGCTCAAGGGTTTTGACGTGACGGTGTGGCAGGGGTTGTATGCTCCCAAAGGAACGCCGACCGATGTGCAGGCCAAGATCAATGCAGCGCTGAAACTGGCGCTGAAGGACGCAGATTTCGTCAAAAAGCAGGAAGGCCTGGGCGCCGTCGTGGTGACGGACAAGCGCGTGGAGCCCGCCGAGCACAAGCTGTTTGTGCAGGCCGAAATTGCCAAGTGGAGCCCCGTGATCAAGGCCGCCGGGGTGTACGCCGACTAATCGGTCATACGCCCCAGACGATCTCTTTGTCGGCCTGCTGGCAACGTTTGAGCATGTCGATGAAAGGGACGGCGCGTTGGCGCAGGGACACGGTGTCGGCGCGCGGCCCTGCCTTCTCACCAGCGGCCTCGGCCTCTTGCTTGCGCTGCTGTTGTGCAGATTCGTCTGCTGATACTGCGCGCTCCAGGGCTGCAATGGCGGCAGGCATTTCCGCTGGCTGCAGAATGCCCTTCGCGGCGTCGCCCTTGCCGATCAGTTGCAGAACCTGGCGCCCGTTGGGCTCCAGCATGATGAGATCACCGGTGACTTTGGATTTGAATTTGTATAGCATGGCATTTAGCGGATAAATGGGGGTTGATAGGCCCGGGTGCTTCTATGATGTGCCTGAGTATGGACCAACCCCGTACAACACACTGTATTCAGGAGCACTGACTTGGCAAATCTTCACATTCGACGGGAACATTCCCTGACCCTGGCGGCCGCACGCAAGATCGCGCGTACCTGGGCGGAACAGGTGGAAAGCGATTTCGGCATGGAATGCAGCTATGAGGAGGGAGCCAAGGAAGACCGCTTGCACTTCACGCGCTCCGGTGTCAACGGCGTGTTGGTGGTGACAACGGACCACTTTGATCTGGACGCCAAGCTCGGCTTCTTGCTGGGTGCATTCAAGGGCAAGATAGAAGCCGAGATTGTCAAAAACCTAGACGATCTGCTGGCCCCCAAGGCCGGGGCCAAAACGGCTAAGGCCAAAAAGCCCTGAGGCGCTCCTGTTTTGATAGCTGCTAGCTCAGCGTGGACGAGGGCTACAGCCCAATTTAACTCAAGGACTCGATCAAGTCCACGTATTGCTGCATCGCGTCTTTATTGCTGACGCCCTTGACCCCATTCCACGCGTCCCACTTGGCGCGGCCCACCATGTCGACAAAGCCGGGCTTCTTCTCAGTGTTGTCGCCCACGCTGGCCTGTTTGTACAGCGCGTAGATTTTCAGCATGGTGGTGTTGTCAGGGCGCTCGCTCAGGTTCTTGGAATTGGCGATAGCGGTTTCGAATTGTTTTTTCAGATCGGCCATGGGTTTGCTCCGGTTAGGTTGGTTGTTACGAAGTAATAGTACAGCGAGCCACTAGCTCGCCAATTCGGTTTGCGCCATTTCCACATCAAGGTGTTGGGCTGCATCCAAAGCCTTCATGGAGGCAGCCTGCTCGTAGCACTGGGTGGCCTCGGCCATGCGTTTGTCGCCCTCCAAAATCACCAGGGCGTTGGCGTATTCGATCTTGGCGATGGCGGAGTGGGGGTTCAGGCTCAGCGCCTGTGCGAACAAATTCAGGCTGGTTTCCTTCTTGGCACCATAGGTCATGTTGGCGATTAACGTGCCGACCTTGTCGATGACTTCGGCGTGGAAGGCCGCCAGTGCGACGTGGGCGTCGGCATGCTTGGGTTGCAGACGAATGGCCGATTCCAGTGCCGACTTTACCTTGCCGCCCACGCCCTGCGCCAAGGCCTTGGCCACGCTGATGCCCTGGCTATAACGCCCCAGCGCATAGGCCTGCCAGTAGAAGGCGTTGGCGTTGTCAGGCTCCGCGGCGGCCAGCTCGGCAGCCCTGTCGGCCACCTGCAGAAACAGGCGCTGGCGGTTTTTCTCGCGGGGTTCCAGGTAGTGGGCGTAGACGCTGGTGGCCTTGTTGGCCACATTGGCGCCTGCTGGGCCTGCTTGCAGACCCGCCTCGGCGGCTTTCTCGAACTCTCCGCTGTGGAACAGCGCCCAGGCGGCCAGTACGGCGCCGTCCTTTGGCAGTGATTCCAGATCACCGGCGTGCAACTGGCCCCAGTGTTTTTTGACGCGGGCTGCGTCAAATGGGTAGTTTTCGCAGTGGTTAAAGGCGGTCCATGGGACCATGTCGTGTCTCCTCTTTAGGTCGGCGCATTTCTCGTTGTATCGGATGCGCTTTGGACACTATATTGTGTTTGTTCTTCCTATCTTATGCGGCTTGGGCGCCGGGGGCAGTGGTGTAAGCACCTACAAGCTTCAATAAATGGGTGCGTTGGCCGGCTTCCATGTAGGGAATCAGCAGATTTAGCACATGGTGGGCGCCGCGCAGCAGGGCGGCTTGGGCGCTTTCAGGTTCCAGCGCATTGCGCGGATCTTTCACATACTCAAAGCTCAGCCAGTAGGTGAGTACGACCACCATGCTGGTGGCTGTGGGTTCCATCTCGCGGGAGTCGATGTGCATGGCACCGGAGCGGTTCATGCTGTCGAGCATGGCGCGCACTGAGCGGGTCTTGTTCTTCAGCACCCACTGGAAATGCGTCTCCAGCCGACGGTTCTTGCTCAGCAGGTCGTTCAGATCGCGGTACAAAAAGCGGTACTGCCAAATCAGCTCGAACAGCGTGTGCATGAAGAACCAGGCGTCTTCCACATCGCGCACGCTGTCGCTGGCGTTGAGTAGTTCGTTGAGCGCTTTTTCGTAGCGGTCAAACAGCGAGTTGATCAGCTCGTCCTTGGCCGGGTAGTGGTAGTACAGGTTGCCCGGGCTGATGCCCAGCTCGGCCGAAATCAACGTGGTGGAGACATTGGGTTCGCCAAAGCGGTTGAACAGCTCCAGCGTGACTTCCAGAATGCGTTCTGCGGTGCGGCGGGGAGCTTTCTTGACCATGGTGGGCGGGTACTCAGTGGGCGGCTCGGCGGGAGGCCGTCGCTACGGTTTCACCCAGATCATCCATGACCTCTTGCAGTGTGGCAATGGCCCGCCCGATGCGGGTGGGCGCCTTGGGTGGCGCGGAGAGGTGGCGCTTGGGGTCGTCCAGCACCGCGTGGTTCAGGCTGATGCCGTGGCGCGCAAGCTTGGCGGACAGCCCGGTCTTGCGCGAGCGCAGCATCTGGCGGGTCTGCTGGTAGGCGTGTTCGGCCAGTTGGCGCCTTTGCGCGTAGCTGAAGGTGTTGGCCAGATACAGCTCGGGGTCGCGGTGGTCGGGCTCGAACAGGATGATGTCGGTATTCGGGTAGGCGTGGGTGTAGTGCTTCATGCCCAACTCCATGCGCGAATGGATCATGGAGCGGAAGGTCTGGCTCAACACCGCCGGCAGGCCACCATCGACGATGCGTGGGATCTCGCGCTTGTGCGTCGGGATGCCGCGCTGCATGACCTTGGCCACTTGCGGCGCGGTTGCGTTGAACGGCACCAGCGGGTTCAGGCAAATCAGCAGATCCACACCGTCATCCAGCGCGACCGATGCGTGCATGGTCTTCTTTAGCGCGCCGTCCACGTAGTACTGGTCGTTAATCTCCACGGGCGGAAAGAGGCCGGGCAGCGCAGAGCTGGCTTGTACCGCTTGCGAGATCGGCACATGGTCCCAGCCGGGGCGACCAAAGGGCGCGGCCTCGCCACTGTCCAGGTTGGTGGCGACCAGCGTGAGCTTGGTCTTGAGCTGGCGGAAGTCGTTGGTACGGCCTTCGCGGGTGAACAGGCGGGCCAGTTGCGTATCTACTGCCTGGTTGGAGAAAACCCCTGTGGGCAGGCCCGGGCCTAGGCGCTCCAGCGCGTTCATCAGCGATTTGCCGCCCACGGTGAATTGCCACAGCGCGGACAACACCAGACCCGGCAACATGATGCTGCGGCGCAAGAATTCGCCATAGGCTGGTTTTAGCAACCAGGCAGGGTCAAAGGTCTCGGAAGGTTCGCTGTCGTTCTCGATAAAGGACGCGCACAACTCGCGCGGCGACATGCCATTGGCCAGCGCCGCCACGATGAAACCACCGGCCGACACGCCGACGTAATGGTCGAGTTTGGTGAAGTCCAGGCCGTTGAGCGATTCTTCCAGTGCGCACATGGCGCCGACTTCGTAGATTGCGCCCAGGGGGCCGCCGCCAGACAGCGCTAACGCGATTTTGGGTGGCGTGGGTGATTTGGCGTTCATAGATGGAAAGTGTAGGGGGAAGTGCTTGCGCTTTTTTCAAGCCTGCTTTCAGCCCTGCGCCTTTGCCGGCTTGGTCTTCTTGGCTGGAGCCGTCTTGGCGCCGGCGCTGGCTTTGGGTTTGGCGGAGGCTGGTTGTGGTGTGGCTTTGGCTGCGGCCGGTGTCGCCTTGGTGGACAGTTTTTGCACGGCCTTGTTCAGCTCGTCAATACGCGCAATCAGCGCATTCACGTCTTTGGCCGATGGCACGCCCAGCTTGTTGAGCGCTTTGGCGACCCGTTCCTCAAAAATGTTTTCCAGCTTGTCCCACTGACCCGAGGCTTTGGACGTGATGTCAGTGGCCATGTGCGACATCTTGCTGGTGGCTTCCGAAATCTTCTCTTCGGCTGCCGCGGCGGTCTTTCGCTGGATGCTGACGCCTTCCTTGACCAGTGACTCAAAGGCCTTGGATCCCTCGGCTTGCGCGCGGGTAAACGCGCCTAGCCCCGCCTGCCAGATTTGCTGGGCCGAGTCTTTGACCGAGCCACTCAATTGGGCCTGGGTGAGTTTGGATAGATCGACTTTAGGCATTTTTTTGACCATGGGATGCTCCTGATGGATGGAATGGAGTGCGACTCGGTGGCGGTGCAGGGTATGGCGCAACTGTACTTGGAGTGCGGTGGCAGGTGTAGATTGCCTATCCTAACCCGCAGCGCGTATGGATTGGGCCGCCGCGAGCTGCACCGTTAAACTATGGGGTGTGACACGCCTGCAACGCTCCTATATTCCATTCCACAACCGTTCCTTGCTTTGGCAGTTTGCCAAACGCGATGTATTGGGCCGTTACCGCGGCTCGCTGTTGGGGCTTACCTGGTCCTTTTTAACCCCATTGTTGATGCTTGGGGTCTATTCGTTCGTTTTTGTGGGCGTCTTCCGGCAAAGCTGGCCGGGTTCGGCCACAGGGGGCGGGGTGGAGTTTGCATTGCAGGTTTTTGCCGGGCTCCTCGTGTTCAATTTGTTTGCCGAAGTGGCCAGCAAGTCGCCAAACCTGATCGTCGACCAGTCGAATCTGGTGAAAAAGATTATTTTCCCGATTGAGCTGCTGACCTGGGTTACTGTACTGTCGGGCCTGTTCCATTTGTTGATCAGCTGTGCAACCTTGCTACTGGTGCTGATGATCGCCCGCGAGGGCCTACCCGTCACTGCGTTCGCTTTACCCGCGGTACTTTTGGCGTTTTTGCCGGTACTCTTGGGCCTGGGTTGGTTCTTGTCCGCCATTGGTGTTTTTGTGCGCGATGTGGGGCAGGTGATGAGCATGGTTGTGAGCCTGACCATGTTCATGTCACCGGTCTTCTATTCAGTGAAGTCGCTCAACGCAGATTTGCAATTCTGGATGGGCTTGAACCCTTTGACCCTGATCATTGAGCAGGTGCGTGCCGTATTGCTGCTGGGCCAGTGGCCCGACTGGGCTGCACTGGGCATCTATGCTGCGGTTGCCTCTTTGTTCGCAGCGGCGGCCGGCACTTTCTTCCAGTTGACGCGCAAAGGCTTTGCCGATGTCCTCTAGCCTAGCCATCCATGCCCAGAGTCTGGGTAAAGCCTTTCAGTTGTATGACCGGCCCATCGACCGCTTGAAGCAAATGCTGATGCGTGGCCGGCGCCGGTATTACAAAGAGTTTGCAGCGCTGCACGACGTTAATTTTGAGTTGAAAAAAGGTGAAGTGCTGGGTCTGGTGGGTCGTAACGGCGCCGGCAAATCCACGCTACTGCAATTGATTTGTGGGACGCTGTCGCCAAGCGCAGGCCAAGTGACCGTACACGGACGCATCGCCGCATTGCTGGAACTGGGTGCGGGCTTCAATCCCGAGTTCACTGGCCGGGAAAACATTTACCTCAATGCCTCCATCCTGGGCCTGAGCAAATCAGAGATCGACTCGCGTTACGACGCCATTGTCGAGTTTTCCGGCATTGCCGACTTCATCCACCAGCCGGTCAAGACTTACTCCAGCGGCATGTATGTGCGGCTGGCGTTTTCCATCGCAACCAGTGTGGACCCCGACATTCTGGTCATTGACGAGGCCTTGTCGGTGGGCGATGGTGCCTTTGCGCGCAAATCGTTTGACCGCATCATGCGCCTGAAGGAAAAAGGCGCGACCATACTGTTTTGTTCGCATTCGATCTACCAGATTGAGGCTCTGTGCACGCGGGCAATCTGGCTGGAGAAGGGTGTCGTCCGGCTGATCGGCGACCCTTCGACCGTTGTGGCGCGGTACCAGAATTTTCTGGACCGTGATGCTGCGCCGCAGAGTGCAGAGCCCGCTGCCCACGTTCCGTCGGTGGTGGGCCAAGCCCGTATTCTGGGTGTGCAGACACGGGCGGACGGAGTAGCGGGGACTTCACTGCACATCCATAGCTCGCAACAGACCCTGGCTATCGCGGTGGGCTTTGCCTCAGACCCGGCTTTGCCGTCACCGGTGGTGGCGGTGACTTTGCATTCGACGGACGGCCGCACCATTACCAGCAGCAGCACACAAGCGGATGGGCTGGAGTTGACACGAGATGCGCCCGGGCGGGGTACAGCGACGATCGAATTCCCCCGAATCCCTTTGCTCAAAGGCGAGTACTACATAGGTGTCTACTTGCTGAGTGAGGACGGCATCCACATTTACGACAGCGCTGCCAATGTCGCAACCCTGCATTTCAGCCAAAAGACACTGGAGCAGGGCGTGGTTTCCCTAGCGCGCGGCTGGCACAGCACAGCCGGCGCAACAGCGACCGGTGAGCCGCTGAACCCGGCCGAGGCTTGATCCGGCGCCAGCCTGTGCTGCCGAACACGGATAGGGTTGTATGACAGAGCATGGCCGCAATGTCCTGATGGTGACCCGGGAGATGTCCGGTGACCGGCGGTATGGTCTGGGCCGTAGCCTGATGCCGGTGGTTGATGCGTTGGCAGACAAGAATTGGCGTATGCGCTACTTGTGCCAAGAAGATTTGGCCTCCACCGCCAAAGACGCGCGCAATCGCTGGCTCGCGCGTGTGCACCGGTTGCCCGGTGTTGCAGGCCGCCCTCATGTGCAGCATGTTCTGGGCGCGTTGGCCGAGCGTGTGCAGATGGGCTGGTTTGCAGCCCACACGGCGCGGGACGAGGGTTATACCGTTGTCCACTTGCATGACCCATGGCTAGGCCTTGGTTTTTGGCTAGGGAAGAAGCGCTTGCGTTTACGCGATGTGCGCTGGGGTATTACGGAGCATGGATTTGGTTGCTACAGCCGTGCCACCCATGAAGATGGGCTGGTACAAGGCCCGCGTTTGCAGCGCTGGCTGCGCCGTCTTGAGGCCTTTGTACTGCGCGCGGCCGACTGGGTTACGGCGCCCACTCAGCTGGCCTTGGACCAGTTGGCGCGGGATCTGGCCCTGCCGTTCAACCCCACCCATTGGCACGCTATTAGCCATGCTGCGCCTGTCATGGTGCCGCTGAACCGCCAGGTTGCTTGCCAAAAATTGGGGTGGTCGCCGAATGACATGCATGTGCTGGGTGTGGGGCGTCTGGTGCCGCTCAAACGCTTCGATATGTTGGTGGTGGCTTGCGCCAGCTTGGGCCAACGCTACCCATCGCTGCATTTGCATTTGCTGGGAGATGGCGATCGACCTGGCATGCAGCAATTGGCCGATGCGGCTGGCTTTGGCGGGCGCATCCATTTTGCGACGGTGGACGATGTGTGGCCGTACTATGCTGCGGCCGATGTGTACGCTAGTACCTCGGTCACCGAGTCATTTGGGCTTGCCAATTTCGAGGCGCTCATTGCCGGGCTGCCCTGCATCTGCACCGCAGTGGGCGGTGTGCCCGAAGTCATGGGTAATGGCGCCCGGTTAATCCCAGTTGACCTAGGTGTTTTAGTGGCCGCGTTGGAAGAATTGATTGGCAATCCTGCGCAACGGCAGGCGCTGTCGCAGCGCGCTGCGGCGCAAGCCCTGCATGCGCCGAATCTGGCATCGGTCGTGGAGCAATATGTTCAGCTTTTTAACCCATAGGCGTATCCGCAAACAGTTGGCGGGGCTTGAGCCATGCCCTTTGCCGCAGGCGCTGGACTTGACGCAAGCGCGCAAGGTGCTGGTCTTTGTGCCACACCCTGACGATGAAACGCTGGGTTGTGGTGGCACTTTGGCGCGTTTGGCGCCGTTGTGCCCGGTCAAGGTTGTGTTGGTGACCGACGGCAGCGGCGCTGGAGGGTTGCCGGAAGGTGCAGGAGCGGTGCGGCAGGGTGAATTTGTGCGCGCCCTGGCCCGTCTGGGTGTTACGGATTCGCTGCAGCTCAACCAACCGGATGGCGCATTTGTTTCCAGTCCGGACTTGAAACGACAGATCGAGAAATTGCTCGCCGATTACCAGCCCGACTGGGTCATTCTCCCGTCTCCGTTGGACTACCACCGCGACCATGTCCGCATCGCGGCATTTCTGGAGCCGCTGTGCCGCCGTTCCGCCAGTGTGGAGCAACTCTTGTTTTACGAAGTGTGGGCACCGGTACCGGCCACCCATGTCGTGGATATTACCGACCAGGTTGCTACCAAGCGGCTGGCGCTGGCTGAGCATGCCACGGCCATGGTCTGTGGTGATTACGAACGCGCGGTGGACGGGTTGAACATCTACCGCGGGCTGTACCTTGGCAGGGGCCGGGTGGCAGAGGCCTTTTGGGTGGAGCCTACCCGCACGGGGAGTTTGTTCCCCGCGGTGCAGGCCATGGCCTTGAATTTGCTTGCCATCGTGTGTGGCCGCAAATAGCTTAGTTTCATTCGAAACGAGTAAAGGGGTTCCAACTCAGTTGGCGCAGGATGGCCCACACACTGGTCTTGCGTTGACCCTGCACAGACTTTCGCTTAGCCCAATATCGCGGAATTCCCCGGACTGCATCGTGTTTGGCGCGTAGTACCACTTGGCCCTTGCCGCGCAGGCTGAACCATGCCAGCGTCACTAGGTTAAGCGCAATGTGCAGCGGCAGGAAAAGCCAAAACAGAATGCCCGGCATATTTTTGACGAAGACCCACACCAGGTTGCGATGCCCGTGATAAACCTGAAAGTCGCTGTTGCGCCCGACAAACGCCGAGCCTACATGTTGGATACCCGCCTGGGGTACATACAGCGCCCGGTAGCCCGCCAGTCGTAACCTGAAACCCAGGTCTACATCTTCTACATAGAGAAAGAAATCCTCGTCCAACAGCCCAACGGACTGAAGCGCATCCAGTCGGTACAGGGCCGCAGCGGCGCACGGGGCGAAGATCTCTCGCTCGCGGTCATGTTGCGTGCCATTGGAGTAACCATGTCCCTGGCGCCAGGGCAGGCCGCTAACATGGTACGCGTCACCGACGCCATCCAGGAGCAATTGGGCATCATCGCTGTACATCCTGGAGCCGAAGGCCGCAAACTCCGGGTGTGCATCTGCCGCTGTCACCAGGCTTTCCAGCCAATGCGCAGCCGGAAATGCATCAGGATTTAACAGCGCCACTAACGGGCTTTGTGTACGCGTGCGCAGGGCATGGTTTACACCACTCGCGAACCCCGCGTTGGCATTCAAAGCCAGAATGACCGCCTCGGGGTGCTGTAGGCGGATGGATGCCACCGACCCGTCGGAACTGTTGTTGTCCACCACCACCGCTATAAAGTCCTGAAAGCTTTGCCGTTGCAGCGCGCCGAGGCACTGGCAAATCATGTCGCCGCCATTGAAGTTAACGATGATGACGGTGACCATGGTTGGTTTAGTGTGTGTAGCAATGGCGGGCTGCTGGGTCATTGATTGCAGGATAGCGATATTTGTAGGGGCCTTTGGATGATATGGTCATGCCCAGTGTTAAAAAGATGCTGCAGGACTGATTCCACGTTAGAGACCTCTTCAAATCAGGTTTGATCCTGAATGGGCGGTTTGGTGGCGATGTTCAGGCACGGTCGACTGGTTAAGGGATAAGTAGTTTAAGAGATCACTTCAACCGCCTGGTTTTTGACTTCCCTGCTTTTTCAATTGGTTGTTCGCGGCGCATGTGCCGCCCCTTTTTTTTGCAGACTTGCTGTACAACGTTTAAGCGTATTTGTCATAGAGTTGTGGCACCAGTTCCTTCCAGGCGGCGCAGGCGTGCTGGCAAGCTGGCCAACTTCTCCAGCAAGGTTTAGGCGTCCTTGGCGCAGTAGCGCCTAAGAACTTATCCGTAAACAATGGTTACGTCTAATTTGATCTTTCGAAACGCCATTGTTGACGCCGCCGAATGGTTGTGAAGTAGCTCCCGAATTTGAGACATGTGTTTCAGTGGGACACTGTCCAAAGAAACGGGTAAACCATGCGCGAAACGAAGAAGCGCAACACACACCTGCCGGAATTCAAAGCCAAGGTGGGTCTTGAGGCGGTACGCGGGGTGAAGACAGTCAATCAGATAGCCCAGGAGTTCGGGGTCCATCCGGTACAGGTCGGCCAATGGAAGAGAGAAATACAGGCCCAGGCCAAGAGACGGTTCGAGGGCAAGCGCGACCCCGGGGCAGCGCGGTCCAGCTGTGTGAAATCGGGTGCAGCTCGAGCTACCGTCAGGTCTGTCTTGATGATGGGGTCTACTTCAGGGGCTCGCCTGGTTTTCGTAGGTCCGACTATTTAGTTTCGCGATCGTATTTTTGAAAATAGCTTGGCTGCAAGGTGTTTTATGCGGATCTTGCAACGGGTCATTTTTGGTTTGACAATGGAAGTACTGTGTATATTTTGAACTTGGCCAACACCATATACAAAATATTTCTCAAGCTCTGAAGATCTGCCTCCGATGAATGAACAGCTCCCGGCAACTGCGACATTAGGATATTTCTTTGCCAAGTAAAGTAATCCAGAATGGTATCGATCAGTTAGATTCCCGTGAGAGTAGTGCTGAAATATTAGAGGGAAAACTTTGGAGGTAATACCCAGCATATATTTAGCATAGATGCACAAGTCCTCCGCATAGAGATCGAAGGTAAGGTTTTCATCAAAACGCAGTCCAGGGTTATTACGCAGTAGTTGAGTATGAACCAAGACGCTCTGGCAATCCAGAGTCTGAACGGCGACAGGTTGGGAGATGCTATGACCCACCTCTACTGCTCTGCTCCCATCCTTGTTGCTGCAGACGTGTCGTCCATAGGGGACCGGCGAGTTATTTTCAAAATTAAGTCCAAATGTTCCATATATATGTCTTGAATCCAGTTCGTTCACAATAGACAGACTAGATTTTATTTCAAAGTCTTCGTGCACAAATAACAGCCAACAATCTTCACTAAGATAACGAGCAATAAGTTCATTGTAAATAACTGGAAGGCCTCGATTTAACGTTCGATTGTCAACTGAAATGAGATCGCAACCTTCGAGAGCAGGATTTTTAGAAAAGAATCTGTCATACATTTCTGGATTTATTACAACGGCAATAATTTTTATTGTTGTCATATTGTTATTTTTTTTTGGTACAGCACATTCTGTGCAAAATTGTTACCTAAAGTCATTGCGTGCTTTACGCCTTCCAATTGACGAACATCTTCTTCTGAAGGGTGTAATTGTAGGGATTCAAACAATACAGTAAAGTCATCGGGTTGCAGGAAATCCAGGTTTCCGATGTTTCTTGCTTTAAGAATTTCAGCGAATTCCAAAATACCAGATTGAATATCCTTGGAAATCGACTGTCTATTGAGCTCATCCGAGTTTTTATCCGGACTGACCGGAATATATTGTTCATCAACCTTCGTTACCCTCATAACGCTATCACTTGGCGAGGAGGTAATTAGTTCAATAAGGTTTAGAAAATCAATAAATGCTGAATTGTTTCCCTGAAACAGGAACCCAGTTTTTTGCTCTTTGTGGGAAGCGTTGTCACCTACGCCGAGGTACATTCCATGGAGTCGATTGTCAAACTTTTCGGCTTGAGTAAGCAGTTTGGCCAGGGCATTCTGAATGCTTCCACCCCAACCCACGTCGGCAATAACAATATCTGAGTCTTCAAAAAAATGCATGGATTCCAAATAGCCCATCAGCATTTGGCGTTCTGAGTTTGCTTTCGATAAAATTGAATCTTTATTGTCAATAATGGATTTTAAGATATCAGATTCCGAATGAAGCCGTTGACCAGATTCGAGTTCGTCAAATGCAGTTTTTAATTCATGCAAATCTTCGTATCCAAACCTGTCCATCAAGTCATTGGCGTCAGCAATGCCTATTGGGGTTGTGAATAACTTAAGTGTCTCGTTATCGTCGGTCAAATTTGACTCGGTCAGGGAAGGAAAACTCATGCAGCGCCTAGAAGCCAGCAGGTATGCGGCCTCATGTTCAGGGAAGAGTAATTTATATACTTTCTCCATGATTTCGCCATCTCGGGCCAGGAAAAATATTCTTGATGTTGATAGTCCAGCTGTTCGGATTCTTTGATTCAAGAAACCACAAAAAGCGGAAACGAGTGCTCCCCCATACAAAAATCCAAATTGCTTCCAGTATCCTGGTGATTTATCAAGGTAGCTGGCTTTCCAGTATCTAAACATTCCCAGAATAAAGGATGTTCCAAGACTATTGTGGGCTAGTAAATGTGGGGTTTTTGTAAAAATAAAATCATCGTGCTCATAAAATTCAATGCTCTGTGTAAATTTGAAAGCACTGTACCCGTTCTTTATTGGCTGTACCCAGTCGGATATATGGTTATCACCTATGTGAATGGCTGCATCAACAGAGTCAGGATGTTTTTTCTGGAGCCATAAAAATCGGCTACCATCACCTTTTATATAATCATCTTCAGATGATACGTATATATCTTCATATTGTGTATAACCATTTTTGTTTAATATTGAAGTCAGTGTATCTTTGGATAAATACATATCCGAAACGAAATATACTTTCTTGCCTTTCGCAATTATTTTTCTATAAAATGCATAGGTCTCAGGATGCGCTATACAGAATTTAAATTCGGTCTCAATTTCAATTTCTGGAATGGCTGCTAAGAAATTTTTGTAAATATCAACTAACCGTATGTCTTTGCGTGCATTGCCTGATGTGCGCGCATCACGCTCCTTTTGAATTCGCTTTTTTTCAAAATTGAAGGAGTGCGTAATACATCCAACGTATTTGAATATGTCTACTGGTTTTTCAAACAGCCGGATTACAGCTGTATCAAATACGTCAATAAAAAAATAGTTGTATTGATCTGAGTCGATAGAGTCCAGGAGTTGAAAGCCGTGGCGTTCTGGTTTTAAGGCGGAGCTCGGTACCAGGGCATATGCCATAACCTCCGGGGAGCGTGGGTGTGAAACAGGGTGTGAGGCTTCTGGCGTTTTATGGGTCAATAACAGCTTGACACCCGCCCAACCCTCATGCCGCATGAATTCATATGCTTTTTGCAACTGCTTGGTTAGCGACTCCCGCCGAAGGTCGCTCCAAGTTGAACTGATAAGTAATCCAACAGCTCTTATCTTTCGACGAGTAGCTTTTGTAACAGAGCCAATACGGCGAATCGGTGCACTCATCCGCCAACTGCTCGAAGTCAGGATTTCTCGGAGCTGCGTATTCAACATGTCAATCTGCTGCTGCTGAATCTCTAAAACAGCCTCTTTTTGGGTCAAGGCTGTGTGTATTTTTGCTATTGTTTGATTGAGATTGACAACTTTGCACTCTTCCTTGTTGAGGGTCGTCTGTAAGTTGGCCAGTTCATGGGTACGTTGCGCGTTTTCTTCATCAAGCTTCGCATTGCTATGGTGCTGAAGAGCAAACTCGCTTGTCAGCGCGATGTTTTTATTCAATATGTCAATCTGCTGCTGCTGAATCTCCAAAACAGCCACTTTGTGGGTCAAGGCTGCGTGTATTTCTGCTATTGTTTGATTGAGATTGACAACCTTGCACTCTTCCCTGTAAATGGCCGTCTGTAAGTTGACCAGTTCATGGGTACGTTGCGCGTTTTCTTCAGCAAGCTTCGCATTGCTATGGTGCTGAAGAGCAAACTCGCTTGTCAGCGCGATGTTTTCACTTTCTTTCTTCTCTAGTCGTTCTTCCAGACCGACTGCCAGTAGATCCAACGTTTCTACTTTCCAGGAACGCCACCACTTTTGCCAGACCACAGAACGTCTTTGCCTTTGAAGCGGTCGATCTTCGGTTTTGGACATGCCAGAATCCCCCAAAAAGGGACGATACGCCGCGCTGACTTTCCCCGTTTTTACGAAAGACGTGTGGCGCGATACCTGTAGCCAAAAATCCCAATCTTCGTATGTCTCAAGCGTTGAGTCAAAGCGGCATCCCGCAGAAACGAGATCTCGGCTGAAAAGCACTGCATGGATCGGTAAATAGTTTCCCACCAATAGTTGCATGGAAGAAAATGAATGGTCATAGACTCCCAACGTTGTCCCTGTGGCGTCGGTGACTCTCGTTCCAGAATAAGCCGCCTTGCAGTTTGGAGAGTTAAGCAATGCATTGACCAGGGACTCTATATGACAAGAGTCAATGAAGTCATCGTCGTCCAGAAATATTAGGTAATCGCCGTTTGCATTCTCAAGCGCGCGATTTGCAGCTGCACTCCGATCGAGCCTTGTTGACGAATTGACAAATCGAATGGGAAAACGTGATTGCCACTGTTGGAAATCTTTGTGTCCAACTCCCTTTGCGTTCACTAGTATTACTTCAATGGATTGGTACGTTTGCGCGCCGACTGAAGTTAGTGCATCAGGTAGGCTGCCCCGGTCCATACTGCGTATCAATATAGATACCAACGGCGCTAGTTTTACCCCCGAGCATAGTACGGCCGGGTTCGGCAATGGGGTATTTGGATTGGAAATCAATTGGGAAGTCTTCAGTATTGGTGTACGGGGCACAACGGGCGCGTAAATCGCAAGCGCGAATGATACCGAATGGTCATTTCACCGGAGTTCTCGCAGCGCTGCATTGCGTTTGCCGACGCCGCGCAGTGCCCAATTCACCGGTTTTTCACAAAGTTCGGTCTTCATCCGTCGCCGCTTCCACCAGAGCCAGGGCGGCTACGAAGGGCGCGTTGCTGGATGGCTTGTTATGTACGGCCAGTGTGGTCAGCACGGCATGAGCGGTTTGCAGTCCTCGGGATAGGCGCGCAAGAAGCCGGGCATTAGCGGACGGATCAGCCGTCGACCCACGGCCTTGCGGCCATGCTTCGGTGTTTGACGTGGCGTTTACGGCGAGGCACTGGAGCGTGTAGCCAGGGAAACTAACTGATCGCATTGCGGTCCTGGGGCCACCGCCGCGCACCCATCAGCACCGCTATTTTGGCGTGCTGGCCCCAAATTCGCCGCCGTGCTCTGCGGTGACGGCGCTGGCACAACCGGCCAAGCAAGTCGTCGTGCACGCCGAGCCAGCCAACATGAGCGAGGGCGCGCCCGGGGGTGGTTCCGCTGGGTCATCGATCCCGCCCACGCCCGAGCCTGCGACACCCAAACGGTCGAAGGCGCATTACCTGTGGGAGGTGTGGATCGCCCGTATTTACGAAGAGTTCCCGCGGCTGTGCCCGATGTGCGTAAGCGTCCGGGCATCCCATATTGAATTGACCTGCGGCTAACCAGATGCTTGCGCGCCTGCAAATCGCTTATATCCAGCAACAGGTTAGGCTGCATCATGGGCGCCTCTGTTTCCTACATGGCCAATGCAGTTGCATTTGCCTGGCGCCTTACTGCCTCCAGTTCCGCCATCCCCGGTAAACGACTGTCCGGCAGCGACTCGAAGATCGAGGGAGCATAAACAAGATCGCAGTTAAAGCTCTCGATTGCAGCTTGGATCTTTCGTATTAGAAACTCCCCATACTCCAAGTGCCCGCCGGTTAAGCCCCAAAACCCTGGCTCTTCGTGACCCAAAAACAAAGCTGCGTTGCAAGCCTCTTGGCGCAGGAGTGACCTTGCCCCCGAAAAACGTATCCCTTGCTGAGTGGTTAAATTCAAGCAAGGAGAACGGAAATGAAAAAGACAGCGAGAGCGCGATACACGCTCGAATTCAAGCAAGAAGCGGTGCGTTTGGTCGAGACTGGCCAGAGCATAGCGGCCGTAGCACGAACATTGGGCATAGTCGATCAGACGTTGTTCAATTGGGTCAAGGCGCAGCGTCAAGGCCAGCTCAAGGGTGCTGACAGCAAAGTCAAGGTAAGCGCTGAGCAAATGGAGATCAGTCGGCTCAAAGCGGAATTGGCGCGTGTGAAGATGGAGCGCGACATCCTGGGAAAAGCGACGGCGTACTTCGCCAAGGGATCGATTTGAAGTACGCCTTTATCCAACGCCACCGCAGCGTGTGGCCGATCTCTGTGCAATGCCGTGTTCTGGGTGTCAGCGTTGCCGGGTACCACGAGCACTTTGTGCGCCTGGCCGACGCTGCCCAGCGCCGCCATCTGAGCGACGATGCATTGCTGGTGCACATCAAGGCTATTTACACCGAAACGCGCGGTGGCTACGGCTGGCCACGCATTTGGAAGGAACTGCTAGCTCGCGGCATCCGAGTAGGCAAAGAACGCGTGCAAAAGCTCATGAAGCTGCATGGCATTCGTGCCAAGGGGAAACGTCGTTTCAAGGTAACCACCGACAGCAACCACGACCTACCAATCTCTGCCAACTTGCTCAACCGGGAGTTCACCGTTGCACAGCCTGACAAAGTCTGGGTGGGTGATGTCACGTACATCGCAACCGACGAAGGCTGGCTGCTTCTGGCCGTGGTGATTGACCTGTTCAGCCGCCAAGTGGTGGGCTGGTCGTTGCGAGACGACATGACACGCGACATCGTCATTGACGCCTTGCGCATTGCGTGGTTCAAGCGGCACCCGAGCAAGCAGGCTGGGTTGATGTTTCACAGTGACAGAGGCAGCCAATACGCGAGCAAAGACTTTCGGGACATGCTCAAGGAGTACGGCATCACCAGCTCTATGAGTCGGCGCGGCAACTGCTGGGACAACGCTTGTAGCGAGACGTTGTTTGGATCATTGAAAGTGGAACGTCTGTATGGGCAGAAGTTCCAGAGCAGGCGTCAGGCCAAGGATGAGGTCATCGCCTGGATACTCTGGTATAACCGCACTCGGCTGCATTCGACACTGGCCTACGTCAGTCCAATGCAGTTTGAAGAAAGCTGGCTTGCAAATCAACCCAAGCAAGTCAACTCATGATCTCAGCTATGGGATACGGATTCCAGGGGCAAGGTCAGGAGTTCGCGCTCTCCCGTAGGGTGGCCGTCTATTAAGCGATCCGCTTCCACCCGACGCGACGACGACGTGCAATGCATCTCCCGCTGCCACATGGCGCAAGATTGCGCCACAACATCCGAATACCGCCGTTTCTGGGTAAAGTGCGAGCACCAATATGCGAGCGCCTTCAATTTTGATTTCTGCCTTAAGATGTGCGGGTTGTTTTTGCATCAATTACATACCTCGCGCCATAGAGCATTCATCCGGTTTTCTGATCTCAACTTTCGCACGTGTAATGACCGTGCAGTACACCGGGGTCGTCGAGAATAGCATTTGTCAAATATTTGACGCAACCGCCGGTCCCAAGGTTTGGGGCCGACTGATATAGTCAGGGCTTTTCGTCAGAGAAAGCCGTGGTTTTCAAAATGCGTCTGGGGGAAATTTTAATTGAGCGCGGCAAACTCGATCTCGCCAATCTGGAGCGGGCGCTGCGTGTTCAAGATACGGACAGGCGAGAGCGTATTGGCGCAATTTTGATCCGCTCTGGCATGACCGCCGAGCGCGATGTCATTGAGGCGCTAGCCATTCAGCTCAGTCTGCCGATCGTTGCCGCCACAGATTACCCGGAGTTGCCCGTGCTGGAAGAGCGCGTCACCATACGGTTCATCAGAGAATCCAAGTCATTGCCCCTGCATGAGGATGAGGAGAAGCTCGTGCTGGCGATGGTTGACCCGACGGACGAATATGTTGTCAACGCCTTCCGTTTGGTAACCCACCGCAAGGTGGTTGCGCGTTTGGCGGTTCCGTCTGAATTAGAGGTCGCCTTCGAGCGCCTGTATGGCTCTGGCAAGACCTCCATGGACCAGATTGTTGGCGAAGTCGAAACGCGTGATGGTGACGGCGAGAGTGAGGACCTGCAGCAACTCAAAGAGCTGGCATCCGAGGCGCCCATCATCCGCTTGGTTAGCCTGATCATTAGCCATGCCTTGGAGGCGCGTGCTTCCGACATCCACATTGAGCCTTTCGAGAACCGGTTGATCGTGCGGTATCGGGTGGATGGCGTTATGCACGAGGTGGAGTCTCCCCCGCGGCGGTTTTCAGCTGCGGTCATATCCCGCATCAAGATCATGGCCAGCCTCGACATTGCCGAGCGGCGGTTGCCGCAGGATGGCCGTATCAAGCTGCGTATGCAGGGCAAAGAGATTGACCTGCGTGTATCCACCGTGCCCACTATGCACGGGGAGAGCGTGGTAATGCGTATTCTTGACAAGAGCAGTACCTCTCTTGATTTCAAAACCCTTGGGTTTGATCCTGCGGTGCTGGAGAAATTTCAAAAGGTGTTGATGCAGCCCCACGGCATCGTGCTGGTCACTGGCCCCACGGGTTCGGGCAAAACCACTACGTTGTACACCGCGCTGGATAGGCTCAACAACCCGGACATCAAAATCCTTACCGTCGAAGACCCGGTGGAATATCAGATGGAGGGTATCAACCAGATCCAGGTCAAGCCACAGATCGGTCTAACCTTTGCCAATGCGCTGCGGTCCATCGTGCGCCAAGACCCGGACGTGATCATGATCGGAGAAATCCGCGATCTCGAAACTGCGCAAATTGCCGTGCAGTCCGCGTTGACAGGGCATATGGTGCTATCCACTTTGCACACCAACGATGCGGCAAGCACGATCAATCGCTTGCTCGACATGGGCATGGACGATTACTTGCTCACGTCCACCGTCAACGGAATCCTTGCCCAGCGCTTGGTTCGTACCTTGTGCCTGCACTGCCGCGAGGCATATCCGGCCTTGCCAGAGGTGGTGGAAGAAATGCAACTGCAGCGCTACACGAGCGCCACACCAGTCGTGCTGTACCGGCCCGTTGGATGTGCCGAGTGCGGAAACACCGGCTATGCCGGGCGGGTCAGCATCGTCGAGTTGCTGGTCATGTCAGACACCATTCGCGGCATGGTCATGCGGCATGTGACATCTGGTGAAGTTCGCCAACAGGCCATTGCTGAAGGCATGCAGACCATGTATGAAAACGGACTTTCCAAGGCGGTGGCGGGCGTGACCACTATTGAAGAAGTCTTGCGCGTCACGCGCGAGGAGTAGCCTTGCCGCTGTACCGCTATAAGGCCGTTGCGCCCACTGGTGAAACACAGGAAGGCGATATGGAGGGGCCGTCGCAGGCCGCTGTATTAGAACGACTTCAGGCCATGGCCTTGATCCCGATTCGGGTCGAAGAAACAGCCAGCAGAGCGGAGGCTTCCTCCCGTGGACTGAGTCTGTTCGGAAAAAAGAGCGTCTCCCAAGACGATGTCGCCGTATTCACACAAGAGTTGGCAACGCTGCTGAAGGCTGGGTTGCCACTGGATCGCTGCTTGGAGATATTGATTGGTCTTTCTGCAAACGAGCTTGTGCGTGCGTTGATGACCGAGATGCGCGAAGAGGTGCGCGGCGGTGCGGCCTTGTCAAAAGCCATGGAAGCGCATCCCGAAGTCTTCTCCCGGTTTTACTTGAATATGATCCGGGCGGGCGAGGCCGGAGGCGCGCTGGATGTTGTGCTCCAGCGTTTGAACGAATTCATGGAGCGCTCGCGCGAGCTGAAGGAAACCGTCAAATCCGCGCTCATCTACCCTGCCATTTTGGTCGGTGTCGCCGTGCTGTCTGTGGCCGTCTTGCTGATGTGGGTGGTGCCCCAATTTTCCCAAATGTTCGAAGAGTCGGGCAAGGCATTGCCACTGCCTACCCAGATCGTGATCGCCGCCGGCGACTTTGTTCGCAATTACTGGTGGGCTGTGGTTTTAGCTGCCGTTGGGGTGTATTCCTGGTTTTCACGGCAAATGCGGGAGCCCGCCAGCCGTTATCGCTGGGATGCACGGTTGCTAGGCCTGCCTCTGGTGGGTGATTTAGTCGCCAAATTGGAGGTCGCGCGCTTTTCCCGTACGCTGGGCACGCTTTTGGGCAATGGCGTAACCTTGCTAACTGCGCTATCCATCGTCAAGGAAACGCTGAGCAATACCGTGATGTCCGAGGGCTTAAGTGCCGTTGCCGCTCAGTTAAAGGAAGGTAAAGGTCTGGCCAAGCCCCTCATGGAAATCGGGCTGTTTCCCAAGCTGGCGGTACACTTGGTCATGGTTGGGGAGGAAACCGGTAAATTGCAGGAGATGCTGATCCGCATTGCCGACATCTACGACCGCGAAGTGCATAGCGCTGTTAAACGCATGCTGGCGCTCATGGAGCCCGTGCTGATTCTGGGGCTCGGTTTGGTCATCGGCGGCATCATCATGTCTATCCTGGTGGCGATCTTGAGCGTGAACGACCTGGCAATGTGAAGCCAATCACACAATTGACTATTGGAGAGTAAACAGATGGAAAGTAAGCAATCGGGTCGGCGCCAACGGGGCTTTACTCTGATCGAGTTATTGGTGGTGTTGGTCATTTTGGGGCTGTTGGCCAGCGTTGCGGGGCCAAAAATCATTGGTTATTTGGGTGGCGCAAAGTCCGACACCGCCAGATTGCAGACCGAAGAGTTTGGATCCAGTCTTGATTTGTTTAAGCTGGATACCGGGCGCTATCCAACGACCCAGGAAGGTCTGCAGGCTTTGGTGCAGCAGCCTCCTGGCTTGACGGGTTGGAACGGCTCTTACATCAATAAGAAAAAAACCGTACCCAAAGACCCATGGGGCAACGACTATCGCTACGTTTCCCCGGGCCAGCACGGGGCATATGACATTAGCTCGTTGGGCCTCGACAATAAAGAAGGCGGCGACGGCGAGAACAAGGACATCAACGGTTGGGAAGACAGCAAAAAATAAATCCGGCCAATCAGGCTGGGTTTACCTTAATCGAGCTCCTAGTGGTGTTGGTCATCATGGCGATGGCGTACACCTTGGCGGCCCCCATGATCTCCTCTGGAGTGTCCGGCACCGAGCTCAAGGCATCGGCGCGCCAATTGGCGGCTGGCTTGCGTAAGGCGCGTAGCGAGGCGATAGCCCATCGGCGCGAGTCAGTATTGTTGGTAGACCTTGACGCACATCAATTTCAATTAACGGGTGACCAACGGGTCTATCGTTTGCCCAAGAGTGTTGCGATTCAGCTTTTCACTGCCCAGTCTGAACTTGTCAATGGCAATGCTGGGGCGGTGCGGTTCTTTTCGGACGGAGGGTCCACAGGCGGACGCATCACGGTGACTGCGCGTGACCGCAAATACGACGTCGATATCAACTGGCTGACTGGCCAAGTCGTCATTCTCGATTGACCATGCGCAGCAATTCCCGGGGTATGACCCTGATCGAGGTGTTGGTAGCCTTTGTCATCCTCTCTTTGACAATGGCGGTTCTGATGCAAATATTCTCCGGCGGAATGCGCAATGCGCGGCTGGCGAGTGGTTATAGCCGCGCAGTGTTTCTAGCAGAATCAAGACTCGCTGCAGCGGGTATCGAGCAGCCACTTGTGCCAGGGGAAACGGCGGGGCAAGTTAGTGCCGACCTTCGCTGGCGGGTGCGGATTGCTGCGGTAGAGGACGACGGCGTGACCGACCGGCAAACGATGCCGACCCGTCTGTATGAGGTCCGGGCCTGGGTGGGTTGGAGTGAGGATGGACGGGAGCGTCAAGTCGAATTGGCTTCATTGAGATTGGGGCCTGTGCAATGACCCGGCACGCGCATGGGGTCAGTCGGCCTCAGTTGGGTTTTACCTTGCTGGAATTGCTCATTTCCATCACGCTATTGGGCTTAATCCTGGTGTTGCTATTCGGTGGATTGCGCCTTGGTGTGCGCAGTTGGGATGCTGTTCAAAAGCAAGTGGATAGTCTCAATACGGTGCGGTCGGTGGAGAATTTCTTGCGCAGCGAAATTGCGTTGACCTATCCCTACCGCTGGAAGCAGGCGCCCGGGCAGCGCATGGCTTTTTTGGGAGAGAGGAACAAGCTCAGCTTTGTTACACAGCTACCCAGCCGTGTCGGGGCAGGGGGGTTGTACGCTGTTTCAGTGGAGCTCGAACACCTGGACAGTGGCAAACGCGTGGTGTGGAGACAGTTGCCGCTCAATCCCCGAGGGCAGGATTTTTCGGAGCTGGCGCAAGCGAAAGAGATGGTGCTTGCCGCGACCGAACTCAATACTGTTGAGGATATTTGGCTGACCTATTACGGTCGCGAGAGCGAAAGCGCGCCCCCGCGTTGGTTGGACCGTTGGGAATCGGACGTGCGCCTTCCCATGCTGGTCAGAATTCAGGTCAAGTTCGCCGACAACACCGATTGGCCAGACTTCATCGTAGCGCCCATGCTGTCATCGGAGGTTGTGCGATGAAGCAGCGACAGGATGGAGTTGCACTGATTCTGGTGCTGTGGGTCATTACCTTGCTGGCAGTGATTGCCGGCAATTTCGCGTTCAGTATGCGTGGCGAAGCGCAAATAGCCCGTAACCTATTGTCCACAGCCCAAGCGCAAGCCCTCGCCGACGCGGGTGCGCAACGCGCGTGGTTCGAACTATTAAAGCCCGCCACTGATTTGCAACGCTGGCAGGGAAACGGCCTTGTGCACGAGTTCACGCTGAACGGCGGACTGGTGCGCACATCCCTTCAGGACGAGGCTGGTAAAATTGATCTCAACACGGCGCCCGAAGCCCTGTTGCAGGGTTTGTTCAAGTCTGTAGGGCTGAGTGAGGTGGAAAGTGTTGCATTGCTAGACGCCGTTGTGGATTGGCGTGACGCAGACAACCTGAGACGACTACACGGGGCTGAGGATGAAGAGTACCGTGCGGCCGGAAAAAACTACGTGCCGTCCAACGCGCCTTTTGAAACCGTTGATGAGTTGCAGCGGGTTCTGGGCACGACCCCGGAGCTGTACCGTAAACTCGCCCCGGCACTCACGGTCTATTCCCGACAGGTGGGTATCAAAACTTCAGTCGCGCCGCGTGAAGCATTGCTTGCCCTGCCCGGAGTTAATCCCGCGTTGGTTGAACAGTATGTATTGCAACGCCAAAGCCTGCTGGCTACGAATCAGAAAGTGCCCGAGTTTGCGGAGGCTGGGGCTTTTGCATCGGCGGCGGCGGGGGTGCCAGCCTATTCGGCGCGCAGTGAAGCAAAAATGGCAGATGGAACAGTGTTTGTTCGACAAGCGGTGGCGCGGATATCGCCAGACCCCAAGCGACCAGTCACAGTATTGGCCTGGGGCGCAGGCGAAGCCGAACAATAGACGGAAAAGTGATGAAAACTTCGACGAAAAACTACAGAGATGCCTTGGAAGGCATGAGAAAGCAGCTGCTTGCCAGTCGCTTCATGCGATGGTGGCTGGGCGAGCTATCGAGCATGGTGCCGGCGTGGATGCAGTCGGCGGAGCTGAGTGCTGCGAGCTTTTTGTTGGTCCCATTGGGGCAGATCGATGCCAAGCGGAGCCTCATCGAAAGCGAAACGCAGCGCGCCGTAGCGCTCACGCTGCCACCACAGAGTGTTTTACGCAAGACCCTGACGCTTCCTTTGGCAACTGAGGAAAACCTGCGGCAGGTGCTGGAATTTCAAATGGAACAGCACACGCCGTTTCCTGCTGGGCAGCTCTATTTCGGCCACCGGGTATTGGCGCGCGACTTTGAGCGGGGTCAATTGCGAGTGGAGTTCGTGGCGACGCCACGCGCTACCGTAGACGCGGCAGTTAAAACGCTGGCCGAGCAAGGCGTTGGGGTGCGAGCCGTGTTTGCCGAGGATATGTTGGCGGCTGGAAGCTTGGTCAATCTTCTCCCCCTGGCCTTGGGTAAGGCGCCATCTGCCTTGCGCTCCGGCGCCAATCTGTGGCTGGCCCTCTTGGTCGGGTTGCTGGCATTGACCGCCATGGCCGTGCCAATACTCGTCAAGCGCGAAGCCGTAGTGCAAATGTTGCCGTGGGTTGACAAAGGAAAGAAAGCGGCGGAAACCGTTGACGGCATTCGACGGGAGCTGGAAGCGCGTGTGGACCAGCACAACTATTTGCTGGAGAAGCGCCAGGCAACCCCTACCGTGATCCAGACGCTGGAGGAGCTCACCCGCGTGTTGCCGGACGATACCTGGGTCCAGACCCTGGACATCAAAGGCAAAGAGCTGCAAATACAGGGCGAGACCGCCTCGTCCGTCAAGTTAATCGGCCTGTTTGAGCACTCCAGCATATTCAGGGACGCGAGTTTTCGTTCAGCTCTGACTGTAGGTCAAGCCAGTAAAACGGAGCGCTACCAATTGGCTCTGCAAATAGGGCCGATTGCGGCAGCGGCTTCGGCCCCCATCGCCGCCGCTTCGTCGGAGAAAAAACCATGACGCGCCTGACTCCGAAGCAAAGCAAAGCAGCAGCGCTGGCCCTTCTGGCGTTGCTTGTGCTGTTGGTGATTGCCGCCATAGCACTGCCTGTGTGGCTTCTCAACCGTCGCTATGACGCAGCGGTAGAAGACGCCGCCACCCGCCTTGCCCGTTATTCCCGTGTCGTCGGCATGCGCGATGGTTTGCAGGCCAAGGCTGTGCAAGTCAAGGCGCTTGAAGCGTCGCACCACTTCCTCAAGAGCGCCAGTCCAACACTGGCCGCAGCCGAGCTGCAAGAGGTGGTCAAAACCATCCTTGATGAAAGCGGCGGCAAACTCAACAGCTTTTCACCCCTTGCTTACAAGGACGAGGGCGCATACCGGCAGATACCTGTCGCGCTGCAACTTAACGCGCCGCTCAGCGCCGTCAAGGCGACACTGTACGCACTAGAGTCTGCACGCCCCTACTTATTTGTCGACAACTTATCCATTCGTGCCCCCTATAACGTGGGTGCACGCTTGGACCCCTCGACCGAGCCCGAGTTGAACGTCCAGTTCAACGTAACAGGCTACGCAATGAAAGGCGCCCAATGAAGGCCACGATGGAACCGGGAAGAGCCCTCTCCATAGTTTTGGCGCTGTGTGTGCTGATGCTGTCGGGCCTGCTGTTTTGGGAGTGGGATCAGGGCTTAGGCCTGGAGCGCGAGCTGCTCAAGATGCGCAAAATTCCGGCGACAGCGGTGCCGGCACAAAAAGTCCTCCCAGAGTTCAAGTTGCCCGACGCAGAGTCAGGCTTCCCTGAATTGGTACCTCGCAGTCTGTTCGCAGGCAATCGGCGATCGATGACCGCCGCCCGCAAGGGAGGCCAGAGCGTTATGAAAAAAGGGCAGTTTATGCTGGTCGGTGTGTTGATTACGCCCAAGCAGCGGTCCGCTTTGCTGCGCGATGTTCAAACTAACAAGACCGAGACGGTCGCGCTTGTCGGTGTGGTGCGCGGCATGACCCTGGGAGAGGTGGAATCTTCGCGCGTCGTTTTGCGCCAAGGCGCGGAGACGGAGGAGTTGGCGCTCAACGTGCAAACTGGCCCCAAGCCACCCAACGTGGCGCAGGCGCAGGCAATGGCTATACCACCACCGCCAACAGCGCCGCCCGCTTCGGCGCCTTCAGCTCCAGTGCCTGCTCGCGCAGCAAGTGCAAACTCACCAGCGTCGGCTCCAGTGCCCCTTGGTAAACCTGTCGATGCGGCATCTGGCCCCAAGCCCTCGTCAACATTGCCTCTTGCGCTATCAAAAAAGTAGCAAAGCAAATTCTCTCATTCTCACAACGTGTCGGCGCAGGCCGGACAGTTAAGGAAAGCTAAATGAAAAAACATTCATACAAACCGCTGGCAATGGCCTTGGCGCTGGTCTATTGCCTGCCTGTAGTCTTGATGGGCTGCACGACGCAACCGGTGGCACAGGTCACAGCCTCCGCACCCGTTGGCGTGGCGCCTATCAGCAGTGTGGACAAGACCGTGATGCAGGTCGAGAGTGCACCCGTCCCGGCCTTGCAGAAGAAGACCGTTGTCGATGACGGCACAAGGGTCATTCCCGGCACCGGCATATTTGTCAAACCAGCCAACATCGCAGCCGCACCTGCAGGCCCGCAAGACATCGTGCTCAACTTCGAGGGCGCAGACCTGCGCGAAGTAGTGCGCGTCGTCATGGGCGACATGTTGAACGAGAACTACACCATTGACCCCAAGGTCAACGGCACAGTGACCATTCACACCAGCCAAGCCATCAACCGCGCAGCAGTTACCCCCATTTTGGAGACTGTGTTGCGCATGAACGGTGCAGCCATGGTGAAGGAAAACGGCTCTTACAAAATTGGGCCGCTCAACAGCGCCTTGCGTGGTTCAACCACCCCGCAGTTGGGCGCACTGCAGCCGGGCTACAGCGTACAAATCGTGCAGTTGCAATACATCGCTGCGCGCGAGATGTCCAAGATTCTGGAGCCCCTATTGCCCGAGGGCAGCATCTTGCGTGTGGACGAGAACCGCAATCTGCTGATGCTGGCGGGCGGCGAGGGCGAAATGCGCCACGCGCTGGAGACCGTGGGTGTGTTTGACCTAGATTGGCTGGCAGGCATGTCGGTTGGGCTGTTCACCCTGAAAAGCACCGATGTGAAAAGCATCATGCCGGAGTTGGAGCTACTGTTTGGGGATAAATCCAAGAGCCCTTTTGCCGGCCTGCTGCGCGTGATCCCCATTGAGCGCATGAATGCGGTGTTCATCGTCAGCCCGCGCCCGCAGTATTTAGAGCAAGCCAAGGTTTGGGTGGAGCGCCTGGACCGCAATGGCGGCAAGAGCGGTACGCGTCTTTACGTGTACCCGGTGCAAAACGGCAACGCGGAGAAGATTGCGGCATTGCTTAGCCAGGTTATTGGTGGCAAGAATGTACCGAGCACGCCAGCCGCAACGGTCGCACCGGGTTTGACAGGTGCGACCTTGCAGTCCTCTGGGAGCAGCACTGGTGGTGGGGTGGGCGGCTCGGCCAATGCGAGCGGCGGCGCATCTGCGGGCGGGGTGTCTATTAGCGCCACGTCGGCCACCAACACATCCCCTGGTGTAGTGGCGTCTGGCACCGGCGAAGCGCTGGGTCTGGGTGCTGGCAGCACTATTAAAGTTATTGCGGATCGGGACAACAACTCGCTGTTGATTTTGGCTAACGGTGCTGAATATGAAAAGATTGAAGAAGCCATCAAGAAGCTAGATGTTGTGCCGCGGCAAGTCTTGGTGGAGGTCACTATCGCTGAGGTCACTTTGAGCGGGGCACTGACTTACGGGTTGGAGTGGTTTTTTAATAGCAACAATAACCTTTCTGGAAGACTGTTTAACACCGATAAAAAGATTAGCGCACTTCCGTCAGACCCAAGCGGAACCGCCGTTACGCCGCTCCTGCCGTTTTCCGCAGTATGGCGCGCGACCGGTGGCAATGTCACGGCTGTATTGAGTGCGCTGGCCAGCAACACCAAAGTCAATATTTTGTCATCGCCTCACATCATGGTGACCGACAACCAGACCGCGAGAATCAATGTCGGTCAAAGTGTTCCTGTTGCTGGCGCAAGCACTGTAACTGGTACGAGTGTCATAACGTCGGTAAGCTATGTTGACACTGGCGTCGTCTTGTCGGTGCGGCCGCACATCAATTCCGGCGGACTGGTCACCTTGGAGGTCAGTCAAGAAGTCAGTGATGTGCAGGTTGGGCTCACTACCGATGGCCTCGCATCTCCTACGATCAACAAGCGCTCTGCGCAAACAATGGTTGCCGTGCAGTCGGGCGACACCATGGTGCTAGCCGGGTTGATCAAGGATGACAAGACGGCAGGTTCATCGGGTATCCCGCTCTTGTCGGACATACCGGTGGTGGGGGCATTATTCGGTGCGAAAGCCGACACCAATAACCGACGCGAACTCATCATTACCATCACTCCACGCGTCGTAAACGACAACCAGCAGGCCCGTGATGTCACTGCGGAATTCCGTAAAAAGCTTACGGGTATGCAGAAGCTCAATCCCGCAGCGGCAGGCGGTGTTAAAAGTGATACCGGCACCGCCACACAAATAGAAGGCGCGAAAGGCAACTAAATTTGTTGTTTCTGTGTTGCATTTAAGGCACATAGACACAAAAAGCCACACAAATCGCTCGGAATCTCTTTGACCTGCCTAGTGTTCTTTTGTACATTGGCACCATGCGTCAGGGAACTGGCCATCCGGCAGAGCAACTACAAGTTTTTTTGACCGGTTTAGTCAATCCATGTACAATGGATTTCGTTAGTGCAAATGGTAGTACACTGGCGTTGGTGAGAAATTGCCGTGCTAGGTGTATGAATTATTTTATTTTGGCCAAAATAGGAAACGTAAACATGAAAAAAACTTTTCAAAAGACTCTGATCGCTGCTGCCGCTGGCGTAGCTCTGATGTCTGCTGTCGGTACAGCTAGCGCGAACTCGCTGTTGTTCCCTTACTTCAAGGTTGGTGCTGGTGTTCAGAGCGTTGTATCTCTGTCTAATGCCGGTACTGCTTCAGCTACCGAAGATATCCACTATTCTTATGGTGTTGGTCCTACTTGCGCCCACTATGACACTTGGGGTAAGTTGACAGCTAACGACATCATTTCGCATTCCGTCGCTGCGCCTAGCATTGGTGGTATCGGCGTCATACCTGCCAACGATACATCAGTTCCCGGTTACCTTCCGCAAAATGAAACTGAAGGTTTCCTGATCGTTTCCAATGTAACTACTGCTTCAGTAAATGCGCTGCGTGGTAGCTTGGCTGTGATCGAAGCTGCATCGACAGGTACATTTTTGTCCTTCCCGGGCATTGATAACGGTGTAAATACAATTGCTGTTGGTGGTAAGTACTCTAACGTGCTGAATGCAAACGCAAATGAAGGCAACTTTAACCTGGCTACGCTGAATGCGGTGGGCGCTGGTCCAGCAGTTGCTGCGCTCAACTTCCCTCTGACATGGTTGCCTACTGGCACTGTGTCGACGACATGGAAGACTTTGCCTATCGGTAACATGAATGCCTTCACTACTGGTGCGGCGCAGTCTTGGGCAGCAAACTTCGGAGTTTTGAATAACCAGAACAACGTTTGGAACAATGATGAGACATTCGTTTCTGGATCGCAGCCTGCCGGCGGTGGTTGCTTGGGCACCTTTACCTCGGGCAATCTTTTGACCGCTGGCCAAGCAGCTGCTTTCTTGAATGATCCAATCATGTCTAAGGGCGGCGGCTCTGGTTTGTACAAGGGTACAGGTCTCTTGAACGGTGCTGGTGCTCCAGATAACGTTATTTTGCTGAAGCTGCAAAAAGTAACTTCTGGTTCCGCTTATGACCGTGGAACTTTGATCCACCGCGAGCTGGGTCAAGTCGCTGCGTTCTAATCGAAGTGCTAGCTTGACGTATACCTGATCAGTCAGGTTACGAGCTGCAAATGGGGCCCCTAGTAAGGGGCCCCATTCTTCGTGGAAGTTAGTTAAAGACAAACGCAGTTGCTGTTAAGACACAATTGCACGGAAGTTAGAATGACCATAAATTATCGCATTTTCAATTGGCTACTGTTGGTATGTTTAATTCAAGCACTGTCTGCATGCTCAGTAGTGTCGCCGCCTAAAAATGTGCTAGCTGAAATAAGTGATGCCGATCTGACTCAGTCCAGCCTAAGGCCATCGGTCATTGAGGTCGGACAAGGGAACCCTGCGGTACTCTATGTAAACAAAGCCGGTCGCGTCGCTATAAAAATTGGCGAAGAGACAAAAATAATCGATAGTACAGCCCGCGTCAAAGTCGGCGCTAGCTATACCAAGTTATACAAGCATGGGGATGGGTTGCAAGCATTGTGGTGGTCGCATTCCGACGGAAAAAACATATACATGACCACGTCAGATGATCGTGGCAAGAGCTTTACCCCAGTCCAGACAGCGACCTCAGATAATGGCGTCTTGTTGCCGTTTACGCTGTTGCCTGGTTCCAACCCCGGCGTACTGGGCATGGTGTATACAGATGAGCGAACCCCCGGCTATGAAGTTTATGCCAACCGCTCAACGGATGGTGGGCGGACATGGAATCAAGTCGATATGCGGCTTGACACACCACCTAGCGGTGGGCGTTCGAGTTCTGCGCAAGAGCCTATCGCACTTAAACTTTCAAGCGGTTGGGCAGTGGTTTGGTCAGATACCTTTCACCAGGATGGCAAGGCGGTGTACCGTCTATTGGGCACAGTTAGCAAAGATGATGGAATTTCTTGGGCGGAGCCCAAGGTCATTTACACAACGGACAGGTTTATATCTTCATTGGTGGGCAGTGCTGAAAACGATACCGTTGTCGTAGCGGGTGATGTACTTGGGCGCGGTGTTTTGGCGGTCGTTTCGAACGACGCTGGTGCTCAATGGCAAACCGTTGGAGTTGCTCCTGGGACCGAAAAAACGGAGAACAGCGGATTGCGGGTACTGCAACGAAATGGTTTTGCTAACTTAGTGTGGATGAAGAGTGCAGACAATGCAAAAATACAAATCATGCACGCGAGGCTTGATACAAAAACGGCGGCGTGGATGGGCGAAGGTGCGAAACGACTAGACGTCAAAGTTTACGATAACACCAAGTCAATGTTCCCAGAGATAGTGGCAGTTGACGGCGGGCGGCTGGTTTCAGCTTGGTCTGACTACCGCGAAATAGTGCCCAACGTTTACCTTTCTGTTTCGAATGACGATGGGAAGACATGGCAACCGGCCACTCCCATGATGGATCTCGCAAAGGAATGGCCGGCTGGATTTGCGCGGGTCTTACCATGGAGTAACGGTATTGCAATTGCGCAGGCACAGCGCGATGCGTTTAAGTTTGGCAATGAGCGTTTCGTGGTGAAACACGTCACCTTTGAGGAAATGATCTCGGCTGCGCGTCAAGCTAGTGTTGGTGCGCGCGAATTGGTCGGTGAGAGTAAAGTGGAAGGGTTGCGGCAACGGCTCGATGAGTTTTGGAGTGCGCGCACAGGAGCAAATTTTGACAAGACCTACGGGATGTTCGATCCAGCGTACCGCGCTTTGAATTCAAAAGAAGCCTACCTAGAGAGTTTAGGTCCCATTACATACCTCAGCTATGCGATTGGTGACATTTCGGTGAAAGGGAATGAGGCGAAAGTGAAGGTAACTACAAAATACGAAATAAAACCGACAGTTTTGCCAAGCTTGTCAAAGCCTTTCCAAGTAGCTCCAACTGATGTCACTGCAGAAATAACCTGGGTCTGGATTGTGGACGATTGGTACCAGGTTTACTCATCGGTGCTGCTCAACGATCAACCTTTGGGATACTGATTTGTTGGACAATGTTGCCGTTATTCTTGCTTTAGAAATATGCGTTTTATTTTCTAATCGTGCTTTCAGAATCAAGGAGCACTGCAATGGGTATCGGCATCATCAGCAGCACCTCGAACGTTAGCCCGTTTAACGTCACGCCGCGCAACTCGGGCTTTTCTGCAAACGGACAAGCCTACAGTGAGGAACAAATCAAACAGTTCGTCCAGTCCAATCAGGACAGCCCACAAGTCCTCGCGCAGCAGGCCGCCTCTATGGGTTTGACTGCAGACCAGATCCAACAGGCTCTTAAGATAGGTGGCGTTGATCTCGCAAGAAACGATGTAATCAAGTACGCTGAGCAAAATGGCTATGATTTTGATAGTAAGAATCAACGGCTAGAAGTTGCACCTCAAATCAGTTCTGGCATAGACAAGGGCACTACCCCATGGTCTCCAACCCAAAACAGGTGGATTAAACCAAATGAGGTTAAGGCTTTCCTCGCGACCAATCCAAGCGACAAGCAGATATTTCAGCAGGCTAATACCCTTGGGCTAAGTCTTCAGGACTTGAATGCGGCTTTGCGCGGGCAGGGGTACACCGGGCAGGCACTTGGCCAGCACTTCAACCGATTTTCGTTTAACTTGTACACTGGAGGCTTGGGTTACACAGCAATGGATAGCGGCAATGGTGCATTTGACGGACGAATCGTCGCAGGTGGCGGGCATACCGAGGTGGACAGTGGGCGGGGTGACGGAAGCAAAGTTTGGAAAACGGGTCAAGCTTCTACAGTAGCTTTTGGTTCAACTGGCCAAGTTGGATCGGATTACAACGGTACAAACAACTGGTCAATTAAGGATGGTTATATAGGAAACGGGACTGGAGTGGCAGGAGATGGATTTGCTGGTAATGGAACTGCCGTACTTGCGGCAACACCCATATCAACCACCAAGTCCGCCGCCCTTTCAACGGTTATAGGCTCCATCCAATCTACCTTGAATTTAACGCCCAAAGCGGGATCTTCGTCAGATCGACAGCAAACTGCACTTGCCGATTCCAGAACTGAAGCAACGGCGTCTGCCAAAATTGCATTGCAACGGTCTCTGATTCACATGCAGAAGGCACTGGCTTTTGGTGGTTTTGCCACTAAAGCAGCCTTAGGCGATTTGCTTAACACGAAAGTCTAAAAGGGAACGCTCCCTCAGCCCATAATACATTGCCTGCAACGACTGGTGCATTAACAAACTTATTGGTTGGACAGCTGAGCGCTGCATTGCGCCTGGCAGACCGGTTGGTCCAATGGAACTGTGGTCAATGCACGTTGGGAAACTTCATGAACGCGACACCGCCATGTCGAACAGGCTTGAAGCGGATGGAGTGACTGCTAGGGCATTAAAATAGGTGGCTTTCTGAACGACGAGATGACACGTGGCGAGCCTCTGGCTCAAGCAGGCGAAGCAGGCTGGCTAACTGATGCGGTGTTGAAACATTTGCCTTCGGCTCCCGCCCATCTGCTGCTACTGGGTGCGCAACCGGTCGCACAGTTGGCACAACTAGAAGTACTGGGGTACTCGGTCGCGTGCCATAACTTTGGATCAGACGAGGGTTTGAATAGGTTTGCCACGCGTACAACCCGCCCCACGAACCTTGTCAATTTAACCCTCCCGGAAACTGCAGCAACTACCTTTGCAGCCGCATTGGTGCTGGGCGTCTCACCCCAGATTCACCCCTTAGCGCTATGGGATCAACTGTACCAGCGGCTGGACGAGGGCGCGGTAGTAGTAGTGGTCGGACACGAACCGATCCGCGCCCCTCCGCGCATGCCGAAATGGTTTGAATACGTGGTAGCCATCGGAGTCCGCTGCGGCTTCGCGGAACAGGTCACGGTGGATGACGAAGAGGGTATGGAACGGAGCGGGCGCGTACGGGTGTTTCGCAAGGCGACTACAGCTCGATGGCAACTTCGCCACGTGCGGACCAGAGACTTTGACGCGATAGCAAACCTGTTTCATGAGGTGTTTGGCCATCCGATTAGTAGGGAGCTGTGGAGTTGGAAATATGCGAATGGGCATGGCGATGGGGTACTAGCAGTGCGCAACGGCGCCCTGATCGCGCACTATGGAGGCATGTACCGTAACGTTATGTTGTGTGGCAAGCCTGATTGGGTATTCCAGATTTGTGACGTGATGGTGCACCCCAAAGAGCGAGGCGTCATGACGCGCCAAGGCCCGTTTTTGCTGACGGCTGCCACCAGCGCCGAGATATATGGTCCGCTCGGTTTTGGCTTCCCCAACGCGCGGGCCATGGAGGTAGCGGCCAAGATGGGTCTGTATGCCGAGGTCGGTCAGATGTCCGAGGTGCGTTGGCAGCCCGCCTCGCCACGGTTGCGCCTGCGCACCCGACTGCATTCCATAGTGAGCGGAAACGCCGCCAGTCGGACGGTAGTGGAGACCCTGTGGGCAGCTATGGCCCGCGACTTGCGGTACGACGTGGTGGGTGTGCGCGATTGGCAGTTCGTGGAGCACCGATATTTCAGCCATCCGCACAACCACTACGAGGTACTGGCAGCTACGTCGCGGCTTACCGGTAAGCCGCTGGGCGTGATGGTGTTGCGCCGACTAGACACCATGTGCGAACTGGTGGATGTGATTGCGCCGCTGGCAAACTTGCCGCTGCTCATCGACCAAGCGCGGCGCCTTACGGGCCTATGGGGCCTGCCCTACCTGTATTGCTGGATCACCAAAAACCACTTGCAACGTTTTCTTGCAACCGAAGGTCAAGAGACGGCCTTGAATGTGAGCATTCCAACCAGTTGCTGGACCGAAGACCCGCGTGCCGATATCTTCAAAAACCGCTGGTGGCTGATGTCCGGCGATACGGACTTCCGGTAGCCGTCCACCTCTTAAAATTGTCCCATGTCACTCAAGCGTAACGCCTCGTGGAATCTGGCAGGAACAGCTGTTCCTATGGCGGCTGCGCTGGCCCTGATTCCTTACACACTGAACCATCTGGGCGGCGAGGCGTTTGGAGTGCTAACTTTGATTTGGGCTTTGATCGGGTACTTCAGCGTATTTGACTTGGGGGTGGGCAGGGCACTCACTGTCCAGCTCAGCCAAATGCATGCCGCTGGTCGTGCGGTGGATGCCGGCGCTACTTTGCGAGCCGGCATGTTACTAGCCTGCGTTGCTGGTCTTTTAGGCGTGGTTCTGGTTTGGCTCCTGGCGCCTGGTTTGGCAAACCATTGGCTAAAAATTAGCCCCGCTTTGCAAGACGACGCACGGCTGGCGTTCTCAATTGCTGCGGTGGGCGTATTCCCAACTACCTTGGCCAGTGGCTTACGTGGCGGCTTGGAAGGCTTGGATCGGTTCGCCGCGTCCAACCTGAGCAGAATTTTGCTGGGCGCGTTGATATTCGTTTTGCCGGCATGGTCTATTTACGTACACGGACCCCAACTCCGCCTGGTTGCCATTTATTTGGTGGCGGGGCGGTTTTTGGTGGTGTTGGGCATGGCCATGCAGTTGCGGGTAAGCCTTTTTGAAGGCGGTACGGGTTTCGCGAAGCGCCACATTCGGGCGCTGTGGAGCTACGGACTTTGGGTTTCGGTCACCGGCATAGTCGGCCCCTTGATGGTATACGGGGACCGGTTTTTTGTGAGTGCTACGGTCGGCGCTGACCAACTGTCTTTGTATACCATTCCGCAGGATATGTTGTTGCGCCTGCTGTTGATTCCCGCTGCGTTAACCGGTGCGTTGCTGCCGCGGCTGGCGGCTATGGGGGCCGCAGATGCGACGCGGGCGTATCAGCAGACCTACCGTCGGGTTGGTGTGGCTATGTTGGCCGTCAGTTTGTTGGCGGCTGCTTTGGCCTACCCCGTGTTGGCAGTCTGGATATCCGCCGAGTTTGCGCACTCTGCCTTGCCGGTGGCACTCATCTTGTGTGTCGGCGTGTGGATGAATTCTCTGGCTGCAGTGCCTTACACGCTGTTGCACGCCAAAGGCAATCCGCGTCTGACGGCAATCTTTCATGTAGCAGAGTTGCTTTTGTATCTGCTTGCCCTATGGATATTGACCGTGCAGTTTGGCGTGGTGGGTGCCGCACTGGCATGGGTGGCCCGCGTGGCTCTGGACTGGCTTCTCTTGCACTTCGCTGCGCGGAGGCTGTATGGCGTTTAAGCCATGGCCTGCAGACGCGCTGGAGGACGTGTCGACCTGCCCATATTGCAACACTGCGGACCGCTGTCTTGCCTATGAGGGCGTACAAGACTGGGCCTTTGGCTGCGCGCCGGGGCGCTGGAGCTACTGGAATTGCAGCCGTTGCCTGGCACTTTATCTACACCCGCGCCCCACCCGTGATTCCATAGGCAATGCGTACACCCACTACTACACCCACGCCGGTGATCAGCAAACCAGCCGATTGGGCACTTTCAAGCAGCGCTTGCGCAATGAATATTGGTCCAACAGGCTGCAGACGTCCATCGCGCCCCGCTTAGGTTTACCGCGCTGTGCGGCCTGGGCTACCGCGGGGTTGACGCCCTGGATTGCGGAGCCGTTTGGCCTGCGGCAGTGGGCGCAGTTGCCCAAGGGCTTGCTGATAGATGTGGGATGCGGCAATGGCGACAAACTGAAATTGGCAACCCAATTGGGCTGGCAGGCGCGGGGCATAGAGCTGGACGCGTCCGCTGTACTAGCTGCGCAGGCGCAGGGCTTGCAGGTAGCCCAAGGCGGCTACGAGTTGCTGGCGAATTACAGGGGCCAGGTAGACTGTGTTGTCTGCTCGCACGTGCTGGAGCATGTGCACCAACCTTTGCATCTATTGCAACTATTGTTGCAGTCGCTCAGCCCACACGGCGTGTTACTGCTCAGCGTGCCCAACGCCACCAGTTTTCTGCGACGGCACTATAGAGAAAACTGGCGCGGGTTGGAGGCGCCAAGGCATTTAGCGATTCCCGCCGGCGCTTGGCTGATCGACTATTTGCGTACACAGGGCATGCGTTGTGCGCAGGTACCGTCGTACCCGCTGGAGACTGCTATTGAGTCCGAGCGCATTCAGCGCCGGGGGGATGCTGTGCTTCCTGTTGACCTCCGCTCTGCGCGGCTGCTCCTGCGTGGTCTGGCGAGCCCTGATATGGCGCAGCAAGACGTCACGCAACTGGTGTGTGCCTGGGCGAGTGCATGACGACCGCACGCGTTGCCATCATCGTCCTGAACTGGAATGGCTGGCAGGACACCTTGGCTTGCATTGCGAGCCTGCAAATGTTGAACTCCGCCGACTTCAGCATCCTATTGGTAGACAACGGCTCGACCGATGGATCTGTAGAGCAATTCAAGCGGGTGCTACCCGCCATAAAGGTGCTGCAAACCGGTGCCAATCTCGGTTTTGGTGGTGGTTGCAACGTGGGAATCCGGCACGCTCTGGCCTGCGGCGCTGAGTATGTTTGGCTTGTGAACAGCGACGCAACGGTTGACCGTGGCGCGCTGTCTGCGTTGGTTCAGCTTGCCGACGGGAACCCCGCTGTGGGAGCGGTAGGCTCGGTGTTATTTGATTCAGACGCACCGACCCGGGTTCAGCTATGGGGTGGCGGGCGTGTCAATCTATGGCTGGGTCGATCAAACCACCGGTTAGCGCCAGGCCACATAGATTTTGTTTCCGGCGCGTCGCTACTGCTGCGCCGCGCTGCCCTGGAGCAGGTCGGTCTCTTCGACTCCGCGCAATTCTTTATGTATTGGGAAGACACTGACTTGGGCTTTCGACTGCACCAGGCGGGTTGGCAACTTGCCGTGGCTGCGGATTCCAAAATCTGGCACAAGCAGTCGGCAAGTTTGGGCCTGGGTAACCCGTTACTGGATGAATACGCGACCCGATCCTGCGTGCGCTTTCTTAGACGCCATGCGCCCGTACCATTCGTGTCAGTGTGTTTGATGCTGATCCGCATGGTGGCCAAACGGGTTCTGGTCGGGCGACCAGACCGTCTGACAGCGGTCATACGTGGGTACCGTTCAGCATGAATGCCTTTGCCCCTGTATCGGTCGTTGTGCCTTGCTACCGTTGCCTGGCAAGCTTAGAGCGTGCCGTATCTTCGGTGCTTCAACAGACGCGGCGCCCGGCAGAACTGATATTGGTGGACGATGCCAGTGGTGACGGCACATGGGAGTTGCTCCAGACCCTTCAGGCGCGCCACGGCGAGTGGGTCAAGACCGTCGCGCTGCCCGCCAACGCAGGCGCTGCGTCCGCACGCAATGCGGGTTGGAATTTGGCTACGCAAGTCTATGTCGCGTTCTTGGATGCTGACGACGCATGGCACCCCAAAAAAATAGAGATTCAATACGGCTACATGCAGCAGCACCTGGATGTTGCGCTGAGTGGGCATTTGTGTCGACAGCTAATCGAAAGCACGACAAACAACCTCGCATGGGAAGTCGCACTGGAAGGTGTGCAGACCATTACATGGTCTCGTTTGCTGCTGCGCCACCAATTTGTGACGCCCTCGGTGATGCTGAAACGCGAAATAGCGATGCGGTTTGCGGAAGGGACACGCCACATGGAGGACCATCGTTTGTGGCTGGAGATTGTAGGTGCCCCGTTGCACACAGTTAAACTGCAAGTCGAGTTGGCTGCTGTGTACAAACCAGTCTATGGTGCGTCTGGCCTCAGTGCCAACATGTGGGGTATGGAGAAGGCCGAACTTGCAAACTACCGCTATTTTTATGGTCAAAGCAAGCTCTCTTTGCCTCAGCTATTACTCTTGCAATGCTACTCACTGGTCAAATTTGCGCGGCGCTTGGCCATAGTCCGTTTCCTACACCGAATGTGAATTGAATGATCTTGGATAAAACTCAGGTCCCATCGGTGGCGGTATGCCTGGCGGCGTTTAATGGCATGCAGTATTTGCGGCAGCAAACGGAATCCATTTTTGCGCAAACGGATGTTGACCTCACGCTGTTTGTGAGCGTAGACCGTTCAAATGATGGAACAGAGGAATGGTTCTCCACCTTGCAAGCGGAAAATTCACAGATTGTTGTGCTGCCATATGGCGAGAAGTTTGGCGGCGCGGCGCGCAATTTCTTTCGCCTTCTCCGTGAGGTGGATTTTTCGCAGTTCGAATATATTGCCTTTTCTGACCAAGACGATATATGGCAGCCCGAAAAATTGAAGCGAGCCGTTGCACTTCTAACGGAGAAAGGCGTAGATGGCTATTCGAGCGATGTGCTTGCCTTTTGGGAGTCAGGGCGTTTCAGTTATATTAAAAAATCTTATCCTCAGCAGCGTTGGGATTATCTTTTCGAATCTGCAGGCCCTGGCTGTACCTTTGTGCTGACTAGGCGATTGGCATCTGAAATGCAAATATTGTTGCGCGACAAATTACTACAAACTTTGAACGTGGGTCTGCATGATTGGTTTACGTATGCCTTTGCACGTGCCAACGGGTATAAATGGTTGATAGATGATTACGCGAGTCTTCAGTACCGTCAGCATGACAATAATCAAGTGGGTGCCAATACTGGTTTGGCGGCATGGATGTGGCGCGCCGAGCAAGTACTCAATGGCTGGGGTTTAAACCAAGCCAGATTAATTGCGCAATTGGTGGGTGCAGACGAGGATGGCTTTGTTAAAAGTTGGTATCGGGGTGGCCGATGGGTGATGTTGTCACTTGCTATGCAGTCATCCCGCTGTAGACGCAAACCCGGTGACAGGGTTTGGTTTGCCTTGTCTTGCCTTGCCTTGGCTGTGGTGGGGTGGAAGTGATCATGGCAGGAATCGTTGCGGTGACGGGCGCCAACGGGTTTGTCGGGCGCGCTTTGTGTACCGAAGCGGTAAGGCGGGGCTTGGTCGTCCGGGGCATAACGCGCGCACCCTGCATTCTTCCACCCGGCGTTGAAAATGTAGCGGTCGGCAATGTGGATGGCAGCACCGAATGGGGAGGCGCGTTGGCCGGGTGTGATGTGGTCATTCACCTGGCGGCGCGCGTACACATCATGAACGACAAGTCCAGAGATCCGTTGGCTGAGTTTCGGCGGGTCAACACTTTGGGAACCGAAAGGCTGGCGCAAAGTGCTGCGTCAGCGGGAGTTCGGCGTTTGGTGAATGTGAGCTCTATTGGCGTGAACGGGCCCAGTACTGAAGGAGACCTGAAATTTACCGACACGGATACGCCCGACCCCCATAACCCCTATTCGATCTCCAAGTGGGAGGCCGAGCAGGTTTTGCGGCGCGTTCAACAAAGCGGACAAATCGAAGTGGTTACGGTGCGCCCACCATTGATTTATGGGCCAGGTGTCGGCGGTAACTTTTTACGCTTATTGGGCGCTGTTTATCGGGGTATCCCATTGCCGCTGGGTTTGACACGCAATTTTCGTGATTTGTTGTTTGTGGGAAATTTGGCAGATTTTTTAATCGTGTGTGCATTCCATCTCGCCGCCAGTGGCCACACATACCTTGTCAGCGATGGAACGCCCGTGTCTACCCATGCATTGCTACGGGGCTTGGCAAGGGCGTTGGGCGTGCGGTCCCGCCTGTTTCCAGTGCCGCCCTTTTTACTGCAAACGCTGGGTAATATGACGGGCTACACTGCGGAATTTGAGCGCTTGCTCAGTTCTTTGCGGGTTGATAGTACCAAGGTCTGTACCGAATTGGATTGGTTTCCACCTTTTACTTTGCGCCAAGGTTTACAGGCAACGGCCGACTGGTATCGGGCTGAACGCAGTAAGTAATTTACCTACCGTCATTTTATGAAGCGTTTGCTTGATCTGATTCTTTCGGCGTTTGCCATCTCGGTATTGGCTTTGCCATGCGCGGTAGTGGCACTATTGGTCAAAGTGAGTTCCCGAGGCCCTGTTTTATATTGGTCAGATCGGGTAGGGCGGCACAACCATATCTTTCAAATGCCCAAGTTCCGCAGTATGCATGTAGGTACACCCGCCATGGCAACCCATCTTTTGACCCGACCCGAAGACCATCTCACTCCCATCGGTGCGTTTTTGCGCAAAAGCAGTTTGGATGAGCTGCCCCAGTTGTGGAGCATTATCAGAGGCGATATGAGTTTTGTAGGGCCACGGCCCGCACTATTCAACCAGCACGATTTGATCGCGCAACGAACGCAATGTGGTGTACACGAAATAGTACCCGGCTTAACCGGTTGGGCGCAAATCAACGGGCGCGATGAATTGCCGATACCGCAAAAGGTGGCGTTGGACAAAGAGTATGCGCAACGGCAATCTTTGGTATTTGATATCAGAATATTATTTTTGACAGCGTTCAAGGTTATCATGCGCAGCAACGTGAGCCATTAATGTTAATAAGTAGGAACGCCAGCATGAATAATTTGGTTGATATTCAAATTCAGATTGAAAAACTGCAAAAACAGGCTTCTGAGATTAAAGGTCGTGAGTTTGATAAGACGGTCCTGGACATTCGGGCCAAAATGCAGGCTTTTGGCATTACGGTCAAAGACCTCCAGGTCCCAGCCGGGCGCAAGGGGCGAGGCAAGGCAAAGACACTTGCCCAGCCAAAGGCTGTTGGCGTCAAGAAGAAAGCTGGTGCGGTTGTTGCGGCCAAATTTAGAGGCCCCAATGGCGAGACCTGGAGCGGACGCGGCCTGACCCCGCGCTGGTTGTCGACCTTGTTGGCTCAAGGTCGGACCAAAGAAGAATTTGCAATCCAGAGCTGACTATCGCGCTGATTCGGGGTAACGGAGTTCAATGCAGAGCACGGTTCTTGGATGGTCGCGTTCAGCCAAGCGGCTGGTCGTCTTGGCTTTGGATTTTGGTCTGGCCGTCCTGGCGACCTGGCTGGCGTTTTCGTTGCGGCTGGACACCTTGCATTGGCCGGTTGACGCGCAGTGGTGGGTCTATGGGCTGACGCCACTGATATTTATCCCGATATTCATCCGATTTGGGCTGTACCGCGCCATTTTCCGGTACACCGGGCAAGCTGCTCTGTTTGCAACTGGCCAGGCCACGGGGATTTATGCAGGGGTGCTGCTGGCCCTATTGATGTGGATGCAGTGGCCTGGTGTGCCGCGCAGTCTGGGCATATTGCAGCCCCTTATCTTTCTGTTGCTGGTCGGCGCGAGCCGGGCGTTCGCTCGCTTTTGGTTGGCCGGTTTGCCTCCCTTGGGCGGGCTTTCTGAAAGCCGGTTCCTGATTTACGGAGCAGGCACGGCGGGCGTGCAAACGGCTTCGGCGATGGGCGTTTCGGCGCAATTTGCCTTGGTTGGCTTTGTGGATGATGACCCGGCGAAGGTGGGTCGCAGTGTGAATGGCATACCGGTGTTTGCTGCTTCCAGCGTTGCGAGCCTAGTGCTCGAACAAGGTGTTACCGATTTGCTGTTGGCGCTCCCAAGTGCGGCGCGTGCACGCCGCAAAGAAATCATCGACGGCTTGCACTCCGTTCCCGTGCACGTGCGCACCCTGCCAGATTGGGCGGACCTGGCCAGTGGTCGGGTGACGGTGCAAGACTTCAAGGAGTTGGACATCGAGGATTTGCTCGGCCGCGACCCGGTGCCGCCAAACACCGACTTGCTGGCACGTAATTTAGTCGGCAAGGTGGTTTTGGTTACGGGAGCGGGTGGCAGCATTGGCAGTGAGTTATGCCGCCAGATCATTGCCCAACACCCGGCCCAGCTTTTGCTGCTGGACCATAGCGAGTTCAACCTATACACGATTCACCAGGAGCTGGCGGACAGTATCGAGTCTTCCGGATTAACGGTAACGCTGGTTGCCTTGCTGGGGAGTGTCGCCAACCTGGCTCGTCTGCGCGAAGTGTGTCGCTTGTACCGGCCCTACACGGTTTACCACGCTGCGGCTTACAAGCATGTGCCTATTGTGGAGTCCAACCCCGCGGTAGGGATGGATAACAATGTGTTCGGTACTTTCAACATGGCGCAGGCCGCGTTGGACAGTGGTGTCGCCAACTTTGTGCTGGTGTCCACCGACAAGGCGGTTCGCCCAACCAACATCATGGGCGCCAGCAAGCGTATGGCTGAACTGGTCCTGCAAGCCTTGGCGGCTCAGTCATCGCAATCAGGCGGCACCTACTTCAGCATGGTGCGCTTTGGCAATGTGCTGGGTTCCAGTGGCAGCGTGGTGCCGCTGTTTCGGCGCCAGTTAGCTGCGGGCGGGCCTTTGACGGTTACCCATGCCGACGTCACACGTTACTTCATGACTATCCCAGAGGCTGCGCAATTGGTATTGCAGGCTGGCGCCATGGCCACTGGCGGAGATGTGTTTGTACTCGACATGGGTGAGCCGGTCCGAATCGTAGATCTGGCACGGCGCATGGTGGAGTTGTCAGGCATGACGGTGCGCGACGACGCTACGCCGGATGGCGACATTGCGATCTCCATCACAGGGCTGCGACCTGGTGAAAAATTGTATGAGGAGTTGTTGATCGGCGATGACCCTACGCCGACCGCCCACCCGCGCATCATGAAGGCCCACGAACACTATCTGGAATGGCGGCAACTAGAACTTCAATTGCAAGCTCTGCGCGCTGGAATCGAGGCTGACAATACCGACCAAATCCAGGTCGTGTTGCGAACCTGCGTACACGGCTACATTGCAGGGGCCGACGCATCGGATTCATGATCGCGGCCTCAATCGGGCTTGTCCGCCTTCAAGGCCAAGGCGATTTCGTATAACGCGTTGCGTGGCTCGCCCGTAATATCTGCAGCCAGTTTGACCGCCGTTTTTAGCGGCAACTGCTCCAGCAGTAGTTTCAAAATACGCGTGTCCTGTGTTGCCTCGGTTGTCACCGCAATAGGGTGCAGAACGATTGCGAATTCGCCACGCAGGCGATTGGCGTCTGTAGCAAACCAGTTCGGCAAATCTTTGGCGCTCACTGTTGCCACTTCTTCAAACTGTTTGGTCAGTTCGCGGCCCACGGTTACGGCTCGGTTATCTAACGCCGTCAAAGCTAGCGCTGTCGCTTCAATCCTGTGCGGCGCCTCTAACAACACAATTGCCCGCGTTTCTGTCGACAGCGCCAGCACTGCGCGTTCCCGTTCAGTGGCTTTGGTGGGTAAGAAACCTGAAAATACAAACCCACCCGGCTGGTCTTCGGTGAGTCCGGCGACCGACAGCAAGGTCGTCACGCTGCTAGGCCCTGGCAAGGGAATCGTGCGCAGCTTTTGCCCGTGCACGGCCGCTACCAAACGCGCGCCCGGGTCGCTAATGCCAGGCGTTCCGGCATCGCTGACATAGGCCACGCGTTGCCCTTGGCGCAGATGGTCGATGACCGTGTGGGCTGCCTGGGATTCATTGTGCTGGTGCACCGCAATCAACTGGCCCGCGCTCTTATCGATGCCATAGGCCCGCAGCATCGATTGTGTGTGGCGGGTGTCTTCGCAGGCAATGGCATCCACCATCTTCAGCACATAGAGTGCGCGCAAACTGATGTCGGCCAGATTGCCGATCGGCGTTGCGACCACATAGAGCGTTCCCTGCGGATAATGCTGCGTAGAAGCGGCCTCGGCAGAGGCGGCAAGGGCAGAAATAAATAAAGCGCTCACATGGGATTCCTTTCATCAAAACCGAAGGCCACCGGCGCTCAGCCGCGCACCACCAAGCAGTTGGGCGACGGTGCCGAAGACCTAGCCCTGCATTACCTGCAAAAGCAGGGCTTGCGGCTGCTGGTACGCAATTATCGGACGCCGGGGCGAGGCGGCGGAGAGATTGACCTCATCATGCACGCACTCGATGGCACGTTGGTATTTGTCGAGGTACGCAAACGCAGCTCCTTGCGCCATGGCGGGGCCGCCGCCAGCGTGGGTGGCATCAAGCAGCGGCGCATTGTCTTCGCCGCGCGCCACTACCTGATGCGCCTGCAGACATTACCGCCATGTCGTTTTGATGTTGTGGTGGTCGAGCCCGACGGCGTGCAGTGGCTACAAGCCGCATTTGACGCTGGCTGAGTAAAACGTAGTGCGTTGTAACGGTTGGTTTCAGCGCAGGGCCGCCTACAGTTGAAACGCGCCCCTCGGGGGGGGCGGCGACCCGCGTAGCCGCAGAGCGTGGGGGCATTTCGCGCGCGGTATCATCGGCACCCATGCTGGAACAACGAATTCAACAACACTTTATTGACAGTGCTGACCTTAAATACCAGGCCGCCCTGGTGCTGAGCAAACCCATCGCGGCTGCGGTACAGGCTATGTTGACCTGCGTTACCAGCGGCGGCAAAGTGTTGGCTTGCGGCAATGGTGGCTCCGCTGCCGATGCGCAACATTTTGCGGCTGAGTTTGTTGGCCGGTTTGAGCGTGAACGTCCTGAGTTGGGCGCCATAGCGCTGACTACGGACACCTCCATCATCACGGCCATTGCTAACGACTACGATTTCACCGTTATTTTTTCGCGACAAGTGCGTGCGCTAGGATCCCCTGGCGATGTGCTGTTGGCCATCTCTACCAGCGGCAATTCTGCCAACGTATTGGCCGCTATTGAAGCCGCCCATGCACGTGAGATGGTGGTAGTGGGGCTTACCGGGCGGGGCGGCGGCAAGATGGCGCATATGCTGCGCGACACCGATGTCCACATCTGTGTGCCGCACGAGCGCACCGCCCGTATCCAGGAAGTACATATTTTGGCTTTGCATTGCATTTGTGATGCGGTAGATGCCCAGCTGTTGGGCGAACAGGAACCTTCCAAATGAGCTTTTCTTTACGACGAACCGGCTTTACGCTGGTTTTGCTGGGTAGCACCTTGGGTGCCTTGACCGCTTGCATTCCTTTGGTCATGGGCGGAGCCGTCATGACGGGCTTGGTGGCTAGTGACCGCCGCACCACCGGGACCGTGGTCGAAGATGAGGGCATCGAGTTGCGCGCGGCCAGTCGCATCCGTGAAAACCTAGGCGAGCGCGGCCACGTCAATGTCACCAGCTACAACCGACAAGTTCTACTGACGGGTGAGGTTGCATCCGCCCAGGACAAGCAACTGGTCGAACAAATCGTTTCGGGCGTGGACAATGTCCGCCACATCGTCAACGAACTCGCGGTATTGGGCAACTCCACGCTGACGCAGCGCTCATCTGACTCCCTGGTGACAGGCCGCGTCAAGGCAGCCCTTGTGGATGCCAAAGACCTGTTCTCCAGTGCGTTCAAGATCACAACCGAGCGTGGCACCGTCTATGTGATGGGCCGCGTGACAGCGCGCGAAGCCGCACGCGCGACGGAAGTCATCAGCGCAACGACAGGTGTGCAACGCGTGGTCCGCATTCTGGAAACCATCAGCGATGATGAGCTGGCGCGTATGTCGTCCACACCACCCAAAGATACTCCGAAAGAGTAGTGCTGACGCACCTGATGGGGATATCGCCGTGGGGGTACGCTCGGTCTGGGCTGCGAGGTGGTTTTACTTCAGACGTTTGATTAGGCTGGATGTGTCCCAGCGCTGGCCGCCCATGGCCTGCACATCGGCGTAAAACTGGTCTACCAGGGCGGTAACTGGAAGACGGGCGCCGTTGCGCTTGGCTTCACCCAGCACCAGCCCCAGATCCTTGCGCATCCAGTCGACGGCAAAACCGAAGTCAAATTTGCCAGCCACCATGGTTTTGCCGCGGTTGTCCATTTGCCAGCTTTGGGCTGCTCCCTTGCCAATCACATCCAGCACCTGGTTCATGTCCAGGCCGGCGCACTCGCCGAAAGCAATGGCCTCGCTCAGGCCCTGCACCAAACCGGCGATACAGATCTGGTTCACCATCTTGGCTAATTGGCCCGCGCCGCTCTCCCCCAGCAGCGTAAATGCGCGCGAGAAAGCCATGCCCACCGCATGGACCCTGTCAAACGCAGCCTGCTCACCGCCGCACATCACGGTCAGCATGCCGTTTTGGGCACCTGCCTGTCCGCCGGAAACCGGCGCATCGACAAAGTGAATGCCCAGCTCGTCTGCCAGGGCATGGAGTTCACGCGCCACGCTGGCCGATGCGGTCGTGTGGTCCACAAACACAGCGCCAGGCTTCATGCCGGCAAACGCACCTTCGGTCCCCAGCGCGACGCAGCGCAGGTCATCGTCATTGCCTACACAGCAAAAGATGATGTCGGCATGCAGGGCAGCCTGGCGCGGTGTTTCAGCATAAGTGCTAGAGGCAATTGTGCCGCCAGCCCTCGTGAAATCTGCACACCATGCTATTGATTTACTAGCAGTTCGGTTGTACACCGTGACTTGGTGCCCGGCCAGGGCGAGGTGCCCGGCCATCGGATAACCCATAACGCCCAGGCCCAAAAAGGCGACACGGGTGGCGGGGCAGGCTTCGTAGGTTTTGGCGTTGGCGGATGACATGGGGAATAAGAGTTTTTTGTTCCAAAGAAAGGGCCATTTTTCGCCGACCCGTTCCAAGGTTCACGCCATGCGGAGCGTGGGGGCAACATTACATGATGGCGAAGTTTTCAGTCCCGGCGCTCAGGTCGCTGGACTTGGCACGCTGGCTGTTGAGCTTGATCTGCAGGCGCAGGTCGTTTACGGAGTCGGCGTTGCGCAGCGCGTCTTCGAAGGTGATCATGTTCTTCTCATACATGTCGAACAGCGCCTGGTCGAAGGTCTGCATACCGGCCTGGCGGCTCTTTTTCATGATCTCTTTGATCTCGGACACATCGCCCTTGAAGATGAGGTCTGAAATGAGGGGGGAGTTCAGCATGATCTCGACCGCCGCCACCCGGCCCTTGCCGTCCTGTTTGGGGATCAGGCGCTGGGATACCAAGGCCTTCAGATTTAGCGACAAATCCATCAGCAACTGGGAGCGCCGCTCTTCGGGGAAGAAGTTGATGATGCGGTCCAGTGCCTGGTTGGCGCTGTTGGCGTGCAGCGTTGCCAAGCACAAGTGGCCCGTCTCGGCAAAGGCCACGGCGTGCTCCATCGTTTCGCGGTCGCGGATTTCGCCCATCAAAATCACATCCGGGGCCTGGCGCAGTGTGTTTTTCAGTGCGGCTTCCCAACTGTCGGTATCCAGCCCGACCTCACGCTGGGTTACCACGCAGTTCTTGTGCATGTGCACAAACTCGACGGGGTCCTCAATCGTGATGATGTGGCCATACGAGTTGTCATTACGCCAGTCCACCATTGCGGCCAGCGTGGTCGATTTGCCGGAGCCGGTAGCACCCACCAGAATGCAAAGACCGCGCTTGGACTGGGAGATCTCTTTCAAAACCTGCGGCACGCCCAGGCCGTCGATGGTTGGCAGGATCGTTGGAATCGTCCGCAACACCATGCCGACTTTGCCCTGCTGGATGAACGCATTGACACGGAAGCGGCCAATGCCCGGGGGCGAGATAGCGAAATTACTTTCCTTGGTGCGTTCAAAATCCGCCACCTGCTTGTCGTTCATGATTGAACGTGCCAATGACAGCGTGTGGGTGGCATTCAGTGCTTGCGGCGACACCTTGGTCACCTTGCCGTCCACCTTGATCGCCGGCGGAAAGTCACCCGTGATGAACAAATCGCTGCCATTGCGACCGACCATCAGCTTGAGCAGGTCATTGATAAATTTCGTGGCTTGATCGCGTTCCATGAGAACACCTCCTTACGAGTAATGGGGGGTAGGGACAATTTGCCGCCGGGCCGCCCCAAGGCAAATTCGCCCCCGGTGCGCAGCGACCCCTCCGGTAGTAGGGCAGCGACCCGCGCAGCGGTGGAGCGTGGGGGTAAGGTTCATCCGGGGAAGTTTTCAGGGATCTTGGCTTTGCTGCGGGCCTCGGCGGCGCTGATGACATTGCGTTTCACCAATTCCGTAAGATCCTGGTCCAGCGTCTTCATGCCGACGCTGTTACCCGTTTGGATGGATGAGTACATCTGCGCGACCTTGGCCTCGCGGATCAGGTTGCGGATGGCGCTGGTGCCCAGCATGATCTCGTGCGCGGCGACGCGGCCCTGGCCGTCCTTGGTCTTGCACAGCGTCTGTGAAATCACGGCCTGCAGCGATTCGGACAACATCGCGCGGACCATTTCTTTTTCGTCCGCCGGGAACACGTCAATGATCCGGTCAATCGTCTTGGCGGCGCTGGAAGTGTGCAAGGTGCCAAACACCAAGTGGCCGGTTTCTGCAGCCGTCATCGCCAAGCGAATGGTTTCCAAGTCACGCATTTCGCCGACCAGAATACAGTCCGGATCTTCACGCAGTGCAGAGCGCAGCGCGGCGGCAAATGACAGCGTATGCGGCCCGACTTCACGCTGGTTGACCAGGCATTTCTTGGACTCATGCACAAATTCGATCGGGTCTTCCACGGTCAGGATGTGGCCGAACTCGGTCTCGTTCAGGTAGTTGACCATGGCGGCCAGCGTGGTCGATTTGCCCGAGCCCGTAGGGCCGGTCACCAGCACCATGCCGCGCGGCTTCAAGGCCAACTCGCCAAAGATCTTGGGTGCGTTGAGCTGCTCCAGTGACAAAATCTTGCTAGGAATGGTTCGGAACACCCCCCCTGCACCGCGGTTGTGGTTGAAGGCATTGACACGAAAGCGGGCCAGGCCGTCGATCTCAAACGAGAAGTCGATCTCCAGAAATTCTTCGTAGTGCTTGCGCTGTCCGTCGTTCATGATGTCGTAGACCATGCCGTGGACCTGCTTGTGGTCCAGGGCCTCTACGTTGATGCGGCGCACGTCGCCGTGTACGCGAATCATGGGCGGCAAGCCAGCCGACAAGTGCAAGTCGGACGCCTTGTTTTTGACGCTGAAGGCCAGGAGTTGGGTAATGTCCACGGTGTCCTCTTCCGATAAGGGCTGGGTTTGTTACGCTAGACTGATTATGACCATGATTGCCGAGAATCTCCACCGCGTTCAAACCCGAATTGCGCAGGCCTGTGCACTGGCCGATCGCCCAGTCGGTTCAGTGACTCTGCTGGCCGTATCCAAGACCTTCGGCGCAGGTGCCGTGGCACAGGCCCATGCTGCCGGCCAGACCGCTTTTGGCGAAAACTACATTCAGGAGGCTGTGGACAAAATCCAGGCCTTGCGCCACTTGCCATTGGAGTGGCACTGCATAGGCCCCATCCAGAGCAACAAGACGCGGCTGGTGGCCGAGCACTTTGACTGGGCCCACACGATTGACCGTTTGAAAATCGCACAGCGCCTAAGTGAGCAACGACCCGCGCATATGCCACCGCTGCAGGTGTGTGTGCAGGTCAATGTAGATGGTGGCGCCAGCAAGTCGGGCGTGCCCACATCCGACGCCATGGCCTTGGCACAGGCGGTGGCAGAGCTGCCCCGTTTGCAATTGCGGGGGCTAATGTGTATCCCCGAGCCTGCTCCTAATTATATAGCAACATACGCAGTGTTTTCGAGGGCTACAGCCCTATTTTATGAAATGAAGCAGGCAGGAATGCCGGTGGATACCTTGTCCATGGGCATGAGCGGTGATCTGGAGGCCGCCATCGCCAGCGGCTCCACCATGGTGCGGGTCGGTAGCGCGATCTTCGGATTACGGGACTATGCGGCGGGTAACCCCGCCACTGTCACATAGTTACGGCTTCTTGGGCATCTCAAAGGGTTTGACAGTTCCGCAATCGGTGCCCAACCAATGGCCGTCTGTCTGCATTTCCATTTTTGCAGGCTGTCCGTGGACCGTGCTGGTCGTTGCCATCTTCATACTGTAGACCTCGGGGCTGGTGAAGGTGACGCGGCCTTCGCCGGTGCTGGGCGGTTTGGTGCAGACGAACGAGAACTGCATGGAGTTGCCGGTGCGCGGGCTGTTGGTGTGGGTGCAATCGTTTTGGTTGCCCGACGACTGGTGGTTGGCCACTTGGTTGCGGTCTACCATTTCCTGCGTCATGCAGATTTTGACGCTCATGCCGCCACCGCCGTTGGCGCCCATTTGCATGCCGCGCTTTGCCATCATGTCCTGCATCATCTTGCGTTGCTCGGGGGGCAGGGTCTCCATGCTTTTTTGCGCCTTGGCCATGGCATCGGCCATTTCACCAGAGCCGCCCTGCATCTGCGTTGCAATTTCCCACAGGCCAGGTTTCATCGTCTGGGCGCTGGCATAGCCCGCGCCGGTTGTGAGCAGAATAGCCGCGATTGCGAGTTGCAGTTTCATGTTTTCACCCTCAAAAAATCGGATTGTGGCAAAAGTTGCCCCATTTGGGAATGGGCCCCGGTTGCTGTGGCGCAAAATGCGCCTACCCGACCAAAGCCTATAGAATCAAAACGCCTATGGCCACCACTGATCCAAACCACTTCGCTCCTGGTGAAACCGTGCCCGCTGGGTTGGCAAACCTTCTGCCTGTGCGTCCGACGGCCATGCTGGTCGTGTTGTTTGCCGACGTCGTGGGCAGCACCAAGCTGTATGACACCCTGGGGGACGCCGCGGCAAAACAGATGATTGACGAGTGCCTGGTCGTACTGCAGAGCGTGGTGCTGAAGTATGGCGGCCGGCTCATCAAGACGATTGGCGACGAAATCATGTGCGTGCTGCCCAGTGCCGACAGCGGTTGCCTGGCCGCCACCGACATGCACCATAAGGTGATGGCCCTGCCCACCGTGTCCCAGATCAAGCGCAGTGTGCGCATAGGTTTTCATTTTGGGCCGGTCATAGAAGAAAACAATGACGTCTTTGGTGACACCGTCAATGTGGCGGCCCGCATGGCGGGGTTGGCCAGAGGCATGCAAATCATCACGACTGGCAGCACTGTGGCCAATATGTCGAAGATGTTGCAAGCATCTACGCGCAATATCGCTGCCTTGTCGGTCAAGGGCAAGGGGGATGAGGTAAGTGTCAGCGAGGTGATCTGGCAGGGGGGCGAAGAGCTGACCATGACCACATCGTCTCTTGCCTACACCAGCAAGGCGGTCGCACTGCGCCTCGAGCATATTGCGCATGGTCGTTCTTGGGTGGTGGACAACGCGCACACCTCCATCGTATTGGGCCGTGACGCCCAATGCGAAGTGGTCATCGCCGACCGCAATGCGTCACGCCAGCATGCGCGCATCGAATGCCGGCGCGACAAATTTTTTCTGATCGATCAGAGCACCAATGGCACTTTTGTAGTGATGGCCAACGAGGCCGAAGTGCTGCTGCGGCGAGAAGAAATCATGTTGCGCGGCACGGGCCGCATAGGTTTTGGGCACTCGGTGGATCTGCCTGACGCGGAGTTCGTCCGCTTCACCATCGAGGGTAGTTGAAACTTCAGGTCGTTTTGCTCACCAGCTTGCCGCGCGCACCCGGCGCACTTTGCAGGCCAGCAGGCGGCAGCGTGTCGAGCTTGCCGCGTATGGCCGACTCGCGGCACGCTGGCGAAAAGCTCACATTTACATCCCCGCCATTGGACCCCGCCAATGCAAAACATGCCTGGCCCAGCTTGGTGTTCAATGGCTTGAGAACGCCTTCGTTGATCATGTCGCTGGCATTGCCATCGGCCAGTTGCAACTGGTACTGACCGGAGTCCGACGTCGGCTGGGCATCCAACACTTGGCGGAAGCCGCGCAGCTCACGCAGCAACAGCTTGGCACTTTGTTTGTCCGGCAGGCCTGCAACGTTCAGGTTGACTTTTTGCGCATTGAAGTTGAAGTGCTCCAGGAAGAAGTTCTTGGAGAACTCGTCCCCCACCAGCTTGCCGATCTCTGCCAAAGCCAGATCTTCCGAACCCCAGCTCTTGCCCGTGGGGTTAACGGTGTTGAGGTAAACCTCTTCGCCGCTGGCTTTGTCGATGGCCTTCAGGGTCCAGGAGGTCAGCGCAGTCTTGCTGATCGTCAAGCCCGATGCAGGCAGCTTGGCCGACAACACCTTGACTTTGACCTCACCCTGAATCTGGATATCGGAAGGCTGCACTTTGGCGCCTGCTTTCACATCACCATCGGCTGACCAGACCCGAAAGCCAAATGACTTGATGCGTTCCTTGAGCACATTCTCTGCCACCATGGAGCGCTCGGCGGGCAGGGCTTGCGTGGTGTCCGCATTGCGGATGTCCATCTGTATGGACACCTTGGGGTCACCGTTGTTGCGGATGAAC